>JAYVRA010000019.1:0-36444 GCA_043776635.1 Phyllobacteriaceae bacterium
CTGGACCTGTTAATTTTGACGAAATGGCAGGCGAATGGCGAAACTATGCAAGGAAAACAGTGCAGGATGGGCTGGGCCCGTTCAATCTGCTCAACGCAACAGATTGAAGTCAGTTGCCTGTTAGTACCAAAATCGGGGGGCTTTCCGGCGATTGCCATGTCTTATTGGCTTGAAGTCGCAAAGGCTTGAACTTGCAAAGGCTTGAACTTGCAAAGGCTTGCCACTCGAAGAGGCGATAGAAACATGCCCGCATTTCCTGTGCCTTCGCTCCTGTGCCTTGACACTTGGCACTCACCAAAAATCACCTCGACCATTTCGCCAAAATTAACAGGGCCGGACCCTAGTGGTTTTCAAACGTCGGCCTGTGGCCGGTGTTTTTGTTTCAAGCGTTGCCTGTCAGACTTTTCAGAAATCCGGCTAAGTCGTCAGTCTTGTAGTCAACATTTTCGCCATCTTGGCCGTCATGCTCCCATGCCTCGACAAAGCTGGCCTCAAAATTATGCGGTAAAATCAGCACGGTTTTCATGCCGAGCGCTTTGGGTTCGACAAGGTTGCGCGCTAAATCTTCAAACATTGCGGCCTCATTGCCATTGATGCCATGTTTAACGACGAATTTATCATAAGTGTAGCGTGCCGGCTTTGGCACTAAATCTGCCGCGACAATATCAAACACATCTTCAAACTGATCTAAAATACCCAGCTGCGCCGCCGCCCGTTCGGCATGTTTACGATTGCCATTGGTGAAAATAAACTTCCGGCCCGGCAACGCGCGTATCGCCTGACCAAGTTTAGGGTCGGGCTTCAACCAAGAATAATCAATATCGTGAACTTGTTCCAAAAAATCATCTGAATCAATTTTATGGTGGATCATCAGCCCTTTGAGCGTCGTGCCATGCTCAAGGTAAAATTTCTTTTGCAACGCACGGGCTTCCTCGCGCGGCAATTTCAAAAGCTGCGAAACATAGGTCGTCATTTTCACATCAATTTGCGAAAACAAATTGGAGTGATGCGGATATAGCGTGTTGTCGAGATCGAACACCCACGTATTTACATGGTCGAACGAGTGCGGGGCAGGGAGGCTTGATTTGTTCATAATGCCGCTATGCCACGAAAGCCGAACGAAACGAAACAAGGATTTTCAATATGTGACGCTTTTGCCGCTGGCGTCATTGTCATAATTTCATGTCAATGACTGCTGCTTTTTCGCAACTTTACCGGAATGTAATTTGAAATGACCCGTAGTTTTGTGGCATAGGCCGAAAATGGACATACAACTCACTCAATTTATCAACTCGTTGGCCGGTACTGCGCCATTAGTTGATGCCTTTATGGTCGCGGTCACGCAGGCCGGTGTTCCCGTAATCATTCTTTTTGTCGCCACGCAGTGGTGGTCTACTGATGAGCGCCCGCATGTGCGCCATGTGGCGGTGCAAGCAGGATTGTCATTTATGCTCAGTCTGGCGATCAACCAGATAATTCTGGTATTTATCCACCGCATCCGACCCTTTGACGCCGGAATATCACATTTGATCATCGACAAAAGCACTGACTGGTCCTTCCCCTCGGATCACGCCACGGCTGCCTTTGCGGTGGCCTTTGCCTTTATGCGCCAAAAGCTAAATGGACGGTTTTTGATTTTGTCGGCGCTGTCATTGCTGGTTTGCGTGAGCCGGATCTATGTCGGCACGCATTATGTGAGTGATATCTTAGGTGGTGCGGTGGTCGCACTGTTCACAGTAACGCTGGTGCGCCTTGTCTACAAAGAAGGCTCCAAGCTGGACCGGATCATAACTGGAATTTTATGATCCGGCTTAGTCACTAATTTAGCTATGCGCGAAAATATCTTCTTCCGGCCACCCTGCCAAATCCAACATTGCCCGCATTGGCAAAAACTTAAAGCAGGCATCCGCCATTTCAGTGCGTCCTTCACGGACCAAACGCTTTTCCAGCTCTGCCTTCAAACGATGCAAATAAAGCACATCAGATGCCGCATATTCGAGCTGCGCTAGCGAGAGTTTATCCGCCGCCCAGTCAGACGATTGTTGTACCTTGGAAAGCTGCACATCCAAAAGTTCGTTGCAAATATCCTTAAGACCATGACGGTCTGTGTATGTCCGTGTCAGCCGCGAGGCGATTTTGGTGCAGAACACCGGCGCTGTCTCGGTGACAAACGCATTGTTCAAAACCGCAATGTCAAAGCGGCCAAAATGGAAAATTTTGGTAATCTTGCGATCCTTCAAAATCTTCACCAAGTTTGGAGCCTTCTTCCGGCCGGGCGCAATTCGGATAACATCCGCAGAGCCATCGCCGGGCGAAATTTGCACCACGCAAAGCCTGTCACGGTGCGGGTTGAGGCCCAGCGTTTCGGTATCAATGGCCACAGACGAAACGTTGTAATGGTCAAGATTTGGCAAATCGCCTTCGTGAGAGCGGATGGTCATAGAAAACTCCTAAACAGCCAGTGCTGCCAAAATGCGCGCCCATGAACGGGTGCCTTTGTGAAATGATGACAGTTCGTATTTTTCATTCGGCGAATGGATGCGGTCATCGGCAAGGCCGTAACCGACCAGAACGGATTCCATACCGAGCATACCCTTAAAATCCCCTACCACGGGAATTGACCCTCCCATTGAAATCATAACAGCCGGGTTCGGCCACTCATCGGACAATGCCTGCTTGGTCTTGGCCAATATCGGCGAGTCATACGGCAATTGCACCGCTGGCGAGCCGCCATGATTGTGGAACGACACGGAGCAATCTGCCGGGATTCGCGCTTCCACAAATTTGCGGAACGCGGCGCGGATTTTGTCAGGGTCTTGTTTATGTACCAGACGACAGGAAATCTTGGCGGACGCCTCAGCGGCAATCACTGTCTTGAAACCTTCACCGGTGTAACCGCCGGTGATGCCGTTCACTTCCAGCGTCGGACGCGCCCAGACGAGTTCCAGCACAGTGCGGTCTTTTTCGCCTGCAAGAATGGAGAGGCCTACTTCGCCCAAGAACTTTTCCGTCGTGCGGCCAAGCCCCGCCCACATGTCCAACACATGCGCCGGTGTTTCTTCCACGCCCTCATAAAAGTCAGGAATCGTGATGCGGCCCTGATCGTCGCGGAAATCGGCAAGAATTTTTGTGAGGATATGGATCGGGTTCGCCGCCGCGCTACCGTAATAACCGGAGTGCAAATCGCGGCTTGCGGCGCGGATGGTGATTTCCTCTTCCATAAGCCCGCGCAGGCCCGTGGAGATGGCCGGGGTATCGCGGTCGAGCATATTGGTGTCGCACACCAGCGCCACGTCGGCTTTCAGCTCTTTGGCATTGGCCGCCAAGAATGGCTTCAACGAAGGCGAGCCGGATTCTTCCTCGCCCTCCAGCATAATCGTGACGCGGCACGGCAAGCGGCCTTGAACTTTTTTGTAAGCGCGGCACGCCTCCAAAAAGGTCATCAACTGGCCTTTGTCATCAGCCGAACCACGCCCGAAAATTTCCTTGTGACCATCAGCGCGGGTGCGCACCTGGGCATCGAATGGCTCAACGTCCCAGAGGTTCAACGGGTCCACCGGCTGCACATCATAATGGCCATAAAACAAAACATGCGGGTCTTCGCCATCATGATGACCAACCACGACAGGATGACCCGCCGTGGAGCGGACGGTCGCGGCAAAGCCCATGCTTTTCAAATCTGCGGCCAGCCAGTCAGCGGCTTTACGGCATTCTTTGGCATAGGCTGGATCTGTGGAAATGGACTTGATGCGCATCAGTTTGAACAGGCGCTCCAAGCTCTCGGGCAAGGCGCGGTCAATCTCCGCCAGCACTTTTGCTATCATGATTTGGATGTCTCCACTTTGATTCGCGCGACACTATCCCGTTTCACGTTCCCGTAAAAGAAAAGACCGCCACGGCGGGGGGGGGTGCCATGACGGTCTCACTCAAGTTACGCAATCAAACTAAGGCGGCAGCCTGCAAGAGGGGGATGAGGCTGCCGCAAACTGGACGGGCGGGGGACGGACCGTTCCAGTTACCAACTATAACGTCGGCATAGTTCATTTGGTTCCCACATTGTGGCATTTCAAGGACACAAACCATTACAGATTTGTAACATTACTGTGAAATGACCACGGAACCGTGAGCGGCACCGGCAACATTGACATCAGCCCATCAAACTTATCCTCTCCGGTGCTTCGCGCCGCCTCTCCCGCGAGGCAGGCAAGGTTGAAGGCGCCGGGCTTGGTGGATACCAGCGGAATTTTTACACAAATTTTGAGCGAAATCCCTCACGACGAATCCCGCCGGTCCCGCGCCGCTCGCGCCAGCGAATGGCAATCCAGCATCACCTCGTCAATCTCTTGGCGCTTGTGCTTGCGATACCCGATCGGCAGACCGGGGCGGATTGGCGAGAAGAGATGTGGCAGGTTTTGCGCATAGGCCGCGTCGCGCTGCCCGTACCAGCGGGCAAGACGTTTGGCCTGTTTGGGCAGATTTTCTAGCGCAGCCTTTAGGGCCAGTAAACGCTGACCAAGCAGCGCGGCAGGCACAGGCGCTCTGCCGGGAACTGCAAAATCCTCACCATCCCGTTCGTAATCATCCGCACAAGAGGCACCAAATTCAGAATAATCCGGCGCGTCCAGCCCGAATAGTTTACGCGCATCAAGCAGCTTGAACGCGGGCACATTGTTGGCGGCGGGTGCATTGAGCAACATGAAATTGGTGAATTTCGTGCGCACTTTAAGCGGCGTTGCAAATGTCACGCCCCTTAGTTCCATCTCATAAACCGCTATGACAATCAGCCGCCGCACGGCCGATTCAGCGGGAACCAAAATGCGCATGGCTCTACGATAAAGAAACCGTGGCAAGGTTTTCAGCACCCCGCCTTCCGACAACCCGAGCCAAACCAACAGCGCAAGAATAATCTTGAGCAGTGTATCCCGGTTCCTGTCGATGGCTTGCGGCCAGTTCATAAAGTGCCTTTCGGTTTGGTTCACGAAGGGGAGTATAAGACCGGAATTTACGGTGTGGATAAAAATAGCGAAAAATCCTGAAAGCCCGTCATGCTCGGGCCGCGTAGCGGAACCGGGCATCCAGTCGCTCTGGCTTTAGAAAGTGAAATGCAATTTTCGAATTCACAATTAAGTCAAACTATTACGTCCCAACCTGTGAGCAAACTGCTGACCCTTACCACTCTGGACTCCGGGTTCCGCAACGCGGCCCGGGAGTGACGGCGGATGGAGGTATCAGGCGGTGACGGTACTTACTGATGCTGGGCTAAACATAAGTTTTTGCTTTCTCGCCAGCCAAGAGCGAGATAGGGCGCAACATTGCACTCCGTGCGTACCGCTTTGTCCTGCAAATTTTTGAGTGCCTCCATACATTCTGTCAGTGGACCAACAGCTTTTGCCGCGCTAAACCACCCGCATGAAACAAGGTGATCATCTCTTTCTCGTGGACGGCTCGGGCTATATTTTTCGCGCCTATCATGCGCTGCCGCCGCTGACGCGCAAGTCTGACGGCACGCCGGTCGGTGCTGTTTCCGGCTTTTGCAACATGCTGTGGAAATTGGTGCAGGAGGCGCGGGATACGTCTGTGGGCGTCACGCCAACGCATTTTGCGGTGATTTTCGACTATTCATCCAAGACGTTCCGCAACGACCTCTATTCCGGATATAAGGCCAACCGCACGGCCCCGCCGGAAGATCTCGTGCCGCAATTCGGGCTGATCCGCCAAGCGACGATTGCTTTTGATTTGCCTTGTATTGAGATGCAAGGGTTCGAGGCGGATGATCTTATCGCGACGTACACGAAAGAAGCGCTGGCCGCTGGCGCTGACGTGACTATCATCTCATCCGACAAGGATCTGATGCAGCTCGTCAGTGACCGTGTGACGCTTTATGACACCATGAAAGATAAACGGCTTGGCATTGCCGACGTGGTCGAAAAATGGGGTGTGCGTCCGGAAATGATGATTGATCTGCAATCGCTTACCGGCGACACGGCGGATAATGTTCCGGGTGTTCCGGGCATCGGGCCGAAGACAGCGGCGACTTTGCTGGAACAGTTTGGCGATGTTGAAACGCTTATCGCGCGGGCCTCTGAAATTAAACAGGACAAGCGCCGCCAGAGCATTTTAGATAATGTCGAGAACATCCGGCTGTCACGCGAACTGGTGACGCTGAAGCAAGACGTGCCGCTAACCGTGCCGCTCGAAGCGCTGCATATGGACAGGCCCAACGGGCCGAAGCTCGTGGCATTCTTGAAAGCGATGGAGTTCACATCGCTCACGCGCCGCGTGGCGGAAGCGACGGGCACGGATGCGTCAAATGTAGATGCGGGAACTGTCAATATCGAGCTTGGCCGCCATGCTCATGGACCGGATTTGGATGAGGTCAATAGTGTTTCGCGACCACGAATTCCCGAAGAACTAGTCGCTGTTGCAAAGCCGGCCGCCGCGCCATCTGGTGATCTAACTCCGCAAACCCTTGCTGAAGCCCGTGCAGCAGAAGCCACTGCCACAAAAATAGACACCACAAATTACACCTGCATCAGGGATGTCGCCACGCTCGAAAAATGGTGCGCGCACGCCATAGAGGCGGGCGTTCTCGCCTTCGATACCGAGACGGATTCGCTTGATGCGATGCAGGCAAATCTGGTTGGCTTTTCGCTGTGCATCGCGCCGGGCAAGGCAGCTTATGTGCCAATTGCCCACCGCACCGGCCATGGTGATTTGCTGGGCGGCGGCACGGTTGAAGGGCAAATTCCACTGGCAAAAGCGATTGCGGCCATCAAACCTGCGCTGGAACATCCGGCGGTTTTGAAAATCGGCCAGAACATGAAATATGACTGGCACATTATGAGTGGGCTCGGCGTCACCATTGCGCCTTTCGATGACACAATGCTTCTTTCCTATACGCTTGATGCAGGCCGCACCAACCATGGTATGGATGATCTCGCCACCAAGCATCTCGGGCACACGCCGATCCCGTACAAAGAACTCACAGGTTCAGGCAAAGCCAAGCTGACCTTCGATCAGGTGGATATCACGTTAGCCACCGCCTATGCCGCAGAAGACGCAGACGTCACAATGAGGCTGTGGCGCGTACTAAAACCGCGCTTGGCGGCTGAAGGCATGACAACCGTGTACGAGCGCTTGGAGCGCCCGCTGGTCGATGTCATCGCCCGCATGGAAGCGCGGGGTATTGCCATTGACCGGCAAATCTTGTCGCGGCTTTCCGGCGAATTTGCGCAAACGGCAGCGCGGCTGGAGGAGGAAATTTATATCGCAGCCGGTGAGCGCTTTAATCCAGGTTCGCCTAAGCAGCTGGGCGATATTCTGTTCGGTAAAATGGCTATTCCGGGCGGCAAAAAAACAGCGACTGGTCAATGGTCTACATCCGCCGATGTGCTTGAAGATCTGGCCGCCGTGGGCTTTGAACTGCCGCGCAAAATCGTCGATTGGCGCCAGCTCACCAAGCTGAAAAGCACATATACCGACGCGCTGCCCACCTTCATAAATCGCCGAACCAAGCGCGTGCACACCTCGTTTTCGCTGGCATCCACCACCACGGGGCGCTTGTCCTCGTCTGACCCCAACATTCAAAACATTCCGGTGCGAACTGCGGAAGGGCGCAAAATCCGCACGGCCTTTATCGCTGAGCCAGGCAATGTGCTGATTTCCGCTGATTATAGCCAGATTGAGCTACGGGTTCTCGCCCATGTCGCCGATATTGCGCAACTGCGCCAAGCTTTTGCAGACGGCATTGATATTCATGCTATGACCGCCTCGGAAATGTTCGGCGTACCGGTGGAAGGTATGCTGTCCGAAGTGCGCCGCAGAGCCAAAGCAATTAACTTTGGCATCATTTATGGTATTTCAGCGTTCGGTCTTGCCAACCAGCTGTCCATCCCGCGCGAGGATGCGGGGCAATATATCAAGAAATATTTCGAGCGCTTCCCTGGCATCAAGGGATATATGGAAGACACGAAAGCCTTTTGCCGCGAGCACGGCTATGTCGAGACAATATTCGGCCGCCGCGCGCATTATGCCGAAATTAAATCCAGCAACGCACAAGTCCGCGCTTTTAACGAACGCGCCGCCATAAACGCGCCCATCCAAGGCTCCGCCGCCGACATTATCCGCCGCGCTATGAAGCGCATGGAAGGTGAACTTGCCGCGAACAAATTAGATTCCGTGCGTATGCTGCTGCAAGTGCATGATGAATTGGTGTTTGAAGCGCCGGAGGGCGATGCAGCGGCGGCAATACCCATCATCAAGCGCGTCATGGAAGGCGCGGCCTTCCCCGCGCTGGAACTTAAAGTGCCGCTGCGAGTGGAAGCCCGTGCCGCCAGTAATTGGGACGAGGCGCACTGATGGATTTGCCAAAGCCACATATTGCCATAACCTATTGCACGCAGTGCAATTGGATGCTTCGTGCGACGTGGCTGGCGCAGGAGTTGTTGCAAACATTCGGCCAGGACATAGGTCAGGTTGCGCTGATTCCCGGGACAGGTGGAATTTTTGTGATTACGGCAGATGAAGCGATAATCTGGGATCGTAAAACCGATGGCGGTTTTCCAGAAGCCAAAATCCTAAAACAGCGTTTGCGCAATTTGATATGGCCGGACAAAGACTTAGGTCACAGCGAAGGGCATCACGTTAAGCCAATCTAATTTATCACATTAGGTCGGCGCGTCGTAATTCTCACATTCAATGTCGTCTGGAAGCAGCAAGTTTGTCGCAGCACAAGATTGGTTTAGTCATGGGCTTACGTCCGATTTTGCGACAAAAAAATATGGGCGGGAAACCGTAACCTTTAAGAGTTTGAAACTCAATTGGACTGCGTTTCGTTAACGTTTAGTCCGCGCAAAACCGGGTGGATGTCCATTGGGGGAGTAGACTTTTCTCACAGCGATGTGACACCGGTAATTTCCCTCAATGAACCGATTGACAGTCTTGCGCATCTGTAATGCTATAGAGCCCAAGACCAAACCTAAGGAGCACTCAAAATGAGCGAATTTGAACATAAATTGAAAACGGCGGAAAAGCTGGCTGCACGCAGCCAAGTTTCCCGCCGTGATTTTATGCAATTGGCAGCGATAACCGGCTTGACCGTTCCAGCAGCGAACGCGCTGTTCACACAGTCGGCTTATGCCGATGAGCCTAAAAAGGGCGGCAACTTTATCATTGGTATGGAGGGCGGTTCAGCGTCTGACTCGCTTGATCCACGTACCTACGCGGATTCAGTAATGATCGGCGCATCGCTGGCCATCTGTAACTGCCTTGTTGAATTTGATGACAAAGGCAATCCAACAGGCGAATTGTTCGAAAGCTGGGAAGCCAAGCCAGGCGCGGTTGAATGGAATTTCAAAATCCGTCAGGGCGTAAAATTCTCTAACGGCAAAGTACTTGATGCTGATGACGTTCTCTATTCCATCGCGATCCATCGCGGTGCCGATACAAAATCTCCGGCCAAAGGCATCCTTGAGCAGATCAAGGAAATCAAGGCTGTTTCGCCAACTGAAGTTGCGATCACCCTGTCAGCCGGTAACGCCGATTTCCCGGTAATTCTCGGCGACTACCATATTATCGTTGTGCCGAAAGACTTCACTGACTGGCAGAAGCTGATTGGTACCGGCGCTTACACGCTGGAAACTTTCGAGCCGGGTGTTCGTCTCACATTTAAAAACCGTGGCGACTACTGGAAGCCGGGCCGCGCAAACTTCGAGACCGTGGAAATTCGCAACATTCAAGACGCCGCTGCCCGCACAGCCGCACTTCAATCCGGTGAAATTCACGCTTGCAACCGCCTTGATGCCCGCACCGTTGATCTGTTGATGAAAGATGCAAATCTTACCATCACCCGCACCAAGGGTACCGGTAATCGCTTCTGCTTTGTCGCGCAGGTCACTGCTGATCCGTTCACCAACAAGGATCTTCGCCTTGCGATGAAATACGGCATGGATCGTGAAGCCATCATCAAGCAGGTTTATAATGGTTACGCCGTAGCCGGTAACGACCATACGCTCGATGCGCTGAACCCTTACTACAACACTACGATGCCGCAGCGCGCTTACGATCCGGACAAGGCTGCCTTCCACTTTAAGAAGGCCGGCTTGGCGGCAGGAACAAAAATTGAGTTGCAGACGTCTGAAGGTGCTTGGTCGACGGCGGTTGATTGCGCCCAAATCTATCAAGAATCCTTGAAGAAAGCCGGCGTTGAGCTGACTGTAAACAAGGTTTCGGCTGATGGTTACTGGGACAATGTATGGCCGAAAGTGCCGTTTTGCGCGGTTTATTGGGGCCGCCGTCTCTCGGCTGACCAAACATTCACGCAAGAATATGGTGCGGACGACAAAGGCGTACCGGCGACATGGAACGATTCAAAGTGGGTCAATCCAGAGTTCCAGAAGCTTATCATTGATGCTCGCGTTGAGCTTGATGATGCCAAGCGCAAGGAACAATATGGCCGTGCGCAGGAACTTATCGCTGAAGATGGCGGCATGATCTGCTTTGCGATTACCGACTATCTGGACGGTTATGCCAAGAACGTAATGGGCAACGCACCGCATGCCCGTTATGACCTCAATGACAATCGTATTGCTGAAAAAGGCTGGTTTGCTTGAGGCCAGTCTGACTAAATTATAAGAAAACCAGGGGCGATCTGATGTTAAAATTTATTCTAACACGGGTCGCCCTCGGGCTTCTTTCCCTGGTGGCGGTGAGTGCACTGATATTTGCCGCCACAGAAATCCTGCCCGGTGACGTGGCAAGCGCGGTTTTAGGCCAAGGCGCAACACCGGAAACGCTCGCAGCATTCCGCCACGAACTTGGTCTCGATCGCTCCGCATACGTGCGCTATTTTGAATGGTTTAATGGCGCTCTTCATGGTGATTTAGGCCACGCGCTGACAAACAAGCGCGAAATTTTGCCAGATTTAATGAAGAAATTTAAGAATACGTTGTTCCTTGCGGGCACGGCTGCGCTCGTTGCCGTGCCGCTGGCCGTCGGTCTTGGTATCATTGCCGCCATCAACGAGGGAAAGTGGCAGGATAGGCTGGCGAATATTGTTTCGCTGGCAACAATCTCAGTTCCTGAATTTTTTACCGCCTATATTTTGATTTTAATCTTCGCCGTGAAGCTGCGCTGGTTTCCCTCGCTCTCAACCATTTTCGATGGAATGCCGCTCAGCCAAATGTTGATGAAAATTGCGCTGCCGGCGCTTACCCTGACGATGCTGGTGACTGCGCACATGATGCGCATGACGCGCTCTTCGGTGCTTTCCATTATGTCTCAACCCTATATTGAGATGGCGTTTCTCAAAGGTATGCCGCGCTCCCGCGTTATTATGAAACACGCGCTGCCAAATGCCGCCGCACCAATTATCTCGGTTGTTGCGCTGAACTTAGCCTATCTCATTGTTGGCGTGGTGGTTATCGAAGTGGTGTTTGTGTACCCCGGCGTCGGCCAATATATGGTGGACGGCGTTACCAAGCGCGACCTTCCCGTCATCCAAGCCTGCGGATTGCTGTTCGCCGCGACCTTTATCACACTCAATACCGTTGCAGACGTGCTGGCGATTTTGGCTAACCCGCGTTTACGCAAACCAAACAAGGCGGGCTAGTCATGACAATTTTAGGATATAAGCCGAACGCAACCGCATGGGTGGGCCTCGTCATTGTCGGGATATTCGTTGTGCTTGCATTATTCGCGCCATGGATAGCGCCTTACGGCCAAGCGGAAACTGTCGGCGACACATGGGCTCCCAGTTCGGCGACTTCGTGGATGGGTACAGACCAAATTGGCCGCGATATGATGTCCCGTATCATTTATGGTGCGCGTATGACCATTGGTATTGCGCTGGCGACCACCACGCTTTCCTTTATTATTGGCACCGTGCTTGGGCTTCTCGCCTCCACCGGCGGCCCGATTATTGACAACATACTGTCACGCATCGTCGATATCATGCTTTCGATTCCCCTGCTTGTTTTTGCACTTATTATTCTTTCGGTGTTCGGCTCATCACTTACCACGCTGATTTTGACCATTGCGATTTTGGACTCAACTCGTGTGTTCCGCCTTGCCCGCGCTGTTTCTATGAACATTGCTGTGCTGGAATATGTGGAGGCAGCCAAGTTGCGCGGCGAAGGCCTGTGGTGGATTATCAGCCGCGAAGTGCTGCCAAACGTGTTGCCGCCGATGATTTCGGAATTCGGCCTGCGCTTTTGCTTCAACTTCCTCTTCGTTGCCGGTTTGTCATTCTTAGGGCTGGGTATTCAGCCGCCTTATGCCGATTGGGGCGGGATGGTGCGCGAAAACGGTAAAGCGATTTCCTTCGGCCTTTCCGCACCGCTGTGGCCCGCAGCAATGATTGCGCTGATGACCGTTGGCGTGAATTTGATTGTGGACTGGATCCTGTCAATTAACGCGCGTCCATCCGGCGCATCGGCGGAGATGTAATCATGGACAGCGAACAAGTATTGAAAATCCGCGATCTACGTATTGAGTCAATTCGCGGGCAGGTTCTTGTCGATAATGTTTCACTGGAATTAAAGCGCGGAGAAGTGCTGGGCCTTATCGGTGAGTCCGGAGCGGGTAAGTCCACCATCGGTCTTGGTGCTATGGCCTATGCGCGGGCAGGCTGTTCTATCACGGGCGGTACTGTGGAAATCGATGGCGTTGACATTCGAAAGCTGGACTCTGACGGACGGCGTGAAATGCGCGGACACCGTATTGCATATATTGCACAGAGTGCGGCGGCTTCATTTAATCCATCTCACCGGATTATTGATCAAGTCATCGAAATGCCGGTGCAACATGGCATTATGAGCGAGACCGAAGCGAAAGCTTGGGCACTGGAATTGTTCAAATCACTTGATTTGCCAAACCCTGAAACATTCGGCGAGCGTTATCCGCATATGGTTTCCGGCGGGCAGTTGCAGCGGGCGATGACAGCCATGGCCATGTCGTGCCGCCCTGATCTCTTAGTGTTTGATGAGCCGACAACGGCGCTGGATGTTACGACACAGATTGAAGTGCTGGCGCTAATCAAGAAGCTTATTCGCGATTATAATACGGCTGCGCTCTATATCACCCATGATTTGGCCGTGGTGGCACAAGTGGCGGATCGCATCATGGTGCTGCGCGGCGGCAAGATGATCGAAATTGACGGGACAGACAAGTTGCTGACCGCGCCGAGCGACCCCTACACAACGGCTTTGGTTTCCGAGCGTAAAGAGGCGGATAAATTATCGTCCTCGCTCGATAAACCACGCGGCGAAATCATTCTCGACGTGAAAAACGCACTTGGCATGTATGCCACGTTCAAGGCCGTCAACAATGTTTCCATCACTGTTGCCAAGGGCGAGACTGTGGCGGTGGTTGGCGAGTCCGGCTCGGGTAAAAGCTCGCTGGCGCGGTTGATCGTCGGTCTTTTCCCCCGCACTTCCGGTTCGGTGAAGTATAATGGCGTTGAGCTTTCCAAGGCGCTGAAAGATCGCAAGATCGAAGATTTGCAGAAGATACAGTTTATCTATCAGCTGCCGGATGTGGCGCTCAATCCACGCCAGACTATCGGCGAGATTATTGGTCGTCCGGTTGAGTTTTATTTCAAGCGCTCGAAAGCCGTAGTCGCCGCGCGTGTCGCGGAACTGCTGGGCCAAGTTGGTTTGCCGGAAGATTATGCGGCGCGCCTTTCCACGCAACTATCCGGCGGGCAAAAGCAGCGCATTTGTATTGCGCGCGCGCTGGCTGCCGAGCCGGATTTGATTATCTGCGATGAGCCGACTTCGGCGCTGGACCAATTGGTTGCCGATGAAATTTTGAAACTGCTCAACAAATTGCAGTCCGAGCTTGGCGTTGCCTACCTCTTTATCACCCATGATTTGGGTATCGTGCGCCGCATCGCGCATCGCACGGCGGTCATGCTCAAGGGCGAACTTGTTGATGAAGGCCCGACCAGCAAGATTTTTGCGCCGCCCTACCATCCTTATACCGAAAACCTTCTCTCGTCCGTGCCGGAGCTTCGCACAGGCTGGCTGGAGGGCGTTCTGAAAGCCCGGGGCGGCTCTAAACGGGACCGTCAGACGGCAGGTGCGGCCTGATTTCCATTGGCAACGAAAACTGTTAGGGGCTTGCCAGACGGTGGGAGCAAGCAGTTTTGATCGAATATCAAAGAACGGGTGACAATACGGACGCAGCGCAAAGCGGCTATGATGCGGCAGGCGCAGACTCGCCGTTTCGCGTCACGCCGATGATGGAACAATATATAGAAATCAAAGCAGCCAATCCGGATTCTCTGTTGTTTTACCGGATGGGCGATTTCTACGAGATGTTTTTTGAGGACAGCGTGATCGCATCCAGGGCGCTGGGCATTGCACTCACCAAGCGCGGCAAACACCTTGGACAAGACATTCCCATGTGTGGCGTACCGGTTCATGCGGCGGATGATTATTTGCAAAAGCTGATAGGTCTTGGCTTTCGCGTTGCGGTTTGCGAGCAAATCGAAGATCCGGCAGAAGCCAAAAAGCGCGGCGCAAAATCAGTCGTTAAGCGCGATGTGGTGCGGCTGGTGACGCCGGGAACCATCACCGAAGAGCGACTGCTGGCCCCGGGTGAAGCCAATTATTTAATGACAATGGGCCGCATCAAAGGTACGGAACAGACGCTGGCGCTGTCTTGGATTGATATTTCCACAGGACTTTTCCGCGTTGCCGAAACCGATTTATTGCGCCTTGTCTCGGATGTTTTGCGGGTTGATCCGCGCGAATTGATCGTTGCGGACAGTGTTTTTCACGACCCGCAATTTCGGGCGGCCTTCGATATTTTAGGCAGCATCGTGCGGGCGGAACCCTCCAGTCTGTTTGACAGCGCAACCGCTGAGAGCCGCATCTTGCGCTATTTTAATCTAGCGGCGCTGGATGGTTTCGGGCAGTTTTCGCGGGCTGAATTGGCCGCCGCATCAGCGGCAATTGCCTATGTGGAAAAGACCCAATTTGCCGCCCGTCCGCCGTTGGCGAGGCCGGAACGCGAGACAACGGGCTCCTCGCTTTTCATCGATCCGGCAACGAGGGTGAACTTGGAATTGGTGAAAACCTTGTCGGGCGAGCGGCAAGGATCGCTCCTTCGCGCTATTGACAGAACCGTTACCGGAGCCGGTGCGCGCCTGCTTGCGGAGCGTCTGATGGCACCGTTGACAGGTGTCAACTTTATAGATCAACGTCTTGATTCCATAAGCTTTTTGATGAGCAATAATCGCCTCTGCTCGTCCCTTCAAAGCAGCCTTCGTCACGCGCCGGATATGCCCCGCGCACTGTCAAGACTGGCCTTGGATCGCGGTGGTCCAAGGGACATGCAAGCACTAAGCGCGGGCATTTTCTCGAGCCGCGAGATCGCCAAACACCTGCATACTTTGACGCTTCCAGCCGAGTTTACCAAGGCCGCGCTGGCGCTGGCGCAAGCGCCGGAACACCTCGAATTTGCACTCAAGAGTGCGTTGGCGCAAGACCTGCCTTTGCTCAAGCGCGATGGCGGATTTGTGCGCAAGGGTTACCATAATGAGCTGGACGAGCTGCGCGATTTGCGTGACCGGAGCCGCAAAATCATTGCGCAAATGGAGGGTGAATTCCAAGAGGAAACCGGCATCCGTTCGTTAAAAATCCGCCATAATAATATCCTCGGTTACTATATCGAAGTTACGGCGAACCATGCCGATACGATGAATGGATCGCCCGAGCGCAAGGCCAGATTCATCCATCGCCAGACCATGGCAAACGCTATGCGGTTCACGACGGTGGACCTTGCAGCGCTGGAAACCAAGATTGCGGGCGCGGCGGATACCGCGCTGCAAATTGAATTGGAAGTGTATGAAACACTGAGCAAACTTTGCGTGAACGCGGCGGATGAAATCCGCGGTGCGGCGCAAGCCCTTGCAATCATTGATGTTTCGCAAGGCTTTGCAATGCTTGCAGAGGAAGAGGGCTATTGCCGCCCGAGGGTGGATGACACCAACGCTTTCGAGATTGTTGCGGGCCGCCATCCAGTTGTGGAGCAGGCTTTGCGCCGTGCCGCGCAGCCGCCGTTTGTGGCTAATGATTGCAATCTCTCGCCGCAAGAAAACGCCGTGAATGGCGCGATTTGGCTGTTAACCGGCCCGAATATGGGTGGTAAATCCACCTTTTTGCGCCAAAATGCGCTAATAGCGATACTGGCGCAGGCAGGTTCCTTTGTGCCCGCCGGTGCGGCACATATCGGGATTATCGACCGGTTATTCTCGCGGGTTGGTGCGTCGGATGATCTTGCCCGTGGCCGCTCCACCTTCATGGTAGAAATGGTTGAAACGGCTGCTATTTTGAACCAGGCCGGCCCGCGCTCGCTGGTGATTTTGGATGAAATCGGCCGTGGCACCGCGACCTTTGACGGGCTGTCAATTGCTTGGGCCAGCATTGAACATTTGCATGAAGTGAACAAATCCCGGGCGCTGTTTGCCACGCATTTTCATGAGCTTACTGCGCTATCTGCAAAGTTGCCGCGCATCTCCAATGTCACCATGCGGGTCAAAGAATGGCATGGCGACGTGGTGTTTTTGCATGAGGTCGGCAAGGGTTCTGCGGACCGCTCCTATGGCGTGCAAGTGGCACGTCTTGCGGGTCTGCCGGAAGCCGTGGTGGAGCGTGCGAAGGCGGTTTTGGCACAGCTCGAAACCGGCGATAGCGCGGGTAAGGCGAGCCGTCTCATAGACGACCTGCCACTGTTTTCAGCCGTAGTCCGAAAAGCCCCTGAGCCGGTTTCTACGAGCAACCCAATCCTCACAGAACTCACAAATATCAACCCTGATGAGCTGTCTCCGCGTGAAGCGCTGGAGGCTTTGTATCGCCTCAAATCACTATCCAAAGCCTGATCGGGAAGTGGTCGGCGAACGCACGGAATGAGTACGGAAACGGTACGCAGATGATGCGCAAACCATCCGGAGGCGGCGCCAGCCGCAATCGAGGTTTCCATTTCTCTTGTCGGCGAATCCGTTTATAGAGCGGGCCTGAATTTATGCTGGAATAATAAATGCCGCACGCCTTGAAACTTGATGAGATCATTGATGTCCCTGCGCTGAATTTGCGGCTTGGTGAGATGGCGTCAGTAATTTCCGGCACGATGGATGCTATCACCATACGGCCAAAGGTGGTGGAGATTTTCAAAGAGGCTTTGGCCCATGGCCGCCGTGCGGCGGAAGAGATGCTTCTTAAAGATGGCGGCGGGCTGATTTGTGCCATGCGCCTGTCCGGTTTGATGGATGGCATTCTATGCTCACTTTTCAATTTTGTCTCCACCAAAATCTACCCGCTGGGCAGCGCCGCCGCCGGTGAGCGCATCGCGGTGCTGGCTGTTGGCGGCTACGGGCGCGGCACGCTGGCGCCGGGGTCGGATATTGATCTGTTGTTTTTGATGCCTTGGAAACAAACGCCGTGGGGCACACAGGTCATCGAGTTCATTCTTTATACGTTTTGGGATTTGGGCCTGAAGGTTGGCCACGCTACGCGCAGTGTGGATGATGCAATCCGCATGGCGCGATCTGACATTACCGTGCGCACGGCAATTCTTGAGGCGCGGCTTATCCTTGGTGATGAGGGCGTGTTTGAAATTTTGATGCAACGCTTTGATTATGAAATCGTCAAAGGCACCGGTCCGGAATTCATTCAAGCCAAGCTGACGGAACGTGACCTGCGTCACGAACGGCAAGGCGAATCGCGCTATCTAGTGGAGCCGAATGTCAAAGAGGGCAAGGGCGGCCTGCGCGATTTGCAAACTCTGTTTTGGATTGCCAAATATTACTATCGCGTGAAGACCGGCGGAGAGCTGGTTGGCAAAGGCGTTTTCACCAAAGACGAATTAACGCAATTTATCAAGGCGGATGATTTTCTCTGGGCGGTTCGCTGCCACATGCATTTCCAAACCGGCAAAGCCGAGGAGCGGCTGTCATTTGAAATTCAGCGCGATATCTCCTCGCGGCTGAATTACCGCGAGCAGCCGGGGCTGTCGCCAGTCGAGCGTTTCATGAAGCACTACTTTCTGATTGCCAAAGATGTCGGCGATCTAACGCGCATTCTGTGTTCGGCTCTCGAAGAAGTGCAGGCGAAATCTGTTCCAGGCCTGACGAAAATATTCTCGACATTTTCGCGCCGCAAAAAGAAAATTTCCGGCTATCCGGATTTCGTTATCGAATATCACCGCATCAATATTGCGAGCGCCGGCGCGTTTGAAAAAGATCCGGTGAACCTCATCCGGCTGTTCCATTTAGTGGACCGCTTAGGGCTGGAATTTCACCCTGACGCGATGCGTGCCGTTACACGCTCGCTGCGCCTGATAGGGGCGGAGTTGCGCAATAGTCCTGAGGCCAACCGGTTGTTTGTGGACATCGTCACCTCTGAAAACAACGCCGAAATGGCATTGCGCCGGATGAATGAGGCAGGTGTACTGGGCCGCTTTGTGCCGGAGTTCGGCAAGATTGTCGCTATGATGCAGTTTAACATGTACCATCACTACACGGTGGATGAGCATTTATTGCGCAGTGTCGGCGTTCTGTCCAGCATCGAAAAAGGCACAATTGCCAAGGACCATCCGCTGGCCGCAACGCTGTTGCCCTCGCTAAAATCAGAGCGTAAACTTTTATACATCGCGCTGCTGCTGCACGACATTGCCAGGGGCATGCCTGAGGATCACTCGGTGGCGGGCGCAAGAATTGCGCGCAAACTCTGCCCGCGCTTCGGGCTTTCGGTCGGTGAGACTGAGACTGTCGCCTGGCTGATTGAAGAACACCTCACCATGAGCATGGTGGCGCAATCGCGCGATTTGAATGACCGCAAAACCATTTTGGATTTTGCGGAAAAAGTGCAGTCGCTGGATCGCTTGAAAATGCTGTTGGTGCTGACGGTCTGCGATATTCGCGCTGTCGGGCCGGGCGTTTGGAATGGCTGGAAAGGCCAGCTGTTGCGGACACTGTTTTACGAGACTGAAATTTTCCTCACCGGCGGCTTCTCCGAAGTGCCGCGCCGCGAGCGCACGGAAAGCGCAAGGATGGTTTTGGCTAAAGCGCTGATGGGCATAGTGGAAGCAAAGGCGGCCAAGCTGGCGGCGCTGCATTACCCCAACTATTTGCTTACAGTGGCGTTCGATGACCAAATCCGCCATGCCAAATTTATTCATGATGCGGACAACGCGGGCCGCAAACTGGATACGATGATTAAGACCCATGCCTTTGAAGGCATTACGGAAATCACTGTGCTGGCGCCCGATCACCCGCGTCTGTTGTCGATTATCGCCGGTGCCTGCGCGGCAGCAGGCGCGAACATCGTGGATGCGCAGATTTTCACGACGGCTGATGGCCGCGCGTTGGATACGATTTTAATTTCGCGCGAATTTGACCTCAACGAAGACGAAGAGCGCCGCGCCAAAACTGTGAGCCGCATGATTGAAGACATGCTGTCCGGCAAGGCGCACCTGCCGGAAATGCTGGCGCGAAGGGCAAAGCCGCACCGCAACGCGCAGGCGTTCCGCATTGAGCCGCGTGTCGATATCAACAACACGCTATCTGATAAATTCACCGTTATCGAAATCGAAGGGCTGGACCGGCCGGGCCTCTTGTCTGAGATAACCGCAGGCATTTCCGCACTGAACTTGGATATTGCCTCCGCCCATGTCACCACCTTTGGCGAAAAAGTAATCGACGTGTTTTATGTGACGGATTTGGTGGGCCATAAAATCACCACCGTCCCGCGTGAAAGCGCGATTATCAAACGCCTGATCGCCCTGTTGCCGACGCCGGAAAGAATTGGCGCATGAAGAGTTTCGCTGCCGGGAGCATCCCTTGCGGTTCCGTCATTGCGGATCTGCGCTTTGCTTGTCCGGAATGACGGCAGAGGGGGGTAGGTCCGGAATGATGATGTGCGCGTTGGCTAATTTTAATGGTGCCACTAAATGAGTCTCGTTAAAAAATTTGCGACTGTCGGCGGCTCCACCTTGGTCAGCCGCTTCTTCGGCTTCGCCCGTGAAACATTGATGGCAACGGCGCTGGGCACGGGTCCGATGGCGGATGCTTTTTACTCGGCGTTCATCTTGCCCAATTTGTTTCGCCGTCTGTTTGCGGAGGGTGCATTTAATGCCGCCTTCGTGCCGTTGTTTGCCCGCGAAATTGAGGCGGGTGGCAGTGACGCTGCCAAGCGCTTTGCAGAGGAGGTATTCGGCGTTCTGTTCACCGTATTGATGTTCCTGACCATCGTGATGGAACTTGCAATGCCGCTTATCGTTACAGCTATCGCCCCTGGCTATGTTAACCAGCCGGAGAAATACGCCGCTACCTACCAGATGGCGCTCATCATGTTCCCCTATTTGATGTGCATGTCGCTAACCGCGATGCTGAGCGGGATGCTCAATTCCTTGCATCACTTCTTCGCTGCCGCTATCGCGCCGGTGTTTCTCAACATGATGATGATTGCCGCCCTCGCCTATTCCATTTGGTTTGGAACTGAAGCCCGCACAACCGCGCTCTATCTTTCCTATGCGGTGCTGGTTGCCGGTATTTTACAAATGGGCGTGCTTTATGCCGGTGTGCGCCATGCGGGCATGTCGCTGACATTCAAGCGCCCTCGCCTGACACCTAATGTTAAGCGTTTGTTATGGCTGGCTTTTCCGGCGGCTATTACGGGCGGGGTGACGCAAATCAACCAGTTGATCGGCCAGATGATCGCATCGGGCAAAGACGGGGCCATATCGGCGTTGCAATTTGCTGATCGCTTATATCAGCTTCCGCTCGGCGTGGTGGGCATTGCCGTCGGCGTTGTGCTGCTGCCGGAACTATCGCGCGCGCTGCGTGGCGGCCGGGAGGTCGAGGCAAATAACATCCAAAACCGCTCGATGGAGTTTGTACTGTTCCTCACCCTTCCCGCCGCCGCCGCCATCTGGGTGCTGTCGGATGAGCTTATCCGCGTGGTGTTCGAGCATGGCGCGTTTACGCCCGCCATGACATCCAACGTCGCCTCCACACTGGCGATTTATGGTTTGGGCCTGCCGGGCTTTGTCATGATTAAGGCGCTGACACCGGGCTTTTTCGCCCGCGAAGATACCAAAACGCCGATGCGCTTTACGATGATTTCGGTGGCGGTGAATTGCGCGCTGGCGATCTCGCTGTTTCCGTATTTTTCCGAGCGCGGCATCGCCACTGCCGCTACTGTCTCCGGCTGGCTCACCGTGATATTGCTGTTCACTACGCTCATCAGGCGCGGCCATTGGATATGGGACAAGGCGCTGGGCAGCCGCATAATTCGCTTGCTTGTTTCCGCCGCCATTATGGCTGGCGTGGTGCAGGTGGCGCTATCTTATGTTGGCGCCTACCTCCAACCCGCAACGCCAGTGCTCAAACAGGTGCCGGTGCTGCTCAGCCTCATCGGCCTTGCCATGCTGGTCTATTTCACATCGGCCTTTGCCATTGGCGGCGCGGATTTCGGAATGTTGCGCCGCAGCCTCAAGCGCGGGTCTGCAAAGCCTGCTGTGCCAAGTGATGATGGTGCTTGAAAGAACATGCCTGCTCGTTCATAGAGCAGGCCATTGAGAACCGCCCTCCATCAGCGTTTGGACCTGACATGACACAATTTACCCCGCTCGTATTTTCCGGCGTGCAGCCGACCGGCAATCTTCATCTTGGCAATTATCTTGGCGCAATCCGCAAATTTGTGGCGCTGCAAAAGACCAGCAATTGTATTTATTGCGTGGTGGATTTGCATGCCATCACCGTGCCGCAAGACCCTAAGGAATTGTCAAAATCCATTCGCGAAGTCACGGCGGCCTTCATTGCGTCCGGCATTGATCCCGCCAAGCACATCGTTTTCAACCAAAGCCGCGTGCCGCAACATGCTGAACTGGCATGGATTTTCAATTGCGTGGCGCGTATGGGCTGGTTGTCACGCATGACGCAATTTAAGGAAAAGGCCGGCAAAGACCGTGAGAATGCGTCCGTCGGCCTGTTCGCTTATCCTGCGCTCATGGCTGCGGATATTTTAGTCTATCGCGGCACGCATGTGCCGGTGGGTGACGATCAAAAACAGCATTTGGAATTGGCCCGCGATATTGCGCAAAAGTTCAACAATGACTTTTCAGACCGTATCGCCGGGCTTGGTTTGGGGGTTGAACTGAAGGCTGGCGACAATATGGTCAACGGCTATTTCCCGCTGACCGAGCCGATTATCGAAGGCCCTGCCACCCGCGTTATGTCGCTTCGGGACGGCGAGAAAAAGATGTCAAAATCCGACCTTTCGGACTTGTCGCGCATCAATCTAACCGACGATGAAGACACGATCTCCAAGAAAATTCGAAAGGCCAAGACGGATACTGAGGCGTTGCCTTCTGAGGTGGAAGGCCTCAAGGGCCGTCCGGAAGCGGATAATCTCATCGGCATTTATGCCACTCTTTCAGACAAAACCCGTGAGGAAGTGCTGGCGGAGTTCGGTGGTCAGCAATTCTCGGCGTTCAAGCCTGCGCTGGCGGATTTGGCCGTGGAAAAACTGGCTCCCATTGCCGGTGAAATGCGCCGCTTGATGGCCGACCCGTCCCATATCGACGCAATTTTGAAGGACGGGGCAACACGGGCTGGTGTGATTGCTCAAAAAACCATGCGCGATGTCAAAGATATTTTGGGCATGTTGCAATCCTAAATCTTGTCGAAGACTGCATCTTGCCTGAAATCATTTTGAATGGCAGAATTGCTATATGGTATCAAAACGTCTCAGTCATGAAAGTGGCCACCGCCGCAAATTCCTTGCCGTTGTTGATGAAACACCGGAATGCGAACGGGCAGTAGCCTATGCCTCGCGGCGCGCCAACACCACGGGCGGGGTGCTTGTGCTGCTCTATGTCATTGAATCGGCCGACTTTCAGCAGTTCATGGGTGTGGAAAAAATCATGAGGGCAGAGGCGCGTGAACGGGCAGATATGGTTATTGCCCGCCATGTGGCAAGGATGCGCGAGACTTATGGCACGGAGCCGGAAGTGGTGATCCGCGAGGGAACTCTGGTTGAGCAAATCCATAAGTTGATTGACGAGGACCAGGATATTGCAATTTTGATACTGGCTGCGGGCGGCGCGAAGGAAGGACCAGGACCGCTTGTTCAGTCCATTGCCGGCCGCGCAGGGGCTTTTCCCATTCCTGTCACCATTGTCCCCCATACGCTGAGCGATGCGGATATCGAGGCCGTGGCATAAAAACTAACTTTTTTTGAAAACCCGCTTCGGGTGAAACGCCCCGCGCCGGATTTCGCCGATGGCAATCAGCACGCCTTTTTCAGTTGCATACGCCAAGTCTTCTTCCACTGGCGCATCACGACCGCCCAGAATAGCCGGATTGCCCATGCGGATACGTTGTGCCAAATCGCTTGAAAGCGGTACATGGACGATGCCTTCCAGTGCCTCGATGGGATCGATAAGATAGGCATCAAGTTCCGCAAAGGCGAAAGCGTCAACACCATCGGGCATACCAAGTGCTTCGAGCTTTGCCTTGGTATCCGCGCTGGCAGCTTCCAGCATCTCTTGCGTTACCGCATCTTGCTCATCAAACGGCGCCACGACAAGGCGGCGCAGCGCGCAGACATGGCCATAGCAGCCAAGCATCCGGCCCATATCGCGGGCGATGGAGCGCACATAAGTGCCCTTGCCACATTCGATCTCGAACATTGCTGTGGACGCATCAGGCATGGAGGTCAGTTCAATGCGGTCAATTTCAATATCGCGGGCGGCTATTTCAACGGTTTCGCCGTCGCGGGCAAGATCGTAGGCGCGTGCACCGTCAATTTTGATTGCTGAAAACTGCGGCGGCACCTGGCTGATAATTCCGGTGAATTGCTGCAGCAGGGCGCGAATGGCTTTTTCGTCCGGACGGCTATCGGAAGCATGCGTCACCACGCCCTCCAGATCATCTGTATTGCGCTCCTCACCCCAAGCGGCAGTGAAAGAGTAAACCTTGGTGCCTTCCATAACGTAAGGCACTGTCTTGGTGGCCTCGCCCAGCGCAATGGGCAAAATACCTGACGCCAAAGGGTCAAGTGTTCCGGCGTGTCCGGCCTTATCAGCGCGGTATAGCCGCTTGACGAGCGAGACGGCTTCAGTTGAACCCATGCCATAGGGCTTATCAAAAATAACCCAGCCGGAGACTGGCCGCTGCGGGCGTTTGCGTTTTTGGTTCATGTCAGGCTCTAAATCTTATTCGCCATCACCATCGCCGTCCCCATCTTCAGGGTTCACGTCACCGGTATCACTTTTCATATGGCCAAAGTCTTGTTTCATATGACCAAGGTCCCGGGCAACGGCTGGCGTGCGCAGCAGCGCGTCAATCTTAGCGTAATTATCAAATGACGAGTCAATCTTGAAGCGGAACTGCGGCATGGTGCGCATTTGGCGAAGCGCGGGCCCGAGTGTGCCGCGAATAAACTTGGAATGCCGGTTGAGCGCATCAATAACCGGCTGCGGGTCGGCAACGCCGAGCGGTTGGATATAGGCAGTGGCAACGCCAAGATCAGGCGACATGGTCACCTGCGTAACCGAAACCACTGTAATTTCCAAAACCGGGTCCACAATCTGGTTGCGCTGCAATGATTCAATCAGCGCATGACGCACCATTTCGCCAACACGCAACATACGCTGAGACGGGCCTTTCGCGGCTTTAGAGGCAGGCTTTTTGGGAGGAGCCATCAGGGTCTCATTTCATGAAAATTATGCAACGGGGCCGGACCGTTCGCTTCATGACGATGTTGATAAAGCATCGTTAGCAAAAGTGTAAGCGGTTTTGCGTTTAAACGATGCGACAAAGCAAAAAAGAGCATCGTTAGCAAAAGTGTAAGCGGTTTTGCGTTTAAACGATGCGACAAGGCAAAAAAGAGCATCGTTAGCAAAAGTGTAAGCGGTTTTGCCAACGCTGTTCAAAGTTTTGCCCAAATGCAAACCAACATTGCCACAATTAACCTTTCGCTAACCATAATGGCGGAATGCTTGGCTCTTCAAGGCTAAAGGAAACCCGCATGTTAAAATCCGTTGTTCGCAACATTGTATGCGCCGCACTGGTGCTTACGATGGGCATAGATGCAAGTGTGGCAAAGGATAAGACGCCGGCCAAAGAATTGTTTGGTGCGGTAAAATTACCCGCTTTATCGGAACCCGCCTCTGCCGGCTTCTATTCGAAGGGCTGCCTTGCCGGCGGCGTTGCTATTCCCGTTGATGGCCCTGCGTGGCAAGTCATGCGACTTTCGCGTAACCGTAACTGGGGGCATCCGGACCTTATAAAAATTCTGGAACGGCTGGCGGCGGATGGCAAAAAAATCGGCTGGAATGGCCTTTTGCTTGGCGATATTTCCCAACCGCGCGGCGGGCCGATGCTCACGGGCCACGCCTCCCATCAGATCGGGTTGGATGCTGACGTATGGTTGACCCCGATGCCCGACCGTAAACTCTCCAAAAAAGAGCGCGAAGATCTTTCGGCGACATCAATGATCAAGGGTGACAGCCTCTATGTTGACCCGGATGTGTGGACGCAAGGTCAGATGGCAATCATCAAAACCGCAGCAAGCTACGCCCGCGTCGAGCGCATTCTGGTGCATCCGGGTATCAAGAAAAAGCTCTGTGATACCGCAACGGGCGATCGCTCATGGCTATCCAAAGTACGGCCCTATTGGGGGCATAACTACCATATGCACATTCGCATCACCTGCCCGAAAGATTCGCCAAATTGCCGTGGCCAAGAGCCCGTGGTTAAAGGCGATGGTTGCGGCGATGCGCTGGCATGGTGGTTTACTGATGAGCCTTGGCGCAAGCCAAAGCCGGGCGCTAAGCCTGTGTTTAAAAAACCAATTACACTGGCGGATTTGCCGCCCGTTTGCGCATCGATACTCGATGCATCAGGGCCAAAATCAGCAGCTGAGGTTACTTATGGCGCGCAATAGGCGAGGCGCGGCAACCGGATAGTACCGGAGTGCCCAATCCGATGAAAATGATTATTTTGACGGGTGTGACAGCCGCAGTGATGCTAGGCTTGGACGCGCTCATTATTCCATTGGTCATGCGGCCATTGTTTCTGACCTATCTTGGACCGCTCATGTTGGATAGTTTACGGCTCGTTCCTGCGCTCTTATTTTATGCCATTCATATTTTCGGATTAGTATATCTTGCCGGACTGCCCGCCTTGCGGGACGGAAATTCAAAGACAGGAGCTGTCAATGGCGCGGTTTTAGGGTTCGTCGCCTATTCCTGCTATGAAATGACCAGCTGGACCATTATGCGTGACTGGAACGCCACTCTGGTTATAGTTGACGTAGGCTGGGGAACACTGATTTCAAGCCTCTCTGCCTTTCTTGGGGCCTTAGCCGTGCTTAGGGCTTCGGATGCGCTTAGCGATAAACACTGACATACCCGTCACTGCCAGCTTGCAAAGATCGCCAAAGCTGCCCATGTTCACGCCCGACCAGCATCAATTGGAAATACCTTCATGTCGTTGAAAATCGCTGTCCAGATGGACCATATCCGCACTGTCAATATTAACGGCGACACGAGCTTTGCCTTGTCTCTGGAAGCGCAAGCTCGCGGGCATCAGTTGTTTCATTACACGCCCGACCGGCTGGCGATGAGCGGCAATGATGTGACGGCAAGAATTGAGGAAATGACATTGCGGCGCGAGGCTGGCAACCATTTTGATCTTGGCACACCGGTGCGCACCAATATGGCGGAAATGGATGTAGTGCTGCTGCGCCAAGACCCGCCGTTTGATATGAATTATATAACAACGACCTTGATGCTTGACCGCATTCATCCGAAAACATTGGTAGTGAATGATCCGGCCTCGGTGCGCAATTGCCCTGAAAAAATTTTCGTGATGGAGTTTCCTGATTTAATGCCGGAGACGATTGTAACCAATGATCCGGAAGAGATTGCCGCCTTCCGAAAAGAGCATGGAGACATAATCTTGAAGCCGCTTTATGGAAATGGTGGCGCGGGTGTTTTTCACCTTCGCGAGGGCGACAAGAACCTGTCCTCCCTGTTGGAAATGTTTAACAATCTCTCCCGTGAACAGATCATTGCACAGCGCTATTTGCCTGCGGTGCGTACTGGCGACAAGCGCATCATACTCATCGATGGCGTTCCTGTCGGCGCGGTCAACCGCGTGCCGGCCGAGCATGACACCCGCTCCAATATGCATGTTGGCGGGCGGGCGGAGAAGTCTGAGCTGACCAAAAGTGACATGGCAATTTGCGAGCGCATCGGACCGGACTTAAAAAAGCGCGGCTTTATACTCACCGGCATTGATGTGATCGGCGATAAGCTCACAGAGATCAATGTGACCTCGCCAACTGGCATACAAGAAGTGAAACGCTTTGGCGGCGCGGATATTGCGGCGCTGTTCTGGGATTGCGTGGAGGGCAAGCGCTTAAAGGAACATTTGTTCTGATTTTGCCACCACCTGCAACAGGATCAAAATTTAAAGCTGAATATTGTTCTCTAAATGTTCTTGCATATGACTCAAAACTATGGTTTTCTCCCCCGATGCGAGTGGGTATTTGCAACTGCAACTGGGATGGTTGTGTTGCGGGGGTAATTGTAATGGTAGCACGGGTCAGCACAGTTGCGTTTCAGGGCATCGAAGCCATCGCGGTTGATGTGCAAGTGATGATTGCGCCGGGCAAGGCGAATATCCATATCGTTGGCCTTGGTGATAAGGCAGTCGCGGAAAGCCGCGAGCGCGTTTACGCGGCACTACATGCCTCGGGACTTTCCATGCCAGCTAAGAAAGTGACCGTGAACCTTGCGCCCGCTGACCTGCCTAAGGAAGGCAGTCATTATGATCTGGCAATCGCGCTAGGCCTGATGGCCGCGCTTGGCGCAATCCCGGGTGATGCGTTGGCAGGATATGTGGTGATTGGCGAGCTATCGCTGGACGGAACAATTGCCTCCGTCGCCGGATGCTTACCTGCGGCTATTGGCGCCAATATTTTGGGAAAAGGGCTGATTTGCCCGTACGCCTGCGGGCCGGAGGCGGCTTGGGCGGGTGAAAATATCGACATTCTCGCGCCGCGCAGCCTCATTGCTATGGCCAACCACTTTCGTGGCACCCAAGTGCTGACGCGCCCGGAACCTGCTCTGCAAACTGCCCCTGCCTTTATGCCTGACTTAAGCGAACTGAAGGGGCAGGAAACCGCGCGGCGGGCTTTGGAAGTCGCGGCGGCGGGTGGGCATAATCTGATTATGATGGGGCCGCCGGGTTCAGGCAAATCCATGTTGGCAGCAAGGCTGCCCTCAATTTTGCCGCCGCTAAGCCCGCGTGAATTGCTCGAAGTTTCGATGATTTCATCCATTGGCGGTGAATTGGCCGATGGCAAATTGACGGATAGGCGCCCTTTCCGCGCCCCGCATCACTCAGCCTCCATGGCCGCTATGGTCGGCGGCGGTATTCGTGCACGGCCGGGCGAAGTATCATTGGCTCACAATGGTGTGTTATTTTTGGACGAGTTCCCCGAGTTTAATCCACAAGTGCTGGATTCACTGCGTCAGCCAATGGAAACCGGCGACGTGCTGATTGCCCGTGTCAATCATCGCATCACCTATCCGGCGCGGTTCCAGTTGATCGCGGCGATGAATCCGTGCCGCTGCGGTATGGCAGGAGAACCCGGCCATCTTTGCGCACGAGGGCCACGCTGCCAGTCGGATTATCAGGCACGGATTTCCGGCCCGATGATGGACCGTATCGATTTGCGCGTTGATGTTCCTGCGGTGACACCTGCCGACCTTATACGCCCGCAAAAGCCGGAAACCAGCGCGGTCGTTGCCGCACGGGTGGCGGCAGCGCGAACAAGGCAACGCTTGCGGTTTGAGGCGGCGGGACTGCACATGCTGTCCACCAACGCGCAATGCTCGCCGTCAATGATCGAGGATATCGCGATGCCGGACAGTGCGGGTTTAAAATTACTCACCGATGCGAGCGAGCACATGAAGTTATCGGCGAGAGCCTATCACCGTATACTAAAAGTGGCACGAACGCTTGCTGATTTGGATGACGAAGACAAAGTCGGGCGCATTCACCTCGCCGAAGCGATTTCATACCGCGTGCCGTCTGACCGTCTGCAGAGAGCGGCATAAACGAAAATGAGACTGAGCTATTTCTTAATGGCGCCTACAAGAATTTCATGGGGACGATCAATATCGACCCATTGTCCGGTGTGTTCTGTGGATTGGCGCTTAAGATATCGATAATCAGTATCTTCCCAGGCCAGCACGTCATCCGTCAGATTGTCAAGGATGTAATCTCCTTTTTGGGTGCGTACGGTCAAAACAGCGTGGCCCTCGCCATCGCGTTTGCGCACGACTGTGATCAGAAGATTTGCCGGAGAAATACCTTTATTCATTAATATTCTGCGCTTTAGCAGCACGTAATCTTCGCAGTCGCCTGCGGTTACCGGATAGGCCCATACCTCATCCTTGCCATAGATTTCCAAATCAGTGGCCGGTCTTATGGCAGCATTCACTTGTATATTAACGGTCACAACCAGCTTCATTGTTTTCTGTGATGCAGCCAAAGCCGCCACGCCGAGCGAATGTATGCGGCATTCCTCGACATTTATTTTGCAAAATTCAAAATGACCGATGGGTTGAGACGTTAACGCTCCGGTTTTCATCGAGGTGGCGGCATCTGCATTTTGGCCAATGAATATGAGAACCATCAATACCGACGCACCAAGAACTTTTTTAAGTCCTTTTGAATTTGCACTCATAAATCACCCTCAACCATGCACCATCGTTAACAAAACGTTAACGGCGGGGAGGGGGATGAGTCAACGCCCCGTTTCATAGTTCTTAAAAGATGATTAACGCTGGCACGCCGACTTGTTTAACTTGCCTATCCTTGCGCAAAGATACGCCAATGGGCGCTTCTCTCGGGTACCGCCTGTGTTATCAACGAATGCGAGGCCAAAAATACCAAGCAACATCTACGCATCCATGTGAAAGGCTTTACCCACGCACGACTTTGAGAGTGGCTTTTCTATCAATCGCCAACCCACCGCGATTATCATTGATAAATTTGACAATCATCGGCACGATGTCACCACGAAAGCGCGAGCCATTGAACACGCCATAATGGCCAACTTTCGGCTGCACATGGTGCTTACGCTTAGAATCGGCCAAATTGCTACATAGTTTATGCGCCGCTTCGGTTTGCCCAACGCCGGAAATATCATCATTTTCACCCTCAACAGTGAGCAGAGCAGTGTTGCGGATAGCCGAGGGATCAACCAGCTCTTTGCGGTGCATCATCTCGCCCTTCGGCAAGCTGTGTTTTATAAATACAGTCTCCACTGTTTGCAGATAAAATTCAGCTGTTAAATCCATGACGGCGAGATATTCATCATAAAATTCGCGATGCTTTTCCGCGCTGTCGCCGTCTCCTTGAACCAAATGGCCGAAGAAATCCTTAGTGGCATCAATATGGCGGTCTAAATTCATGCTCATAAAGCCGGAAAGCTGCAAGAAACCGGGGTAAACCGAGCGCATGAAGCCAGCGTGGGGAAATGGCACCGGCATAATGACTTTTTCGGCAAACCATTTAATGTCTTTGCCTACTGCCAAAGCATTCACCGCAGTCGGCTTCACGCGGGTATCAATCGGCCCGCCCATCAATGTCATTGACGCCGGCACGGACTTGTCGCCACGCGCTTCCATCAATGCAACCGCCGCCAGAACCGGCACTGAGGGCTGGCAAACCGCAATTACATGGGTGTCGGACCCGAGAAAATGGAACATATCAATCAAATAATCGATATAGTCATCCAAATCGAACCGGCCATCGGTGAGCGGAACGGTGCGGGCGTCAATCCAATCGGTGATGTAAACATCGCCATGCGGCAACATTGCTTCGACAGTACCTCGCAATAATGTGGCGTAATGGCCGGACATAGGTGCGACGAGCAAGATTTTTGGCTGGCCCGGCCTGGATTTATGCAAGACCCGTTCAAAATGCAATAAATCACAGAATGGACGTGACCAGACTGTTTTCTCAATCACAGCAACTTCGTTGGTATCAACATTGGTTACCGGCAAATCAAAGCGAGGTTTGCCGTAACGGCGCGTCATGCGCTCAAAAACTTCGGCGGCACCGGCAATGCTGCGGGCCATCGGGCTTCTGGACAAGGGATTGAGCGGATTGCGGTAGAATATTTTAGTGGCATCAGCAAAGGCACGCATGGGCTGAAGGGCAGCGTGGTTCATCTCATAAAACTGGTAAAACATTGTCTTTTCAGGCTCCGGTGAACATCAGCACGGATGCTGCGATTGTAAACGGTAACATGTTTCTGTTGCAATGCAACATCAACCGCCTCATCATAACGGTCGGGACCTGTTAATTTTGATGAAATGGACGGGGTGATTTTTGATCAGTGCCAAAAGCGAAGGCACGAGTGCCAATGCGCAGGAAATGCCGGCATGTTGCCATCGTCTCTTCAAGTGGCAAGCCTTTGCAAGTTCAAGCCTTTGCGACTTCAAGCCTTTGCGACTTCAAGCCTTTGCGACTTCAAGCCTTTGCGACATGGCAATCGCCGGAAAGCGCCCGATCCTGGCACCAACAGGCAACTGGCTTCACTCTGCGGCGTCAAACAGTTTAAACGGGCCTCAGCTCGTTCTGCACTGTTTTCCTTGCATAGTTTCGCCATTTACCTGCCATTTCATCAAAATTAACAGATCCACACCCTAAGGCCAACGCCGCAATGCTAACCCCGGCTGCGTCAAGCCTCAATTCCTTCGACGACCACCATCTCGGCATCTGCAACCTCTTGACGGATGGCGGCGGCAATTTGATATTCCGGACTGTTAAAGCAATCCAGCGCCGTTTGCAGGCTGGCAAACTCAATAACCACATTGCGTGCCCGCACTTGGCCTTCGAGCTGGTGAAAATTACCGCCCCGCGCTAGAAATTTGGCGCCGTATTTTTCAAATGCCGGCTTCGCCGCGGCGACATAATCTTTGTACCGTTCCGTATCACGCACATCAACACGGGCAATCCAATAGCCTTTTGCCATAGTCTTTATCCTTATTTTGTTTGCGCCATTGCTTGCGCCATGTCGGCCAAAATTAATTTTGCCGCAGCGGCCATATCCTCTGCGCCGGTAATCGGGCGGCCTACCACCAGATGGCTTGCCCCCGCACGGATTGCCCCCCCCGGTGTCATTACCCGTTTTTGGTCGCCCTTATCGCTTCCAGCGGGCCGGATGCCCGGTGTCACCACCGCCATATCGGGTCCGACGATTGCGCGAACACAGGAAGCCTCCTCTGCCGAGCACACCACGCCGCCCATGCCGGCATCGCGAGCCTGCGTGGCACGGCGTTTTGCCAGCGTTTGCGGGTCGGTGTTGTACCCGGCCTCCGCCAAGTCCGCTTCGTCCATCGATGTGAGAACGGTGACGCCAAGCAATTTGAGCGGCGAACCTTTGGCGGCATCCACGGCGGCACGCATCGCTTTCGGGTAGGCGTGTAGCGTCAGCATCGACATGCCCATTTTGGCGATGTTTTCGACAGCTTTGGCGATCGTGTTATCAATATCCAGCAGCTTCATATCCAAGAAGACATGATGGCCGCTTTGGGAGAGTTCACGGGCAAAATCCAGTCCGCCGGCAAAGGCCAATTGATAGCCGATTTTGTAGAAGCTAATATTGTCGCCGAGTGAAGTTACTATTTTCGATGCAGATTTCACATCAGGAACATCCAAGGCAACGATCAGTCGCTCTCGCATTCGGGTAGCAGAAATTGTCATTTACGTTGTCCTGAAAGGAATGCGGCATGTTCCACAAGAGCAGTGGCGGCCTTTTGCAAATTGCCGTGCGTGCGCTCGTCTTTTAAGCGGTCCATATCATCAAAGGCATCCTGCGCGTTGGGCACGGAGCATTGCTGGCTGACAACTTGAATACCCATATGCGCGAGAATTGCCCGCAAATGTGCGATGGCACGAACGCCTGCGAAGGTTCCGGTCGATGATGAAGCCAGCGCGGCAACCTTGTCCGCATAGGGTTTCAAGGGCCTCTCGCCATCCCGTTTCACACGGCTCACCCAATCCAGCACGTTTTTCAAAAGCGGTGGAATGGAGCCGTTATACTCCGGCGTGGATATGAAAAAACCATCATGGGCCGCGAACAGGCGGGCCAACTTTAGTGCATTTTCCGGAATGCCTTTTTCGCGCTCCAGGTCTTCGTCAATCAGCGGCAGCGGATAGTCGATCAGGGCAATGCGCGTGACATCGGCTTGCGCCAGGCTAAGCTCTTTCATCGCCACGTCCGCGACCTTGCCGCTCCATGCCCCGGTACGATTTGATCCGGCAAAAACAAGAATCTTCGGGCTCATGTGCACTCCACACCTGCGTTTATTGAGCCTATGCCTTAGCTTGTCCTGCGCCTGTATGTCCAGATATGGGCGGGCGGGACGTTGCGGAAAACAAAGTCCGCGCGCTCGACTGAAAAGCTGCCGCTACCGCGGGCAACAGGTGAAAGGGGACCGTAAGTAACCTGCACAACCGGACGTCCGACAGGAATTCGGTCCAGCAAGTCTTCAATATAATCAATCCGCTGCAGCATTTTGAAATTCAGGAGAGGAATTGCCGATATTACGCAGTCAAATTTCAAGCTGCACTCGACCCCCAGGACCTTATCCAACTCGAATGCGTCTCCATGCAAAAATTTCACCTTTGGAAGAGCTTTGCGAAGACCATCAACAAAATCCACGGAATATTCGACCGCATATATCTTTTCAGGCGGCGTGCCCTGTTTCAAAATTGCCCTCGTTATTACCCCGGTTCCGGGGCCAATTTCTAAAACCGGTAACTGTGATGTCGGGTCGATGTGACTAGCCATGGAGCGTCCGGTATAGGCGCTTGTGGGGAACGGCGTGCCAACATTTTTCGGGCCATCAACCCACCCTTTGAAGAATCGCAGCTCGTCATCAAATTTATTGGTGAATTTTTTCGTCAGCGCGTGAAGCAAAATCAAAACTCCGTTTTGTCTGTCTTCCCTTTGGGAAGATTTAATCAAAACTACAAGTAGTCAGAGCCATAATTACGTCGTTATTAAGCGAAAATTTGTCGGTTTGAAAATATTGCAAATCAAAATTTCAAGTTGCCCGCCGGTAAATCCATAATTGCGCTGGCGGAATATTGCGCAGCACAAAATCATAGCGCTCCAGCGTGAAACTACCGGATTTTGCAGCCACGGGCGCTTTGTGGCCATAGGAAAACTGAATGAGCGGGCGACCGGCGGGGATGCGGGCTAATACGTCTTCGATAAAGGCAATGCGTGTTTCGAGCGGGAAGTTGAGCAGTGGCAGTGCGGATATGGCGCAATCGAATTTTGTTTGGTTTTTCCCGGCCAAGGTTTGGTTCAAATCAAAAGCATCGCCCTGAACGATGTTGATCGCCGGATATTTTATCCGCAATCTATCTACAAATTCCTGGCTGTACTCAACAGTAAACACTTTGCCGGGCGCAATGCCGGTCTCAAGAATTGCCTTGGTAATGGTTCCGGTACCGGGGCCGATCTCAAGTACTGGTAAGCCGGACTTTACATCAATAACACTCGCCATACGCCGCGCCATTGGTGCGCCTGTCGGCCACACTGAGCCGACCATCTGCGGCTTTTTAAACCACGCTTTCAAAAAACCAACTCCCTCGCGGAGGGTACCGGTGGCGCGAGGGGCGGGGCTGTCGGTCATGCGTTGGGTCTTTCATGATAAGTCAGCAAAACAGTGCGGGAAAAACCGCATCATGACAAGAGAAAAGCCAATCGCGACACGCTATTTGGCGAACCCGTCGAAGAACTCTTTCATGCTGGCAAAGAAACCGCTGGATTGCGGGCTGTTTTCTTTCGATGAGAGTTTCTCAAACTCCTCTAAAAGCTCGCGCTGGCGGCCTGTCAATTTTTGCGGCGTTTCAATGTCGATCTGAATGTAAAGATCGCCCATGACGGTTTGTCGAAGCACCGGCATGCCCTTGCCTTTAAGCCGGAACTGCTTGCCATACTCGGTGCCTTCAGGAACCTTGACCCGCGTTTGCGTGCCGTCCAGAGTAGCCACTTCGAACTGGCCGCCGAGAGCGGCAGTGGTCATAGAAATGGGAACCTTGCAATAAAGGTCCGCGCCATCGCGCTGGAAAAAGGCATGAGGCTTGATGGAGATGAAAATATAAAGGTCTCCCTGCGGCCCGCCGCGAACGCCTGCTTCACCCTCGCCAGTCAGGCGAATGCGTGTGCCATCTTCAATACCGGCTGGAATATTGACCGAAAGGCTACGTTCTTGCGTGATTTTGCCTTGGCCGGAACATTTGCCGCACGGGTCTTTGATAATCTGGCCACGGCCATTGCAGGTCGGGCATGCGCGTTCGACGGAGAAAAAACCTTGTGAGGCACGAACGCGGCCCGCGCCACCACAGGTGTTACAAGTGGTCGGCTGAGTGCCGGGCTTGGCGCCGGTGCCGGAACAGGTTTCGCAGGTTATAGACGAGGGCACGCGCACTTGGGCAGTTTTCCCTGCAAAGGCTTCTTCGAGTGTCACTTCCATATTGTAGCGCAGGTCCGCCCCGCGCTCACGTCCATTGGACTGGCGACGGCCGCGCCCACCCATCATCTCGCCAAAAATATCTTCAAAAATATCTGCAAATCCGCCGCCGCCGAAGCCCTGCGCACCACCACCGTTTTCAAATGCGGCATGGCCATATCGATCATAAGCCGCACGTTTTTGCGGGTCTTTGAGCGTTTCATAGGCTTCATTCAAATCTTTGAACTTGCCTTCAGCACTGGCATCGCCCTGATTGCGATCGGGGTGAAATTTCATTGCCAGCTTGCGATATGCGGCTTTCATCGCTGCGTCATCGGCGCCTTTGGCAACGCCCAGCGTCTCGTAATAGTCAGCCTTCATCAGTCAAATTTCCCGCAACAAATAATGGAGCGCCAGAGGCGCTGTCTTTGTCGGGGTATTTAGGCGTTGTTGATGTGAAATGCCAGTCCAACCGCGCGAAAAGTCGGTAAGTCAATTTTGTTGAAGCGGCTGAAACTAATTGGTTCGATTGACCTATTGGCTTTGCGAGTTTTTTAAGCAGCCAATTGGCAATTAGCTTCTCAATAAGACGATAAAGCAGCATGGCCTTTATCGCCGACATCAGCATTGGAATTATCAAATAGGGCTAGGGTCCGGCCCTGTTAATTTTGGCGAAATGGTCGAGGTGATTTTTGGTGAGTGTCAAGTGTCAAGGCACAGGAGCGAAGGCACAGGAAATGCGGGCATGTTGCTATCGCCTCTTCGAGTGGCAAGCCTTTGCAAGTTCAAGCCTTTGCGACTTCAAGCCTTTGCGACTTCAAGCCAATAATACATGGCACTCGCCGGAGGGGGGGGGGGGGGGGGGGGGGGGGGGGGGGGGGGGGG
>JAYVRA010000020.1:0-10663 GCA_043776635.1 Phyllobacteriaceae bacterium
AGCGGATGAACCGGTTATAGATTGTCTTGTGAGGTCCATAATCTGAAGGCGCGTCACGCCAGCGCAACCCGTTGCGGATGACAAAGATGATCCCGCTCAGCACCCGCCGGTCATCAACACGGGCAATACCATGCGAAAGCGGAAAATACGGCTCAATCCGCCTCATTTGTGCGTCAGAAAGCCAAATCCAATCACTCATCCCAATGTCCTCCTGAGATGAGTGAATCAGATAGCGAAGAGACACGCAAGAAATTTAATAGGTCCTGAGCCTAAATCAAATGAACAACAGCAACCAACTTGATTGCGCCCTGCGAACCATCAGCCACGAGACAATTTATCGGGCGATTTACGTGATGCCACGATGCCACGCGGCGAGGCATGCAAGGAACTGATCAACTTGCTGCGCCAAGCCAATTGCTGCGCCAAGCCAAGCCCAAGCGCGGGCCCCGCCCTGCAACAAAAGACAAGCGCGGCGGGCTCATTGACATGGTTTCCATCCATGAAAGGCCTGATTTTGTTGAGACCCGCCAATATCCGGGTGATTGGGAGGGCGATTTCATCAAAGGCGCAAGCAATGCCAGCGCGGCCGGAACGCTGTTTGAGCGCAAAAGCCGGTTCGTTGTGCTGGCCAAAATGAAGGATTGCGGCAGTCAGGCAGCACTGGACGGCTTTACAAAAGTGTTCAAAAAACTACCCGCCTCCATGCTCAAAAACCTGACCTGTGATCAGGGCAAGGAGATGGCCAAACACAAGCAACTGGCGGCGGCACTTAACATCAAGATCCTCTTTTGCGACCCGCACTCACCTTGGCAGAGGCCCGGCAACGAAAACGGCCTCATTCGACAGTATTTGCCAAAGGGCATCGACCTGTCCATCTACTCCCAAGCCGGTCTCGACAAAGTAGCAAACAGCCTCAACACAAGACCCCGCGCAATTCCAGGCTTCCTAACTCCTCTCAAAGTCTTTACAAAACAGTGTCAACAAACCGATGTTGCACTTCAATTATGAGACCGCGCAGTCTGGAAAGTCGTAAGACTACCAGAAATACGATATTGCTTAACTAAAGCAAGTCGATTTCAAATCAATCCAAAAATATCAGAAATCGCCCGACTCTCGGGGGTGAATGCTGAATCCGTTTGAACCCGACTTGCTCTAAGACAGAATTGTGCAGTGCAAAAGATATTAATAGATAGCCACCATTTGGCTCTTTTCATTTCGATATTTTTCCGGTTAACTTATAGCTGAAAAGCCCGTTAGAAGCTGACCGGGGTATCAATGGCGTTAGAGCATCCCGCGCTTTTGGAAGTCAAAGGCGTTACAAAACTGTTCGGATCGTTGCGTGCGTGTGACGATGTCAGCTTAGTCGTGTCAAAAGGCGAGATCCATTCATTACTTGGCGAAAATGGCGCTGGAAAATCTACCCTTGTAAAGATGCTCTATGGAACGCTGCAGCCAAGCGCCGGTGAGATTATGTGGAAAGGCAACGCTGTTTCCATTGCTGACCCGGCGTTTGCAAGAGGCCTTGGTATAGGCATGGTTTTTCAGCATTTTTCGCTGTTTGATGCACTGACAGCCGCTGAGAATATTGCGCTTTCTTTGAGCAAATCCATACCAATCTCGCAGATTGCCGAGAAGGCGCGCAGCGTGAGTCTGGCATATGGACTGCCGCTTGATCCGGATTCGTTGGTCGGTGATCTATCGGTTGGCGAGCGCCAACGCATTGAAATTATCCGCTGCCTGTTGCAGGAACCGCAACTCATTATTCTGGATGAACCGACATCCGTGCTGACGCCGCAAGAGGTCGATAAACTGTTCGAGACCCTTGAGCGCCTGCGCGATGAGGGCAAATCAATTTTATATATTAGTCACAGATTGGACGAAGTGCGCCGTCTGTGCAGCCGTGCTACCGTTCTTCGCCATGGCAAAGTGGTGGGAAGCTGCGATCCCCGCTTGGAAACGCCCGGCTCACTGGCAAGCATGATGGTCGGCAGTGAGATTGCGCAGGTGAAGCGTGACGGTTCTATGAAAAGTGCGGTAACGCCCAAAATTTTATTATCGGTTCAAAACTTATCGCAAGCGCCTGCCGGACCGTTTTCTGTGGCGCTGAAAAACATATCGCTGGATATTGAAGCGGGCGAAATTGTTGGCATTGCCGGTGTGGCTGGCAATGGTCAGGGTGAGTTTTTCGACGCTATTTCAGGCGAAAGTCGCCAGGGCGCTCCTGAAACGATGCGTATCCGTAATATAAACGCCGGAAAACTCGGGGTTTCTGAGCGCCGTATGTTGGGCGCTTGCTTTGTGCCTGAAGAGCGGCTTGGGCATGGTGCTGTGCCAAGCATGAGCCTTTCGGAAAATCTTTTTTTATCCCGCTCTCAATCCGACGCGAAGATCTTTACCAAAATGAAGCCCTTGGGCGTGGTCAATAGCTCCAGTCTTGAAGTCGCCTCCAAGAGAATTTCCCGCACGATGGATGTGCGTAAAAATGCAGAAAATCCGGCGGCTGGATCGCTGTCAGGCGGCAACCTGCAAAAATTTTTGATCGGCCGCGAGCTTGACCGGAGCCCGTCAATTTTAGTGGTCAATCAGCCGACATGGGGCGTAGATGCAGGCGCATGTGCCCGCATTCGCCAAGCGATCATTGATCTGGCCAAAGGCGGCGCGGCTGTGCTGGTTATCAGTCAGGATATGGATGAATTGTTTGAAATATCAGACCGCATCGCTGTGATGAACCATGGCAGCCTTTCGAAGCCGCTGCCGGTTACATCCGTGACCCGCGAACAAATTGGATTGCTCATGGGAGGGGCTGCGACATGACCCTCATCACGCTCGAAAAACGCAGTGAACGCTCTGTATTTTTCTCCGCTCTATCGCCGTTTATAGCGTTCGGTTTGACACTCGTTTTCGGTGCTTTGGTGTTTCTGCTTTCGGGCCAAAATCCGCTTACCGCGCTCTACACATATTTTGTCGAGCCCTTGAGCGAGATGTGGTCACTACACGAGTTGGCGATTAAAGCTGCGCCGCTTATTATTATTGCGGTTGGCCTTTCAGTAGCCTACGCTTCCAATAATTGGAACATTGGCGCAGAAGGACAGTTTATCGCCGGTGCTTTGGCAGGCTCAATTCCCCCCGTTATGTTCCCGCAATGGCAGTCGATATTCACTTTACCACTCATGCTGATACTCGGCATTATCGGCGGCGCGGCGTTTGGCGCGATACCGGCGCTATTGAAAGTGCGGTTCAACACCAATGAAATTTTGACCAGCTTGATGCTGGTTTACATCATTCAATTGTTTCTCGATTGGATGGTGCGCGGGCCGTGGCGCAATCCGGAGGGCAATAATTTCCCTGAAACAAGACGCTTTAATCCATCCGCAGTGCTGCCGGAATTGTTCCCCGCGTCGGGCCGCGCCAACTGGGGCATTGTGTTTGCCATTGTTGCCGCATTGCTGTTTTGGTTCATTTTGAACCGCACAAAACGCGGCTTTGACATTAAAGTCACTGGTGCAAGCCCTCGCGCTGCAGGATTTGGCGGCATTGATAAATCGCGCATGATTTTCTACGCTTTTCTGCTGTCAGGCGGCTTGGCAGGGCTGGCTGGAATATCAGAAGTGTCCGGCGCCATCGGCCAGCTGCGCCCAGCTATTTCGCCCGGTTATGGATTTACCGCGATCATCGTCGCATTTCTTGGCCGCCTCAATCCGCTCGGTATCGTGGCCGCAGGACTGGTGCTGGCGCTGACATATCTGGGCGGCGAGGCGGCACAAATTTCGCTGGGTCTGTCGGATAAGCTGGCGCGGGTGTTTCAAGGCATGTTGTTGTTTTTCGTTTTGGCCTGCGACACATTAATTAATTACCGGATTATTATCGGGGTTCCAAAATTGCCGCAAGTAAAGGCGGTGTGAGGTCATGGAAATTTTTCAATCCATAATTTTGACGATCGCGACGGCCTCAACGCCGCTGCTGATTGCCGCAATCGGCGAATTGGTAGTGGAGCGCTCAGGCGTGTTGAACCTCGGCGTGGAGGGCATGATGGTTATGGGGGCTGTTGTCGGCTTTGCCGTGTCACTGTCCACCGGCTCGCCATGGCTCGGCGTTTTTGCAGCCATTCTCGCAGGGATGCTGTTTTCGCTCCTGTTCGCCTTTTTAACGCTGACACTGCTTACCAACCAAGTGGCAACCGGGCTGGCGCTTACGTTGCTCGGCCTTGGGCTTTCCGGGTTAATCGGTGAATCGTTTGTGGGGCAGGCCGGCATTAAATTGGCTAACATTCACATTCCCATACTCTCAGACCTGCCGTTAGTGGGCCGCATCTTGTTTGGCCAAGATCCGCTGTTTTACCTGTCACTCATAGTGGTCGCCGCCGTCAGCTGGTTTTTGTTCAAAACGCGGACAGGGCTAACGCTGCGCTCGGTGGGAGACAATCCGACGTCTGCACATGCGCTCGGCATCAAAGTGGTGCGCGCACGCTATGTGGCCGTGATGTTTGGCGGCGCGTGTGCAGGCTTGGCGGGCGCTCATTTATCGTTAGTTTATACCCCGCAATGGGTAGAGAACATGACAGCCGGACGCGGCTGGATTGCCTTGGCACTCGTGGTGTTCGCGTCATGGCGGCCTTGGCGGGTCATTGGCGGTGCTTATCTATTCGGCGCAATGACAATTGGTCAGCTGCATTTACAGGCGCTTGGATTTGGGATTCCAAGCCAACTACTTTCTTCACTTCCCTATCTGGCAACTATCATCGTTCTGGTATTAATATCCGGCAATCGACGGCTGACGATGATGAACACACCGGCCTCATTGGGGCGGCCGTTTGTGGCTGATCGATAGGATTATAAACGGGAATGCCCCGCAAATATTAACGTCTGAAACCAAATCTTAATGTCTATAAAAAGGAAAAAACTGATGAAGAAACTAATGACAGGGCTGGCAGCAGCAACAATTTTGGCCTCAATGTCACCTGCTTTTTCGGCTGACAAGATCAAAGCCTGCTTTATGTATGTCGGCTCCAAGAGCGATGGCGGCTGGACACAGGCACATGATGCCGGTCGCATGATGGTTGATGAAAAGCTTGGCGATAAGGTGGAGACTGTTTTCGCGGAAAACGTTCCGGAGGGCCCGGACGCCGAGCGTGCGCTTGAACGTTTTGCCCGTTCCGGCTGCGCGATTATTTTCTCGACATCTTTCGGCTTTATGGACCCGACACTGGCAATTGCCGCGAAGTTCCCGGATGTGAAGTTTGAGCATGCAACTGGCTATAAGACCGCGCCAAATGTGACAACCTACAACTCACGCTTCTATGAAGGCCGCTATATCATCGGCCAAATCGCCGCAAAAATATCGAAGACCGGCACTGCGGGCTACATCGCCTCATTCCCTATTCCCGAAGTGGTGCAGGGCATCAACGCATTCTTGCTGGGTGCGCAGTCTGTTAATCCGGATTTCAAGCTGAAAGTGGTTTGGGTCAACACATGGTTTGATGCGGGCAAAGAAGCTGATGCGGCTAAGGCGTTAAGCGATCAAGGCGTTGACGTGATCACGCAGCATACAGACTCGACCGGCCCGATGCAGGTCGCCGAAGAGCGCAAAATCCATGCTTTTGGCCAGGCTTTCGACCAAATTAAAGCCGGACCTACAGCGCAGCTGACAGCCATCACCGACACTTGGGGTCCATACTATGTTAAGCGCATTCAAATGGTGCTTGATGGCACTTGGAAGGGCGGCGAAATGTCATGGGACGGCTTGAAAGACGGCATTCTCACCATGGCGCCCTACACCAATATGCCGGATGATGTGAAAGCGATGGCTATGGATACCGAAGCCAAACTTAAGTCTGGCGAACTGGTGCCGTTTCACGGACCAATCACCAAGCAAGATGGCACAGTCTGGCTGAAAGACGGCGAAAAAGCTGATGACGGCACACTTGGCGGTTTGAAATTCTACGTCAAGGGTATTGACGACAAGTTGCCTGAATAAGGTGGATTATAATTAGATAAGGGCGGTCGAAAGCCCGCCCTTTTTTTATGATTAAACTGCCGTACCGCTCAAATCATAGGCATCGGAGCCTTCGATTTTAACAGTCACAATATCGCCAGCGCGCAAAGGGCGGCGTGACGTGATGTGGACCGAACCGTCGATCTCGGGCGCATCATATTTGCTTCGACCTTTGGCGCTCGTGCCATTGGCGCTGTCAATAATTACGGGCAGGCGCTTTCCAACCTTACGCTTTAAAATATCAGCGGAAATTTTCTGCTGACGCTCCATGAAGCGCTTGTAGCGGGCCTCTTTTACGTCTTCGGGCACAAACTCCAACCCAAGGTCATTGGATTTAGCGCCTTTGACAGCTTCGTATTTGAAAATACCAGCGCGTTCAATTTTGGCTTCGTCAATAAAATCAAGCAATTGACCGAAATCCTCCTCGGTCTCGCCCGGGAACCCGGCAATAAACGTCGAACGCAGTGCCAAGTCCGGCACAACGTCACGCCAGCGCTTTATGCGCTCCATCACTTTGTCAGAATGCGCAGGCCGCTTCATGTTGCGCAGCACATTGGCGCTGGCGTGCTGGAACGGAATATCTAAGTAGGGCAGGATTTTTCCATCCGCCATCAGCGGCATCACATCATCCACATGCGGGTAGGGATAGACATAATGCATCCGGATCCATACCCCGAGCGAGCCCAGTTCACGGGCTAAATCAACAAATTTGGCGCGCACAGTCTTGTCGCCCCAATGGCTTTCGGCATAGCGAATGTCTTGGCCATAGGCGCTGGTGTCTTGCGAAATAACGAGGATTTCCTTGACGCCCGCCTTGACCAGCTTCTCAGCTTCTTTCAAAACTTCACCAGCGGGGCGCGAGACCAGATCTCCGCGCAGCGCCGGAATAATGCAAAATGAGCAACGGTTTGAGCAGCCTTCTGAAATTTTTAAATAAGCATAGTGGCGCGGGGTTAGCTTGATGCCTTGTTCGGGCACCAGATCCATAAACGGGTCGTGCATCGGCGGCGCCGCTTGGTGCACGGCGTTCATCACGCTTTCGTATGCCTGCGGACCCGTGATCGCTAAGACATTAGGATGGCGCTGGCGTATAACATCAGGTTCCGCGCCCAAGCATCCGGTAACAATCACTTTTCCATTTTCGCCCAGCGCAGTGCCAATGGCATTGAGAGACTCATCACGGGCGGAATCCAAAAATCCGCACGTATTAACGATGACCATGTCTGCGCCATCATGCTTGCGGGTGATTTCATATCCTTCAGCCCGCAGACGGGTGATAATCCGCTCGGAATCAACCAATGCTTTAGGGCAGCCAAGGCTGACGAAGGAAATACGCGGGGCAGTATTCATGAGTTAGTCCTGATATCGCTGGGTCGGCCAAAAACGCGGATATCAGTGTGATTTCAGCCATTGAGGCAGCGCCACGTCCAAAAAGCACCGATTGCGTCGATTGACGCAAGCCCTAAAACAATCGCAAGCAATTGACCAGTGACAATAAGCAACGCCAAGCCAAGGGCAAAGCCAGCGAGGGGTATAGACTGTAGTTTTAACAGAGGGCAGCACGTCCCGTGCGCTGCTGGTGACATGGTATGTTCCAACAGAAAGTGCCAATAATCCTAAAACGCCCGCCCAGCCTTAAACCAAAGGCGGCAGGCCCAGATGCAAAACCAAAAGTCCTGGATCTGCAATAAAAACTAGGCCCATAATGAACGGGTAAAATCCAAAGATAAAAAATGAGCGGCCTGCTTGTGTCATTCTTGTTCCTGTTCATAATGGCTTAAAATAGGTTAAAGGCCGTTGCTGTGCGCGGGGGACATATATGACAAATATTAATATTAGATCTTTGGCACATTCAGTATTGATGGTCCATGATTTTGATAATGCACTCAAATTTTATTGTGACACATTGGGCTTTGCTGAAATGATGCGGATAAACCATGTCAATGGCGAGCTGATGCTCGTCTGTTTGCGTGTGACAGACAACCAATTTATTGAGATTTTTCCCGGTGGCAAACAGAAGCGCGGGCCGGATTGTAATGATACTGCCTTCAACCACATCTGCTTAAGTGTTGAAAACATTGAGGAAAACGCCACGGCTTTGCGAGAGCGCGGCATAACAATTACCAGCGGACCAAAATTGGGGCTCGATAGAAATTATCAGTGCTGGATTGAAGATCCGGAAGATAACCGGATTGAATTTATGCAGCTAATGCCGGGCTGTATGCAGGAGTTGGGGATCAAACGTTTGGCAGAAATGCGGGCTTAAGTCGTTGAAAACAATAACTGAATTTCCACGCAGAATATTTGTGTCTGAAGATGTTGGCATTGTAATGCCAGATGGGATTCGGCTTTCGGCACGAATTTGGATGCCCAAAGATGCAGGTATAAATCCTGTTCCAGTGATTTTGGAGCATCTACCCTATCGCAAACGCGACGGGACCATTTACCGCGATGAACTGACACATCCTTATTTTGCGGGCCATGGCTATGCCTGCATCCGCACCGACATGCGCGGCAATGGTGAGAGCGAAGGGTTGATGGAGGATGAGTATACAATTCAAGAACTTAGTGATGCCTGCGCTGTTTTGAAATGGGCAGCCGCCCAGCCATGGTGTACTGGAAATACCGGAATGATGGGCATTTCTTGGGGCGGATTTAACTGCTTGCAAGTGGCTGCAATGCAGCCGCCGTCGCTTAAATGCGTCATCTCAATTTGCTCAACTGTGGACCGCTATGCCGATGATATTCATTATAAGGGCGGTTGCTTGCTTAATGAGAATTTCGGCTGGTCTGCAAACATGCTTTCCTACTCGTCAAGGCCGCCTGATCCGGCGTTGGCTGGCGACAAATGGAAGCCTATGTGGTTAAAAAGATTAGATAATTTACCGCTATTGCTTTCAACATGGCTGCGCCATCCAAATCGTGACGACTACTGGAAACATGGTTCAGTATGTGAGGACTACAGCGCCATAACGGCCGCCGTGCTTTCGATTGGCGGGTGGCATGATGGTTATCGTAATACGCCTAACCATCTGATTTCAAATATTAAATCAACAGTGAAAGGCATTGTGGGACCGTGGATACACAAATATCCGCACTATGCTGCGCCGGAGCCACGCATTGGCTTTTTGGCTGAAGCGCTGAAATGGTATGACGAACATCTAAAGCCGGCAGAAATCCGATCGGAAACAATACGCAATGCGCCAGGAGACGATACAGAAAGCGTGCGCGGAACGCCCGACGACGATACGAGCGACAATCGGGGCATGACATTGTGGCTAATGGACTCGATTGACCCAAAACCATGGCTGCCAGTTCGTCAGGGACGCTGGATCTATGAGCCTGAGTGGCCGTCGCCCAACATCAAGCTGCGTACATTTCACCTAACAAATTCCGGCCTATCAGAAACGGCTGATGCGCTTCACGCATCCATCTCCAGTCCGCAAGATGCGGGGCTGACGGCGGGGGAATATTTCCCTTTCACCTTCGGGCCGGAATTGCCGGATGAGCAAACGGCGGACGATGAACGCTCGGTAATATTCGATGGTGCTGTATTAAACGAAGCGCTCGATATTGTTGGTGCGCCGGAGTTTGCGCTCCGGTTCGCGAGCGATCTGCCGCAGGCGCTTCTCGCTGTGCGGCTTTGTGATGTGTTTGCCGATGGCCGCTCAGCGCTTATCACCTATGGTTATTTGAACCTCACTCATTATGAAAACCATGAAACCCCGCAAGCGCTGGAGCCGGGCAAGGTGTATCATGCATCGTTCGCGCTGGACCAAATTGCCTACCGAATTCCAGCTGGTCACAGATTGCGCGTGGCATTGGCGACAAGCAGTTGGCCGACACTATGGCCGTCGCCGCGTCAAGGAACAGTGACCTTGCATAATGCAAGCATCAATATTCCGCTACGGCCTTTGGCAATGGGCGATGAGGCTTCATTTGATGCGCCGGAGGCCGCCACGCCATGGAGAAGCGAGAGCGTCCGCCCCGCCACATCCACGCGTGACAGCGAACGGCTGGCGGACGGTACGCTGGTGCTGACGATTTTCAACGATTTCGGCGCAGATAAAGATATGGCGCACGGTTTGATTTCCGGCTCGTGGACAAAGGAAATTTGGACCATCCACCCCGACAACCCGCTGTCGGCCAAAGCGGAAATCTGGTGGCAACAAACGCTGGAACGCGGAGACTGGTCAATCCGCACAGAAACTCATTCAAGCATGGTCTCGGATGACGACTGGTTTTATTTAACGGGCAAAGTGGAGGCGGTAGAGGGCACAGATTTAATTTTTGAGCGGATTTATGAGGATAAAGTGAAACGGGGGATGCTTTAAAGTTTGCAAATCATTTCACCGCTTACAGTTTTTAACATTCCAGAGCCAATGATTACGAACAGTTCCACCATAGCTTGAAGCGGTAAGCAGCACGCTCAGCTCCACTAAATCCCCATGCGGCACTACCATCTTCCAGCTGTTCGGCCATAAAATCCATCGACGAAACACTGTTCAGGGCTTGCGGCACTGCCAGTTCATCCGGTCTGTACCGTTTCAGACGCCGCCTTGGCTTGATAGGTTACGCTAGTGGATTGATCGCAACGAAGGAGTCCAGATTTGGATTCCCTTGTTTTGCTGGATGTGCGATTCAGGGTTATGCGCACAGGAATTGAGTTCAC
>JAYVRA010000021.1:0-83691 GCA_043776635.1 Phyllobacteriaceae bacterium
GAAGTCATATCGTGCGGGGCGCAAGAGTAGCGCAACCCACTGCAATACCCGCGCTTCCGGAGAAGCGCCCCGCTTCCACTTTTTTTGAAGATCGCCAGAGGGGGGACTCCGTGGCGGGGGGGTATCCACCAAAAAAAGCGGCCCGTAAGGACCGCTTTTCAAATCTCACACCAGCAAAACTAATGCCGGTATTGTTGAATGCGCGTCGTGCGCAGGCCAGCCAGTCCGTGCTCTTCAATTGATGCCTGCCATGAGAGGAACTCGTCCATGGTGAGCGCATAGCGCTTGCAGGCATCTTCCAGGCTCAGAAGCCCGCCTCGAACGGCTGCGACAACTTCCGCCTTGCGGCGGATGACCCAACGGCGCGTGTTGGAAGGCGGAAGATCCGCAATCGTCAACGGGCTGCCATCGGGACCGATTACATATTTAACTCTTGGTCGCATTAACTCGGTCATCGTACTCTCTACTCAAACACACACTCAAAGACCTAACAAAACTAGGCTACTGCATCAGCTTTAACAAAGAGCTAAAGAATTTGACCTGTTTTGAAACAGTTTGTGACGAATACCGGCGTATATGATGGTTTTTTGCACAATTTCTCCCGGGGCGGCTTTTTCTCCAGTATTACCGCACTTGGCAAACCCGCCCCATTGAGACTATATGAAAGTCATAAATCAAATGAACAGACGGGCCTTGAACCCGCCATGGGAATGAATGATGAATAGTTTAGACCTACCAAAGCGACCTGAAGATACGCGCATCGTTGTGGCTATGTCCGGGGGTGTGGACAGTTCAGTTGTGGCGGGCTTACTCAAAAATGAAGGTTATGATGTTGTCGGCGTGACGCTCCAGCTTTATGACCATGGCGCGGCGACGCATCGTGCCGGTTCGTGCTGCGCGGGGCAGGACATTGACGATGCGCGGCGGGTTTGTGAAACGCTCGGCATTCCGCATTATGTGCTGGATTATGAGGCCAAATTCCGCGCTGCCGTGATTGATCCCTTTGCCGAAGCCTATGCCAACGGCGAAACACCGATCCCGTGCGTTTCGTGCAATCAGACCGTTAAATTTGCTGATTTGCTCGATACCGCCCGTCAGCTTGGCGCGGATGCGCTGGCGACCGGGCATTATATTCGCTCGCGCCAGAACGGCGAGCATCGTGCGCTGTATCGCCCTGTCGATGACAGCCGCGATCAGAGCTATTTCCTGTTCGCCACCACGCAGGAGCAGATCGATTATTTGCGTTTTCCTCTTGGCGGCATTGATAAGCCGGATGTACGCAAAATGGCTGAGGATATGGGCCTTGTCGTTGCCACTAAGCAGGATAGTCAGGACATTTGCTTTGTCCCGCAGGGCAAATATTCCGATGTGATTGCGAAGCTGCGTCCTAATGCGATTCAGGCCGGGGATATTATGCACCTTGATGGCCGTGTTTTGGGCCGGCATCAGGGCATTTTACATTACACCATCGGTCAGCGTCGCGGCATTGGCGTGGCGACTGGCGAGCCTTTGTTCGTCGTGCACCTTGATGCGGACAAAGCCCGGGTGATCGTCGGCCCGCGTGAAGCGCTGGAAACCCATAAGATAATTCTTCGCAATATGAACTGGCTTGGCGATATCGCGCTGGAGGATATTCCAGCTTCCGGCATTGAGATGTTCGCCAAGGTCCGCTCCACCCGTGCGCCGAAGCCGGTGATTTTACACCACGTTGATGGCATCACGTTTGTCGAGTTGCTCGACGGCGAAAGCGGCATCGCGCCGGGGCAGGCCTGCGTGCTTTACTCCGATGACGGTAACGAAGCCCGCGTGTTTGGCGGCGGGTTTATTGCACGCTCGGAACGGGCAGCCGGAGCCGAGGCGATGTTGAGCAAGCTGGAAGCTGTGGGTATTGCGGCGGAGTAGTTTTATGCCGCACACCCGCCTAAGCCTCCGGTTGTAAAAATTGTTGACTTCTTTCCTTTAGAGGACCAGCATCTTGACGGGCGCATCACCTTTTCGAGGGGGGCGAAGTGCATGGAAGACGAGAAAAAAACGAAAAGACAGTTAGTCATCGTTGTTCACGGTGTCGGCGTGAAGGAAGCAGGCATTAGCGCCGACATGCTTTCAACCGCGCTGGATGAAAAACCTGAAGAAGCCGATAAGGCAACACGTAAATCAATATCGCACGCCAGGCTAAAGCCGCACTCGAGCGATGATTTTTATCTGCGCGAACTTGGAATGTATAATAATGGTGGCAAGCGGCAGCTGTTTCCAGCGCGCATCAGACGCTATCGTTATAATGACTCTAGTGGCAAGTTGTTGGAGGAGCGGGTGATTGCCGACTTCTATTGGGGCGATATCACCAACATTGCCACAGGCATCGTCGGGCTGTTTTTAGGTATATTAAAAACCATTCTGGGTCTTTGCCATATTGTGCGCGAAAATGCTTTGAGCGTTTTTCATGGCGACGGTTTTAACAGATACGTCCGGAAAGTGGCTAACTCGGCCGCCTTGGTTATCCATGGGCCGATTGCGGCGATCAATGTTGTTTTGGTCTTAGGCGTCCTGATAAATGCCGCCTGTGGTGTCATAGACGGGCCGATGCGCGATAGCGCATTAAAAATCTCACCATGGCTCACGATTTCTATTTCGTTTGTGGCCGGGTTTGGTGTTATGCGCCAGTCCAGTGTTTACCTCACACGTTGGTTTGCTTGTTGGGCCGTCATCACATCGCTTGTCCTTGCGGCTATAGTACTTGTTTGGCCGTTGCCAGACGAAGCCGTGCCAAATTCGGTATTTCGGTTGATTGACGAGGCGCTTCAAAACCAAGTGTGTGATGCCAAGAGTATGGAAACCAACGAGCTTTGCAAGAGTGCCTATGAGGGCGTGCTGGCCCACGGATTACGGCTCGTGGGTTTAATGGGCATAGCCTGGGTTTGGGTGGTTCTGGCGAATATTGGTGTCGCATGTATGGAAGTCAGGCGTTATATTTTGGGTGGAAGCCGTGAAACGCCATCGCTTGTGTCCGCATCTATAGCGCTGATGAGTATGTTGTGGATTATCCTTTGCGCAGCAGTCTGGGCTTCAATAATGAAGCTCCCAGCCGTCATTCTCCCGCCTAACATACAGCTCCAACCGATACTTGGCACTGTCGGTTATGCGATCTTTGCGCTTTTCGTTATCGTTGTGGCAGGTTTGCTGGTGTTTTTGATGAACAAAAGGTGGGCGGCATCTTTCGACCTTGATAGCTATATTACGCCGGACAACGCTGATGCTGCCGGTGCACTGGCTAACCAACATCGCATAATAATGTCGCGATACATGATTTGCGCCATTCGGGGCTTTTTGTTTTTGTTTGCCTTTTCATCCATCGCCGGTACGCTTTTTCTTTCCGGCTTTTTGCAAAGCAGAGCAGGCGTTCTCACACCAATTGAAGATCTTATGCATCGTTATTTCGGGCAAATTCTCGCAGGGCTTGCTGTTTTTTCAAGTGTACTCTTCGCATTCGGCCAGCAGCAGCTTCGCGCGGGGTTAGGTATTGCTATCGATGTCATTACGTGGCTCAATGATGAGTCTTGGGGCTCGCGAGAACGCCAAACGAACGAGACAAGACTATTTGCCGAACGTTGGTTTCCAAGGCTGCTGAATGCCGGAAGCGGGGTTAAGAACCATGGTTATTGGCGCAGGGAGCGTATCAAAAACCGGCTCAAAGTGATGATGTCGAAACTGATACGCGACGAACAACCAAATGAAATTTATTTTGTTTCGCACAGCCAGGGCACAGTAGTTGCCATGGATGTAATTAATGAGCTCGGTGCTGAATGGCTTAAGAAGTTACCGGAGGATGCCACACTGAATTTGGTTACTATGGGCTCTCCCTATATCCACGTACACCGTCACTATTTTCCCCATGCTTTCCCCGCTGTTAGCGAGATGAAAAATTTGGCACCTGTCACGGGGGGTGGCGTACTTACGGGCTGGATAAATATTTTCCGTATAGACGATTTTGTCGGAACCCACATCGATCCGGTGGGGCAGTGGCCGCAGGAAAACCCCGTTCCGGCAAATGGTCACACCTATTACTGGATAGACGAAAATGTGTTCCCACTGTTGAAGCGCTTTTTGGGGTGAGGTTTAAGCCCGCTTGCGCACCGCGCCTTGGTGGAACTCGCCTATCGCATCAATGATGCGGTCCTGATCGACTACATCCAAATAAGGATGCATCGGCAGGCACAGGATTCGTTTTGGAAGCTCTTCGGAAACGGGCAGGCCGCCGGGCGCCAGCGTGTATTTCTTATAGGCGATTTGCTGGTGCAGTGGCTTGACGTAGTAAATCACCGACGGTATGCCTTGGCTTTGCAAGGATGCCTTAAGCCCGTCGCGGTCTTCAGATTCGATGGCATATTGCGCGAAGGCTGAGCGCGAGTGGTAATCGACACGGGCGGTTTTAACGATGCCAGCCAAACCATCGGCGTAGCGCTTGGCTATATCCTGGCGGGCCAGCATTTCGTCTTCCAATATCGCCAGCTTCTCGATGAGGATTGCGGCCTGAATGGTGTCGAGGCGTGAGTTCAGCCCGACGCGGATGTTGTCATATTGGGTTTCACCTTTGCCGTGGAAGGCGAACGAGCGCAGCGCATCAGCCAAGGCATCATCATTGGTGAACATCGCTCCGCCGTCGCCGTAGCAGCCCAAAGGCTTGGCCGGATAAAAGCTGGTAGAGGCGACATCACCAAACGCGCCGCACATTTTACTGTGACGCGAGCCGCCTATGGCTTGCGCTGCATCTTCGATGATGATGAGGCCTTCCTTGGCGGCGATAGATTCAAGCATTTCATAGTCAGCGGCAAGGCCGAATAGATCCACGGGAATGATGGCTTTAGGGTTTAGCCGGCCTTCAGCGCGGATGGCGGTGATGGCGGCTTGTAATTGTTCGGTGTTGAGATTGTAGGTGTCCGGATCAACATCAATAAACACCGGTTCGGCGCCCGCCAGTGCGACAACTTCGGCAGTCGCCGCGAAGGTAAAGCTCGGGCAGAATACAGCATCGCCGCGACCAATGCCGTGGGCAAAAAGTGGTAACAGCAACGCATCCGTGCCGTTAGCGCACGCGATGACGTGCTTTACTCCGACATATTTCGCCAATTGGCGCTCAAATTCGGCGACTTCCGGGCCTAGAATATATTTGCCTTCACGAATAACTTTTGAAACGGCATGGTCGATTTTGTTGCTGATGCGCGCGCGCTGCGCCGCAAGGTCAATGAATTGCATTGAAAAACTCGATTATTGTTATTGTTTACCGGCAAATCACCGTTCCGCGTTAGTTTTCTTATAGAGACATTTACAGATGTTTGCCAGTGGACGAGAGGTCACACAATTCACTCATATGTTACAGGGCGTGATTGGTGTCTGTCCGAAAACCCGCTGCGGCGGGCAACTGGTGCAGTTTTCTACCGCTTCCGGTGCTCACCTACCTAAACGTACGCTCCGCTCAGGTTCTCGAAAACCATACCATTTGACTCACCGCAGCGAGTTTTGGGCTAGACCCTAATCGTGCAGTACAGTCCCGGCGGTCAATATCTCCAACACGCGGATCGCCTCTTCGCCGCCCGTGCGCGGCTCGGCGCGGGTGCGGATGCAATCGATGAAGTGCCGGACTTCGGCGGTCAACGGCATGCCTTGCGCAATGGGCACATAGTGTGGCTCTTCAGCGGTAAAAGCCCATTGGCCATTGTCCTGCCAGACGGCGTGGCGATAAACCGCCAGCTTCTTGTCCCAATTCTCACCATCGTCAAACACCGCCATTGCCTTGGTGCCGACAACAGTGAGGCGACGCTCGCGGTAGGGATTCAGGCGCGAGGTGAAGAGATGCGAGCGAATGCCGCTTGGAAACTTCATGTGGACATGGGCAAAGTCAGACAGATGGTCCAGAAGCGCTGCGCCTTCGCCGCGCACTTCGCTTGGCGCTTCGCCGGTTATGGCCAAAATCATCGACAAATCATGCGGGGCCAAATCCCAGAGCGCATCATTTTCGGTATGGAATTTACCAAGGCCCAAGCGGTGCGAATGGATATAGCGCACATCGCCGAGGTCGCCCGATGCAATCAACTCTTGTAGTTTTTCAAATGCCGGATGGAAGCGCAGCACGTGACCAACCATGAAGACGCGCTTGGCGTCCCGCGCGGTTTGAACGGACGCTTTGGCGTCAGCAACAGAAAGTGCGATGGGCTTTTCCACCAGTACATCCTTGCCGGCTTTGACGGCCCGCATGGCAGCGGCGGCGTGGAATTGCGGTGGCAGAGCCATGATGATGGCTTCAATGTCTGTCCGGTCGAAGATTTCGTCGCTATCCACGGCAATGCAGCTGTTTTCTGCAGCAAATCCTTGGGCGCGCGCAAGATTCATGTCGGAGACTGCGTAAAGTGCGCCCAGACTTTTTAACGTGCGAATGTGGTTGCCGCCCCAATAGCCGCAACCGAGAACGGCGATGCGTGGTGTCATGTGATATTTAGCTCGATAAACATACTCCAATTCTCATATCGGCGTCCGGAAGCAAGGGCAAGCTATGCAAAGGTCGCGGACCGTTAAATCTAGCAAGGCAAACCTATTTCTGCCTATCAATCGCTTGACAGTGCTTGCACTCCCACCTTATACCCGCGCCAATTCTGCGGTTCGACTTATGTCTTCCCGCGTCTCGTGGCGAGATAGCTCAGTTGGTAGAGCACAGGAATCATAATCCTTAGGTCGGGGGTTCGAGTCCCTCTCTCGCTACCATTTTCCTAAATTTGTTATCCACGGGCATGTGATTGATGGTATAAGACTATCAATCGGGCTTTTATGTGCGGGCTGTGCGGGTCTGGACCTGACAATTTTGGCGAAATGGTCGAGTTGATTTTCGGCGATTGCGTTGTCGCAAAAGCCGAAAAGCGCCCGGTTTGGGCATCAACAAACAACTGACTGCACTTTGAGGCGTCAAACAGTTTGAACGGGCCCTAAGCCCGTCCTGCACTGTTTTCCTAGCATAGTTTCGCCATTCGCCTGCCATTTCATCAAAATTAACAGGTCCAGTCCCTTGTCATTTGCGCCAAATGAAAAAGGCGGCACTTTGCAGCACCGCCCGATTTTAATCATCAAATTGCCAGCTTTATTTTGTGGCAACCTTAGCATCGATCTGCTTAGGGGCTTTAACGTTCAACGCTGCAATTTCGATTTTACGCGGCTTTAGTTCTTGTGGAACTTCGCGCTTGAGATCAATGTGGAGCAGGCCGTTTTTCAAATGCGCACCGCGCACTTCGACGTGATCGGCTAGTTGGAAGCGGCGCTCGAAAGCGCGGCTGGCGATGCCGCGATGGAGCATTTCGACAGTTTCAGAGACTTCCGTTTCCACACGAACACTTTTCACCAAAAGCACATTGCGGTTGGACTCGATTTCAATTTCATCTTCGCCAAAACCGGCCACAGCCATTGTGATGCGATAGGCATTTTCGCCTGTTTTTTCAATGTTGTAGGGAGGATAGGTCTGCGCATTATCGGGCTGGGCAAGTGAATCCAGCATCGTAAACATGCGGTCAAAACCAACAGTGGAGCGGTAGAGCGGGGAAAAATCAACGTGACGCATAAAAGTTCTCCTTCAGAGCAACAATGTCATCCGCATTTGGCCCCCGTTTTGGCGGGCCGGAAGCGCGGCGCGGCCCCATCATGGCGACCGTAAAGCAGAGGTAAGAACCAGCTTTTTGCTTTTCAAGAGGGGATCGAGATGTGATCGGCAAACGCTCGAAGATTGTAAGGAGATGATACGCAAACCACATGACTTCCAGCGATAACGCGAATATGAACGGCAGATGAACACTCCCTTCTGACTTGGTTCAGATGAACTTGCATAAAACAAGTTCAGTAAAGGCCGGTTAACTTCCCCGGCCATCACGGAGACTAAAATGTTCACCTCATTATTGCGCCAATCAGCTGCTGCACTTGTCACCATCACAATGTTCGGTGCGGCCTCACCCGCACTTGCCGGTGGCTATCAAGACCCGCAGGTTATCTACGCAGAAAACGGTGACGACTATTCCGCTCCACAACGGTATTATGAGCAGGATGAGCAGCAGGACGAGTACAGCCTGTTATCGCCACGCGAAATTCTGTCCGGCCTGCGTCATCAAGGTTACGGTTCGGTACGAGAAATTTCACTCCGTGGTGATGAGTACCGCGTTGTTGCGGTGCGAAATAATGGTGCTGTTGTGCGCTTAAAAATCGATGGTCAATCAGGCGATATTCTTTCTGAACGCCGCATCGGCTGGGTCCGCAATACCGGCTACCAAAACCACGTCCGGCCTTATCGCAATCAAGGCCTTACTATCCAATTCGGCTACAGCGCGATACGCTGAGCGCCAAATCGGCCTGCAAGTAACGTCCCTTCCTTTCAGGCTGTACCGGCCGGGAGCTAAAAGATTTGATATCTTTTGGCTCCCGGCCTTTTATTTTATTGATAAACCCGTGTCATCTCTTTGACGTTTGCGTCACTCATTGCTAGGGTCTGTACTTGTTAATTTTGACGAAATGGTCGAGGTGATTTTTGGTGAGTGCCAAGTGTCAAGGCACAGGAGCGAAGGCGCAGGAAATGCGAGCATTTTTAAGCCTATGCGACAACGCAACCGCCGGAAAGCACCCGATTTGCGTACCAACAGGCAACTGACTTCACACTGCGGCGTCAAACAGTTTGAACGGGCCTCAGCCCGTTCTGCACTGTTTTCCTTCGTAGTTTCGCCATTCGCCTGCCATTTCGTCAAAATTAACAGGTCCAGACCCTAGAGCAAGATAATGCCTCTCAACTGATCGTTCGCCATGCCCGAAGCCCATCAAGTCCTGCCAGAAGCCGTCGTATACGCCACACCTGGAAACCCAATTCCGGATGGCATTACAGTTGCCTATTTGAAGCTGCGCGATGGCAAGAAAATCCGCTATGCGCTGTTTCCCGCCACCGGCCGCCCGCTTAAAGGCACGGTGGTCATTCTGCCGGGGCGCAATGAATGCATCGAGAAATATTTTGAGACCATGCTGGACCTTGCCAAACGCGGCTTTGGCATCGCGACCTTTGATTGGATTGGCCAGGGCGGCTCAGACCGGCTGATTAAGGACCCGCAAAAGGGCTATATCACCAGCTTTGAACGCTACGTCGATGAATTTGAACAGTTTTTTGATAGTGTTGTACTGCCGGATTGTCGCGGGCCGTTTTACATTCTAGCCCATTCCACCGGCTCGCTTGTCGCGCTGCTTGCCAGCCCGAAACTCATCAACCGCGTGCGCCGCATGGTGCTGTGTGCGCCGCTTTTGGCGCTGACAAACCAGCCGCTTGGCCACACCCAAATCCGCCGCATCAGTGGTCTACTATCGTGGTTCGGCCTTGGCAGGCTTTACATGTCCGGCGGCGCCCGCCCGCGCGAGACCATGCTCTTTATCGGCAATAAATTAACCAGCGATCTCAACCGCTATCGCCGCAATTCTGCGATTTATGAAGAGCACCGCGAGCTGGCGCTGGGAGGCCCCACCATGCGCTGGGTGAACGCCGCCTGCAAAGCCATGGACCGCGTGATGGAGCCTTCGTTTAAGGCGAAAATCCAAATTCCAACCCTGATTATCGCCGCCGGAAACGACGAGATCGTCTCCAACGCCGCCACAGAACGCTTCGTGCGCGGCCTCCGCTCCGGCGCCCTCATCACGATCGACGGCGCAAAGCACGAGATGTTGCAAGAGCAAGATATTTACAGAGAGCAGGTGCTGGCCGCGTTTGATGCATTTGTGCCGGGCAGTGATGCAAGCTTGGGGTGAGGGGTTGGGTGATGCTGCGAAAATGGCAGACGTGTGAATTACAAAACTGCCAGTAAAAGGTCACACGGACGCTCAACAGGATAGTATATAATGGTAGGATTTCTTCTGTGGAGAAAATGAAAGCTTACTATTGGTCGCGCCAATCCCAGACATGGAGCAGAGCGAATGCCAACCAATGGGGCGCTCTGTAAATTATCTTTCTCAAATAAAATGCCATGATTGCCGCAAGAGCGACACTCAGAAATTTTTTTAACTTAGAATAAGTTAATTGATAAACCCAGTATCCAATATATCCGACAACCAGCAACACCAAGACTGGATAAAGGTTGGTGATAACATCAGCAATAAACCGCGCTGTAAGATCTATAAAATAATAAAAACACCACATATCATTTTGTATCCACACCTAACTCCAGCCAAAATGTTGAATGTAACAACCCTAACTGTGTTTTATGATTACGTTAAACGCCACTGACATAGCGTTGCAACGAGCCAATTCAATCATGGTCCGTTTCTTTGTGTCTTCGCGTTTGTGATAATTTCATTAGCATTGGCATGGCTAATTTCTCCCGCCTTGATTGAAGCCACTCCCGCATTAATATCGCGGCTTAAGCCTTTAACTTTGGCGTGTTACTCTCTCTCTTAAATTCGCAGACAGTGCATCGGCGCATTATTGTTGCTAAACGCGCCACCTATGCCGCCTCTCAAGCCGCCACATCAATCGCACGCGCCCGATCAATTCGCGCGCGGCGTTCCGGTGCGTTTAGCGCTTCCCATAGGTCATTGCGGCGCTGCAGGTTAGCCAAAAATCGGCGCTATTACCAAAAACCTTGGCCAGCATCAGGGCTGTATCAACGGTTACCGTGCGGCGGTTTGTGCATAATTCATTGATATGCTTGCGCGGTACACCCATAGCGTCGGCCAGCTTTCCTTGGGTAAGGTCAAACGGGCTAATGAACTCCTCGCTTAATATTTCGCCGACCGTTGCAGGCTTACGTTTGGTGATGTTCATTTTACGTCTGCCCTTTCCTCAAGAGGAATAACCTTAGATTGCATAAAATACAATTGCGAAATTGTGGTACTTCCCTTCTCCTCGCTCCATCGTTTGCGGTGGGTAAATGCCTGTGACGTTGCCCAATTCAACATGCCCGGCCGTCATCTCGGGGCAGCGCAGCGGAACCCGTGATCCAGAGCGCCTAAGGCTGTGAGTGTACTCACTATTTGGCCATTAACAGTTTGATTTAATTGCGAATTCTAAAATAATGCTTCCCTTTCCTGGCCGGAGCAACTGAATTCCTGGTTCCGCTGCGCGGCCCTGGAATGACCGGCCCGCAAGACATGCACCCCACAGTCTCAAGCAAAAAGACTTATTGTTTAACACCAGCTACGGGATCAATCGCATCAAACACAGCTTCGGCATCCCGCGAGGCATGAAGTACCCTCACAATTGCAATTTCACCATTCCAAGGCATAAAATACACAATGTGCGACACATGCGGGATACTGAAAATTTCACTACCCAGTTCGCGTCTGCGCCGACCAATATTTGGATTGTTGGCGAGCAACTCAAACATGGCATAAAAATCACGCAAATATTTTGCGGCTTGTTTTTCGCCCCAATTGTCTTCGGAGTAATCGTAAATTTCTTGCAAATCTTCATCTGTTTGCGGGGAGATTACATACGCGCTCACGCCGCAGACTTTCGCGCCTTTACCTTGGCAATAATATCCTCAGCGCTGGAACGGCTCACATTGCCCGCTTTGATGGAAGCCACCCCCAAACTAACATCGCGCCGCAGAGCTTCCAGCTTAATGAGATGTTCTTGCTGGCGACGCAACGCATCGCGCACCACCTCGCTGGCATTATTAAACATGCCTGAATTAACCTGCTCAGCAACATATTGTTCCCAAGTGGATCCCAAGGAAAAATTCATTTAGCGCTCCTTTGCTAGGCGGCGATGATAGCAAAATGGCAATAGATAGCAACTATTGTTATTCACCCCGCCATCGCGGCCATAGCTGCCTCATGCAATTCCCTTGTCGCAGCCGCAATAATATTGCCGCCAGCTTCCGGCCGTGAGCCGTCCCAGTTGGTCACGATGCCGCCCGCCGCTTCGATAATTGGCACGAGCGCGACAATATCATAGGGTTGCAGCGCCGTTTCTATGACGAGATCGACAAAACCGGCTGCCAGCATTGTATAGGCATAGCAATCGCAGCCATAGCGGAAGAGTTTAACTTTTTGCTCGATAGCATCATAACGCACGCGGTTTTCGCCGCGAAACAGGTGCGGCGTGGTGGTGAAAAGCGTGGCTTGGGCGATGTCCATAACGCGCGAAACCTGATTTTGTGTCTCGCCCCGCGCATCGCGGCGGAAGCTCGTTCCTCCCAGCGCATAGAATAATTCGCCCGTAAACGGCTGCGCCATAAAGCCGGATGTCGCGATGCCATTATCCATCAGTCCCACCAGCGTGCCCCAGACCGGAATGCCGGTGATATAGGCGCGGGTGCCGTCAATCGGGTCAATCACCCAGACAAAACGCCGGTCCGCGCCCATCGCGCCAAACTCTTCGCCCAAAATGCCATGGTCGGGAAACTTCGCTTCGATGAGTGCCCGTAACGCCTTCTCGCAGGCGCGGTCGCCTTCTGTTACGGGGTCATAGGCTTTGATGCCGCCAACTGTGCCCTTATCATCAATGCTGCCATTCATGCGAAAGCGCGGCATGGTTTCGGCAGCCGCAGCGGCGGCGAGCTCTAAGAAGAAGTCTTTTGTGACAGGCGAATTTATTGTAACAGGCATCAGGATTTCCAAACTAAAATAAATTATTCCGCAGCCAGCGGATAGCGATAAGATAAACGCCCTGTTTGGCGGGCAAAGGTAAGCGAGAATTGCTCCAGCGCAGACCGCAGCGCGGCAAATCCGGCGTTGAGCTCCAGCGTCGCCTCATTCATATAAAGCGCACGATTGATTTCAATTTGCAGAGCGTGAAAGCCATGGCGCGGGCGGCCATAGTGCTCGGTTATGTAGCCGCCGGCATAGGGCTTATTGCAGACAACCGAAAAGCCGAGCGCTTGCAGCGTTTCAATGGCACAATCGGTAACATCCGGCGCGGTGCTGGCACCAAAGCGATTGCCCAGCACAATATCCGGACAAGCGCCATGCACCCCGATTTTAAGCGAGGATGGCATGGAGTGGCAATCAACTAAAATCACTTCCCCGAATTGCTGGTGCGTGCGCGCGAGCAGCGCCCGCAGCGTGCGGTGAAACGGCTTAAAAACCCGCTCGATGCGCTGCAATCCTTCATCCACCGGAATGCGGCGACCATAGATCTCAATGCCCTCACCCACAATGCGCGGCACGGAACCAAGCCCGCCCGCCACGCGCGGCGAGCCAATATTGGCATGCGCGGGCAGCGCCCCATCAAACATGCGCGGGTCAAGCTCGTATGGCTCGCGGTTCACATCCACATAGGCGCGGGGAAAATTGGCTGTGTGCAACGCCATGCCGTGGCTGACAACCGGCGCAAAAAGCCCGTCCACATGGCAATCCTCAGATTTGCGCAACGTGCGGGCATCCAGCCGCGTTTGGACTGCAAAGCCTTGCGGATAATAATGACCGGAATGAGCAGAATTAAACACTAAAGGGAACAACATTTCGGGCGGCTCGCTGACGAGCGATACCGGAACACCGAAAAAATCTGGAGTGATTATCATTGAGACTGCGCTATCCTTTGCACTTGCCAATTTGCCAGCCAGCGCCCAACATGTCCATCACTGATGTGATCAACGCTTGGAAATAAAACTTAACCTCATTCGGTTTTATTCAACAAAGTAACCCGATTTTTACCATCCTCGTCAATGATTGAACCGAATCGATAATGGGCTTTGCGCGGCAACTGAGGCCGCGCTAACGGAATGGACATGATGAACAGAATTTTGCTGGCTGAAGATGATGATGATATGCGCCGCTTTCTGGTGAAAGCCTTGGTTAAGGCGGGATATCAGGTCAGCGATTTTGATAATGGCGCGAGCGCCTATGAGCGCCTGCGCGAAGAGCCGTTTTCGCTGCTGCTGACAGATATTGTGATGCCCGAAATGGACGGCATTGAGCTGGCCCGCCGCGCTACCGAAATTGATCCTGACTTGAAAGTCATGTTCATCACAGGTTTCGCAGCCGTCGCGCTGAACCCGGATTCCAATGCACCGAAAGATGCGAAAATCCTGTCCAAACCGTTTCATTTGCGCGATCTGGTAAACGAAGTCGAAAAAATGCTGAAAGCGGCGTGAGGTTTTTTGTCGCTCATGGTTTTAACGCAAAACCGCCAACACTTTTGCGAACCATGCTTTTGTAGCAATCAATTCAGTTGACGGCTGCGCCTTGTTATGGTGTATGCCGCTCACGAATGGGCGTATAGCTCAGCGGTAGAGCACTACATTGACATTGTAGGGGTCACAGGTTCAATCCCTGTTACGCCCACCATTCGTTTCTAATTTTTGGCAAGCTATTTTATGAGTTTTTCATACTCGTCGTGTGTGCCTATTCAGAACCAGATATAATCATCACTGTCACGGTTTGCCACGGCGCGTTAGCCCTTGGTAAAGCGAACAGACCAATAGCGGCCGATGCGTTTGAAATGTAGTGATGGGTGAAACGGTTTCGCTTTCAAAGTATCATGATTGCGGTGAGCGATAATTTGAATATTTGCCGGCAACAAATCATACAATTCCCAAAATTTGGGGAGATAAAATGCCTCATAACAATCGGGTTTTTCCAGCACGATGTTCAGCCAAAGCCTGTGCAGCCAAGTCATCAAGCTTGCCTGCGTTAGGATCAGTTTACATTTGGTGATCCCTAGCCTGTTCTTGAAGTTCATCGAACCACGCCGCAAGTTTCAGGCGCTCAGCGTCAAAAAGCTCCGTTATGTCTTGTTCAATTTTCTCAAGCTTCGTCATATAACACCATTACCATTGAATCACGCCCATTTCAATTTCATATATCCAGCTCCATTTGCCGCTTTTCTTTCTTCACCGCTCCTCGCTTAGGCTGTTTGTTCCGGCTTCCTAATTTAGCATTCACAGCCTTCGCAGCATCCCTGAACCCTTCGCCTTTCCAACGTTTGGCAATTTCGGCACGGGCGAATTTCATGGCGGTGGCGTGGTCCACGATTGGCGCGGGGTAGGCTTGCGGTGGGGTTTCCAGCCGCCATGGTTCGTGGATAAATTGGTTGGATACGTCCTTCAGTTCCGGCACATAGCGGCGGATGAACTTGCCTTCGGGATCATGATCCAGCGATTGCTTCACGGGGCTGTACATGCGGATAGCGTTGATTCCAGTGACGCCGGATTGCATTTGAAACTGTGAATAATGAATGCCCGGCTCGTAATCTGTGAACAGCCGTGCAAGGTACGGCGCTGTTAACCGCCAATCCAGCCAGAGATGATAGCTTGCGAATGACACCAGCATTGCCCGCATCCGAAAGTTTATCCAACCATTTTGGATGAGCGAGCGCATACAGGCATCGACCAGCGGATAGCCGGTATTGCCGGTTTTCCAAGCCTCAAAAAAATCCTCATTGTGGAATGGCTCGCGCATCCCCTCGAATGCACGATGCATGCAATCTGTCTCGATGCGCGGCTGCTGTTCCAGCTTTTGCACAAAGTGGCAGCGCCACGCGAGGCGCGAAAGAAAGACCGTCAAATTGCGCCGGAACGCCAGCGCATCCGCACTCTCGATGCCCTTCAAATTGGCCAGCCGCGCCTTCACTGCCTGTTCGACTTCGCGCACGGAAATCGAACCATAAGCAATGTGTGCAGACAGCCGCGAGCAATGCCGAGCGGAAGCGCCGGGCTTGGAAATCGTCATCATATATTTTCGTGAGCGATCATGGAGAAACGTATTCAGCACATGTAGTGCCTCCCGCCGCCCGCCGGTCTGCACATGAAATATAAGCTCGCTGCCGAATAACGGGTCATACTTTGGCGGTATGTCACCGTGTGAAATATCAGGCATGGGAATTATCGCAACCGGCGTTTCAATAAGCGGTTCGGCCATGCGTGCATCGCGCAATTTCGACCAGCCATCGCGACTTTTAAGTCGCCGCACCACGCCGTGAGACGGATATTCATGCCAGATTATGCCTTTGCTTTTGCACCACTGTGCAATGGCAAGGTCACGCTTGAATGTCCAAGCGTTGCCGGTTTCCTCATGCGAATGAAGATCAAAAGCACCGTAGTGCCGCTGCAAATCGGCCAGCACACCGCCGACCTCGCCAACCCGAATAACCAGCGGCGCACCCAATGCAGAAAGTTTGACACCAAGCTCACTCAAACAATCATGGATAAAATGCCAGTGCCGCCGCGATGCATCCGGCAGCGCCCAGTAATCCGGCTCAACGATATAAAGCGGAATAACCGGCGCACCGGATTGCGCCGCCGCCGCCAGCGCCGCGTGATCGCGAATACGCAAATCGCGTTTGAACCAGATGATTTGTGGACGCGCCATGAAACGATTTCCTGATATCAAGATGAACATTTAGTGCCGTTTGCCAAAACGACCATCGCTGCTCATTGCATAATCAAAAAAGCAAAAATCAGACCGCTGCGATGTCCCGCTCAATCAGCATCCGGATATAGCGGGTGTAAGGAACCTTCTCCTGCTTTGCCTTGGATTTAAGCGCATCAAGCAAGCGCGACGGCATACGCATGTTCAGCTGCGAAGCTTTTTCCTCAAACTCAAAGCGCATAACGCGGCCGCCTGAAAGATCATATTCAGACAAATCAGCCGTATCAACGAAGTGTTCCGCCTCTTCCTCGGTAAGGAGAAGCGGCAAGGGCTTATTATTATTGGTCATATTTTTGCACCTCCTTTTTGTGCATATAGCGGGCACTTATCGGTCGTAACAACTGCTGCCCGTTTTGGTCACGCAAAGTGAACACCACAAGCAAACGTCTTACTGCTGAAGTTTGACCAATGCCCTTGAGCCGCTGCTCATTCAGAGAACGTGTAGGGTCATCAAAAACTGTCACCGGCCCATGAAATAATGCTTCGATATCTTCAAGGGAAACACCGCGCTTACGGCACTTTCCGGAGTTTCCCGCACCCCGGTCAAGCTTTGTTCACATTCAATTTAATATACTTTTGTATATACAATTTCAAGTAATTTCTAACTCAATGTCCGCTTCACCGCGTCGTGCCATTTTGCCAACCTTAGTTTACGAACCTTGGCTTCCATATTTGGTTCAAAGCGCCGCTCGGTTGCCCAGGTCTTGGCAAATGCAGCGGCTTTTGGCCAAACGCCGATGTGTGATCCTGCCAACCAAGCCGCACCGAGCGCCGTGGTTTCCATCACAATTGGCCGGTCCACGGGTGCATCGAGGATATCGGACAGGCGCTGCATGGTCCAGTCGGAGGCGACCATACCACCATCGACGCGCAGCACGTTGCTTGTGGCGCTGCCTTTCCAATCTTTGCGCATCGCGCTGATCAGATCGTAGGTTTGGTACGCGACGGATTCGAGCGTGGCTTTGGAGATTTCGGCCGGACCGGAATTGCGCGTCAAACCATAAATCGCACCGCGTGCTTCGGCGTCCCAATAGGGCGCGCCAAGGCCGACAAAGGCGGGAACCACAATAACATCTTGCGTCGGGTCAGCACTTTGCGCCAACGCGCCTGTTTCCGATGCGGTTTTGATAATTTTCAAACCGTCGCGCAGCCATTGCACCGCCGCGCCAGCCATAAAGATTGAACCTTCCAGCGCGTAGGTCGTTTTGCCGCCAAGTCTGTAGCCAATGGTGGTAAGCAACCTATTTTTGGAGCGCACCATATCCGCGCCTGTATTCATCAGCGCAAAGCAACCCGTGCCATAGGTGGATTTCATCATGCCCGGCTCAAAGCAGGCTTGGCCCACCATCGCCGCCTGCTGATCGCCCGCTACGCCACAAATCGGAATTGCCGCTCCAAATAGTTTGGTATCCGTCACGCCGAAATCGGCCGCGCAGTCTTTTACTTGCGGCAGCATGGCAGCGGGAATATTGAGCAGTTTCAAAAGCCCGGCATCCCATTCATTGGTGGCGATATTATAAATCAGTGTGCGCGAGGCGTTAGTGGCATCCGTCGCGTGGACTTTGCTGCCAGTCAAACGCCAGATCAAAAAGCTATCTACCGTGCCGAACTTCAATTCGCCTTTTTCAGCGCGTTTGCGCGAGCCGGGGATTTTATCCAAAAGCCAAGAGAGTTTTGTGCCGGAAAAATACGGATCAAGGAGCAAGCCGGTTTTCTTTGTGAACAGTGGCTCCAAACCCTGCTTTTTCATTTTCAGGCACATCGCAGATGTGCGCCTGTCCTGCCAGACGATAGCATTGTGAACAGGTTTGCCCGTTGCCGCATCCCACACCACAACGGTTTCGCGCTGGTTGGTGATGCCGATTGCGGAAAGGTCAGAGGCGGCAATACAGGCTTTCTTCAGCGCGGTCTTAATTGCAAACAGCACCGTCGCCCATATTTCCTCAGGGTCGTGCTCCACCCATCCGCTTTGCGGAAAAATTTGTGTGAACTCTTTCCGGCCGGTTCCAATCGGGCGCATGGACTTGTCAAAAACGATGGCACGGGTGGATGTGGTGCCTTGATCGATAGCGAGAATAAAACCAGTCATAATGAATTCCTCCGGCATCAGCTATTTCACGAATTTTACCCGCGAGACAAGAGCAACAGTGGCAAAACGACTTTGCTTTCTGCTATGCCGGATAATCTGATTTTGAGACGGGGATGCAGACAAATGACTATCAAAATTGGCGTTGTCGGATTAGGCAAAATTGCGCAGGATCAACATCTGCCCCGCATTGAAAAAAACGGTGATTTTGAGCTGGCCGCCGTTGTTTCGTCCCGCCCGTCTGATCTTGGCGTGCCCTCATTTAAGACACCTGCTGAAATGTTGGCAGGTGCAGACCTGGACGCCGTTGCAATCTGCACCCCGCCGTCCGTGCGCCGTGGCATCGCGCTGGAATGTCTGTACGCAGGCGTGCATCTGTTGCTCGAAAAGCCGCCGACACCAACAATTTCGGAATTTGCCGATTTGAAAGCCCGCGCAAACTCCTCCGGCAAAGTGGTGTTTCAGACCTGGCATTCGCGCTTCAATAAGGCAGTCGCTGAGGCAAAGCGTCTGCTCGCGGGTCAGCGCGTGACTCGGTTGCATGTGTCGTGGAAAGAAAGCGTCTGGCAATGGCATCCCGGCCAAGAGTGGATATGGGAGCCGGGCGGCTTTGGCGTGTTTGATCCGGGCATAAACGCGCTCTCCATCGTGACGGAAATTTTGCCAAGTCCGGTATTCGTCGAAAAGGCCTACTTACTAACCCCGTCAAACCGCTTCACGCCAATTGCGGCAAACATCCAATTCCGCAGCGCGGATGGTAGCGATGCTGATTTGACCGCTGAATTTGACTGGCGGCAGAAGGGCGAGCAAAGCTGGAACATAGATGTGGACACGGCAACGCATAGACTGAGACTTACCCATGGCGGCACGAGGCTATCCGTCAACGGCGTTGAAATGGTAGCCGCACAGTCAGAAGAGTATGAAGAAATTTATGCGCGTTTTGCATTGCTGGTTAAATCCGGTACGTCGGAAATGGACGGCTCGCCGCTCGAACTGGTGGCGGACTGTATGATGCTGGGCCGCCGGTCAGACACGGATGCGTTTATTTGGTAGGCAATTGTTTGCGGCTTTGGCGTAACTACCGCCGTAGCGTCACGCCTGCATAGACGCTTGAGGTGGACTGTTTGCGCGTGAGGTCGCTGCTAAGAATACGCTCGTGGCGTAATCGGGCATTGAGCCCTACATAACGATTGAAGAAATAAGTAGCTCCGGCTTCTGCGGAGAGTATCGTTTCGCTTGCGCCTGTGCCGGCATAATTGCGCCAGCCTGCACCTGCGCCAAAATTTAGTTCGAGGTTTGGCCTGATTGTACGGGTCACTGTCGCGCCGGACGAATAAAGGATTGAGCCGCTGGCGCTTGACGACGTTGCGCCTTCCACAATTGTGCCGAGGGTAAAGGCAGCATTCGTTCCGCGCATAGGTGACCAGTTTAACGTGCCCTTGAGGTCTAATCCCGAAACGTCTTTTAACGCTGCATCATCAATGTTTTCCATCAACCACCCGGCGGCAATCTCGCCGGAGAGTTTTTCGCCAAGGTTGGCTGCGACGCCGGCGCGAATGCCATAACGATTGGCTGAATGCTTTAAGCCTGCCGTATCGACTATATGATCGTAAAATCTGCGCCCCACCTCAGCTTCAACAAACGGAGTGAGCGCCGGGGACTGGTCATAGCTGCCGCGTAAAGTAAGACTGGCGAAAGTGTTGTTGCGATCACCTTGCGGGACCGTGAAGCCGGCTGAGTCTTTCGCGTTGCCATAGGTTTGGCGGGTGATTTGTCCGGTCGCGGTAACGCCGATGAGTCCGGGATCATAAGCGACGCCGAGCGTTGCCCGCAGCGTATCGAGATCCGGTCGCGTATAGGGGCTGGTGAACCCGGCCGGTGCCAAAGCAGATTCCTTGGCGTGGTTCCAGCTTGCCAACCCTGTTACTTGTACAGAAGTTGAAACATCCAGCCCGAAGTCTGCCTGTAGACCAAATGTCGGGTCGGATATCACCTGACCTGATAGTGTTTTACGAAACGCCCCCGTAGCTTCAAAGTTGAGCCTATGGCGCGACCAATTGGACTCTGCCCTAAGTTTCAATTCTGTCTCGGAAAAAACTGCGCCTTTGCCGGTAGCGGAACTATCGGCGTTGCTGGTCCACGTAAGGCCTTGTTTCAAAGTGGGGCGTAGCGTGAATTCGCCCGCGGCAACGCCGGGCGCATCGTACGTTTCTTTGTCCTGATCCTTGCCAAGACCTTCAATAGAGCCGACACGAATATTGTCTTTGATCTGCCTGCCGTTAGCTTCCCGCTCGCTCGCACCATTACTTGTGATGCGTTTGGCAGGGTCTGGTATTTCGTTATCCTGCGCTGCAGTTACGCCGGTTTTAACTGCATCCTTTTTAGGGAAACCGCCAGTTTGAACCACGTCAACTTTGGATGTGGCCGGATCAACGATAGAGTTTTGAGTAACGGCTTTTGTACCTGCGGGATCTTGCTTTTTAAGGGGAATAGATAAGGCCGCGATTGGCGCTCCAAGTTCGCTTTTATCATCATTAGTATCAAGATTTGTTGGTTCATAGCGTGGCAGCAATATTACGTCGGGTACGAGGGTTGACGTCTCGAGTCTTGATGGTTTTTTCTTCTTCTTGAGTTTGGATAAGGTTTCGACGGTCACATCTTTGACGGTGCCGCGCAGGCCGGACTCTTGCGCCATGGCCTTGACGGGCAGCAAAAGGCCAAGCGCACAGGCTACCAAAAGCGGCAAGCGGCGCAATCGGCTTTTGTGCCGGTCAAAAATAGTCTGGCTTTGGTGCATGTATGCCTATCGCTTCAATTAAACCACTACCAAAGCGTAAACAGGCTTGGTTAAGGTTTCCTTTATATCAAGGGTCTACACCTGCTAATATTTAATTCAGCTTTGCACTTTTGCCGCCTTTGATTTATTCCATGCGGCATGAATGACGGAATCTCCACGATGAGCGATCAATCCGCCGCTGCAAAAAGCGCTTTGCGCACCATCTCTGCTGAACGCGGCGGGCTTGACGCGCTGATAGAGGCGCTGGGCAACGGACTTGCTGAGCCTTTTGCAAAAGCAGTTGTGACACTGGCCGCAGGTAAAGGTCGCGTGATTGTTACCGGGGTTGGCAAAAGCGGGCATATTGGCTCCAAGATTGCGGCAACGCTGGCATCCACAGGCACGCCGGCATTTTTCGTGCATCCGGCGGAAGCCAACCATGGCGACCTTGGCATGATTGCGCAGGACGATGTGATATTGGCGATGTCCTGGTCTGGCGAGACGGCGGAGCTGAAGGGAATACTCGCCTATTCGCGGCGCTACACTATTCCGTTGATTGCTGTTACATCTGGCGATAGCTCCACATTGGCACGCGAGGCTGACGTGGTTTTGCGTTTGCCGAAGGCGGACGAGGCTTGTCCGCATGGATTGGCGCCGACGACCTCGACCTTGATGCAGTTGGCCATTGGCGATGCGTTGGCGGTAGCGCTTTTAGAGTCCCGGGGGTTTACTGCCAAGGATTTCCACAAGTTTCACCCCGGTGGACGCTTGGGCGCAAGTCTGAAACATGTGGCGGATATTATGCATCGCGGGGAGCGGATTCCGCTGGTAGAAACCGGAACCAGTATGCGCGATGCGATTATGGAAATCACCGGTAAGGGCTTTGGCTGTGTCGGTATTACCAGCGCCGATGGCTTGCTGATTGGCATTGTTACCGACGGCGATTTGCGACGGAAGATCGATGCCGACCTGTTTTCCTTGGTGGTTGACGAGGTTATGACCCGCGCGCCGAAAACCATCAAGCCGGATATGCTGGTGGCCAAAGCGCTGGATATTGCCAACGCTTCGGCAATTACAGCGCTAATGGTGGTGGAAAATGAACGGCCCGTAGGGATCATTCATCTCCATGATTTACTACGGATTGGTGCGGCTTAGGGTCTGGACCTGTTAATTTTGACGAAATGGTCGAGGTGATTTTCGGCGATTGCGTTGTCGCAAAGGCTTGCCACTCGAAGAGGCCTCAGGCAACATGCCCGCATTTCCTGCGCCTTCGCTTCTAGCACTCACCAAAAATCACCTCGACCATTTCGCCAAAATTAACAGGTCCAGAGCTTAACGAGTCTTAAACCGCCTCAACCACCAACTCATTGCCTACTACCGACGTCACCTTCACCTGAGCGCCGACAGCCAGTTCCGGACCTTTCACGCGCCAGAGGGTGTCGCCTAATTTGATGCGGCCGTAACCGTTGGTTAAGGGTTCGGCTAAGGTTGCCAACCGACCGATCATTTGTTCGCTGCGCTTGTTGAGCAGGGGTTCATCTGTGACGTCGCCCTTGTCCATCAAGCGCTTGCCGTACCATGCCAGCACTAAAGACAAGCCAAGGAAAACCACGACTTGCGCTTCCCAAGGCCAGAACGAGGCTTTGTGGAACATGAGTGAGATCGTTCCAACGATAATGGCGGCAAGACCGAACCACAACAGGAATACACCTGGAATGGCGATTTCCAGTGCCAGCAGCACGAGGCCGATAGCGACCCAGTTCCAGGGGCCGAGTTCACCGATAATTTGAGCAATCATTGTTTAATGCCTCACTCTTAACTGTTGTTGCCGGTTGGCGGAATGCGGCGGGCAGGCGCGGGCACCGCAGGTGTGCCGAACACTTCCTTGGCGATTGCGCCGATACCGCTGAGCGAGCCTATCAGCGATGAGGCTTCCATTGGCATCATTATAATCTTGCTGTTTGGTGCGGAGCCGATTTTGGCCATGGCTTCGGTATATTTCTGCGCCACGAAATAATTGATGGCCTGTATATCGCCCTTAGCAATGGCCATGCTCACGACTTCGGTGGCTTTGGCTTCGGCTTCTGCCAGACGCTCGCGGGCTTCAGCGTCACGGAAGGAGGCTTCGCGCTTACCCTCAGCTTCAAGAATTTGACTCTGCTTTAATCCTTCTGCACGAAGAATTTGCGCGGCGCGTTCGCCTTCCGCATCCAGAATTTGCGCACGCTTATCACGCTCGGCCTTGATCTGGCGGTTCATGGAATCCACCAAATCTTTTGGCGGGTTGATGTCTTTAATTTCCACGCGGGTCATTTTAATGCCCCATGAATGGGCGGCGTCATCCACCACATGCAGCAGGCGGCCATTAATGGCGTCGCGGTTGGAAAGCAGTTCGTCCAAATCCATTGAGCCCATCACGGTGCGGATGTTGGTCATGGTGAGATTGAGTATGGCGTTCTGTAAGTTGGAAACTTGATAAGCGGCTTGCGGCGCATTCAGCACTTGGAAGAAAGCCACGCCGTCCACCGATACGGAGGCGTTATCTTTAGTGATAACTTCTTGGCGCTGAACATCCATGACCTGTTCCATCATGTTCATTTTTGCGCCGACGCGGTCAACGAAGGGAACGATGAGGTTAAGGCCGGGAGTCAGCGTTTTAGTGTAACGACCGAAACGTTCGGTAGTATAATTGTAGCCTTGCGGTACAGTTTTGACACCCATTAAAAGAAAGAAAAGCACAACGACTATAAGAGCCGGTATGATGATGTCGAAGCCTTGCATGATTTTCCGCCTGTTTTACGCAGGAACCCATCTCCCTGCTGTTTAATTTACGTATGTACGATCAGGGGCAAATTCAAATATTGGCTACCCGAAACGGTAAATATTCAACTCATTAGACTATTTTTGGTTGATGATTACTTACACGACATTCAAATTCGTGTCATGCGCTTGCCAAAATCGGGAATGTTAGGTTTTGCAAATTGTCCGGGTTGCGGCTCGGGGCGTCGTGTGATGGCGGGCATTGGCATAGCCGAGTCTTCGAGCGATGGCGCGGTGTATTGAGCCGCTCTTGCGGGCGCTTGCGGATTTGATAAAACGCGGCCCTGAATTTGAGCCAAACCCCATGCTGCCTGATAGGCCTCGATGAGGGTGACCATATCGTCATACTTCACGCCAATTTCGGGCAGGCTGACGCCAATAGTGGCGCGTTTGCCAAGCATATGGGCTGGTTTGGCATGAAAGATCATTGCAGATTTATTGACCGTTGAAGCACTTTTGAACTCACCCCAGCCGATAAAGGTATGCTCAGAGGCACTTCCATTGGCAAAACCGGAGACACCGGCGTCTGAAAGCACCAAAATTGGTGTGCCATCGGCGTTCCGGCGCAGCTTGGTCATGATCGTGTTCATGAGATAGACCGTTGCTGCTCCGCAAATCAGTACCCGCACCATTACGGGAAACAGGTTCATCACAAAACCTACAGCGTTGAGCTCGGCATAATAGAAACCTGACCAAAATTTGGGATCAACCGAGCCATAGGTGAGCCATGCCGTGCCTGCCGCCATGGCTGTGAATAACAAAGTCTGGCCCGCAGCCCCGCCTTTGGTGGCCAAAAACTCTCTGGGCGGTAAATCAAATGTGTTCCGGTTCATGGCGTACTCCCTTGCCATGACTATAAGTTGAAAGTTTTGATATTTTTTAATATGATTGCTTAAAATTTTAAGGAAATTGCGGGGCTTCTTAAATCCAACCCTGCAACTCGTGCCTTACTAAATGCTCAATGACGGCCATGCCATCCTGTGAATCGTTGAGGCAGGGAATGTGCGTGAAATTTTTGCCACCGGCGTGATGGAAGGTTTCGGCGGCCTCAATGGCGATTTCTTCAAGCGTTTCGAGGCAATCTGACACGAAGCCGGGGTTGAATACCGCAATTGATTTCACACCATCCTTGGCCAGTTTTTCGATGGTTTTATCGGTGTAGGGTTCCAGCCATTTTGCCGGACCGAAGCGCGATTGGAAGGTGCTGATGAGCTTATCCTTGGGCCAGCCGAGGCGCTCGCGCAGCAGGCGCGTCGTCTTCATGCAGTGGCAATGATAGGGATCGCCCTTGTCAAAATATTTCTGCGGAATGCCGTGGTAAGACGCGACGACGACTTCCGGCTCGAAATTCAGTGTTGCCAGATGGGTCTCAATTGAGCGGGCCAGCGCTTCGATATAGACCGGCTCATCATGATATTGCGGCACTGTTCGAATGGCAGGCATATAGCGCACTTTTGCCAGCGCTTCGAAGAGCTTGTCGTTGACCGATGCGGTCGTGGCGGCAGCATATTGAGGATAGAGCGGGAAGCACAGGATGCGCTCGCAGCCTTGCTCTCTCAGTTTTGTCAGCACACTTTCCATGGATGGATTGCCATAGCGCATTGCCCAATCAACAACGACATTTGTATCGCCCTTCATCGCCCCGGCAAGTTTCTCGCCTTGAGCACGGGTGAAAGTGCGCAGGGGGGACTCATCCAATTCTTTGTTCCAGATTGTTTTATAAGCTTTGCCTGATCTGGAAGGGCGGGTCGTCAAAATTACGCCGTGTAGCAGCGGCAGCCAGATGGCGCGGGGCGTATCCACGACGCGGATGTCGGACAGAAACTCCGCTAAATACCGGCGCATAGGGCCGTAGCTTGTGCCATCGGGCGTGCCTAAATTGACCAGCATAACGCCGATTTTGCCTATTTTAACCGCCGGATGGCCGGATGGTAGAGGCCCCAATGCGCGGGCGGCATTACGTTTAATAGACGTGGTAAGTATCATAATACGAATCCATTATTCATCACATAAATAGCCGGAAATTTATTCATTTCAATGCGACGAATATGCCCCGTAATAGAGCCCGCGAAGTGCGGGCTAATTTTAAAACTAGAGCAAGTCGAGTTCAAACGGCATGAGGATTCGTCCCGATAACCGGGCGAATTCTAATATTTTTGAACTGATTTGAATTCGACTTGCTCTGAATTCCAGATTAGCTTTGCGTGGCTGGTATTGGGACTGGTGCAAGGGCAGGCGCAACTACAGGTGTCACTAATGGCGTTGCCGCGCGCCTTACCAAAGAGAATTGCGCACCGTTGGCTGTTGTGCAATTCAACTGGGCCGGGCCTGCAAGCAAACACGCTGCATTTACAGTTGTCTTGCGTATCAAAGATGTGAACGACAGATCAACCGTTTTCTGGTCACGGAATGTGTAAGAACCGCGCGCCATGGTAGCACCGGTTTGCGAATCTGTTGACACAAATGTTCCCCCGGCAAATCTGGCAGAATTAATGCCACGGGTATCGACCCAATCACCATCAATACCTGCGGGCCTTGGCGCTACCAAGATAGGCTCAGGGGTGACGCCTGTTGATTGGCAGGATGATAAAAAGCCCGTCATCACAAGTATTAGAAGGCGGTTCACGGTGACGTTCATTATTGTAACTCCCCATTTCTATTGACTAATAAAGGCACTTTTTAAGCGAAAAAACAAGGCTATGGACGAAATGGAACAAGATGCATTTAAATGTAATCACAATTCACCCCGAAATTTCAGCGAATTTTGATAATAATGGATTCACATGAACGCATTTTGCTCCAACCATTCGCCTTGTCAAAGACTTCGCACTATTGCACCAGTACGTTGCGGAATTGCCAAGGGTCTGTGAGGTCGAGATTTTCCTTGAACAGACCCGGCCGGTCATGCAGCGGGGTCCAATCGGTGAAGTGGCCTTTGAGTTGACCAAGATACGGCGCTTGAATTTCAAGGCAGCGCTTATAGTCAATTTCATCGGTTTCAATAATGCCGGAGTTCGGGTTTTCCAGCGCCCAGACCATGCCTGCCAGTACGGCTGAAGTGACTTGCAAACCGGTGGCGTTTTGCCCCGGGGCCAGCGCACGCGCCTCTTTTAAGGTCAGGCTTGAGCCATACCAGAAGGCGTTTTTGCTATGACCATAGAGCAGAACGCCCAGTTCATCCGCACCGTCGATCAGCTCGCTTTCGTCCAGCACATGCAGTGTTTCTTGCGGGATGCCGGCTGCGCCGAACATTTCATCGAGCGAGACGATGGCGCTGTTGCACGGGTGGTAGGCGTAATGCGCGGTCGGACGGTATTTCGGTTCACCCTTTTTGCGTGGTACTGTGTAATAGTCCGAGATCGAAATCGCCTCATTATGGGTGACGAGCAGGCCAAATTGCGGTCCCTCCGTCGGGCACCATGTGCGCACGCGGGTGTCGCCGCCCGGCTGTTCTAGATAGATGGCGCAGCGTGAGCCCTTCTTGTGGCCTTTGGAGTTTTTGGGTTTCCACTTTTCATGCGTGCCCCAGCCAAGCTCGGCTGGTTGCAGGCCTTCGGAGATCAAGCCTTCAACGGACCATGTGTTCCAAAACACGCCGAATGGTTTTGAATGCTTGGTGCGCTGCGTATCACGCTCGGCAATGTGAACGCCCTTCACGCCGAGCCGCTGCATGAGCTTGGCCCAGCTCTTGCGGTCATTGATCGCCGGCTCTTCGATAAAGGGGTCGATTGTGGCCGCAAGTTCCACCAGCGCCCGTTTGACAAACCAAGACACCATGCCGGGGTTCGCCCCGCAGCATGAAATGGCTGTTGTGCCGGCGGGATTGGCTTTGCGCTCTTTCTTCACAGTTTGGCGCAGCGCATAATTGGTGCGCGAGGCGCTGTCGGCGGTCTTGTCGTAGTAAAAGCCCTTCCACGGCTCTATAACTGTATCAATATAAAGCACGCCAAGCTCGCGGCAGAGGCGCATAATATCAAGCGAGGAGGTGTCTACGGAAAGATTGATGCAAAACCCTTGGCCTTTGCCCTTGGTCAAAAGGGGCGTGAGCAGGTCGCGGTAATTTTCCGGGGTGACGGCTTTTTGCACATAGGCAACGTTGCGTTCATCAAGGCTGGATTTGCCGGTATCCAGCGGGTCTATGACCACCATGCGGGACTTATCAAATTTAAAATGACGTTCTATCAGTGGCAGTGTTCCGCGGCCAATAGAACCGAACCCAATCATGACAATGGGACCGGTGATGTGGCCGTGGATCGGCCAATTTGCTGCTTCCAATTATGGTTCTCCTGATTTCACGGCGGTTTTTTGTTATTTTTGCCGGAAACCATTAAACCACACTCAGATAGGGTGCGGCAACCCCGCGATGCGATTGAGCCGGACAAGGAGCCTCTCGCGCTCATCGGCAATGCCTTTGTAGGTGACTTCCGGTGTGGATAAGGCTGCCACTTGTGCCGCGATAGACTGCGCTAAAGTTGCGCCATCAGGGTGGGTTTCGAGCATTTCCAGCGGGTCATTATGGATGCGGATGGTGAAGAGCAAGTCGCCGCTCTCCGGCATTTTGCGTAAAGTCTGGCGCTCCATACGTATAACGATTTGGTCACCATGTTCGCCGAAACGGCGTTTCATATTGTTATCAGATTCAGGGTGATAGAGGTTGGCATCGCCATAAAGTGACCAGTTCCACCGGATAACCGGTTGGTTTGGTTGCAGCTTGTCAAACATGCGGGCGATGAGTTCGGCGTTGCGCGTGCCTTCGCTAAAGCCAGGTACTGGCTTGTGGATTTCGTGCATGGGACGCCCGAATTTTTCGTGCAGGTTCCACGCGGACGGGAAGCAGAGCGAGGCAGCGGCGAGGCGCCAGCCGTTTTCGCTTTTATGCATCAGCACCAGATCTTCCTGCGTCAGGCTGGCTGCAATGTGAAGGATCGGTAGATCGGGATTGTCTAAATCGACGTGGCGCTTGGCGGGAATGATTTCTATAGTGCGGTCGTGAAGGCGGTAAGTGTCTGGAAAGTTTGCCAAAAGATGCGCGACCAGTGTGTCCAGTATTTCCTGTTGTGAAGTTTCGGTTCCGGCTTCGCTGGCCAGAACCTTGTGGCGAACGATGCCGAGCAGGCGTTGTTTTTCGTCGAGATAGGCAGGCAAATGCCGGTCAACCTCAATCCAGTCTTTGATGTCCAGTGGTTTGAGGCCTATGGCGAATGGTTTTGACGAACCGTCATAGGGTGTGTGGGTCATTTTATTTTATCAGCCTTGCCTCAATTAAATTACGCAGCGAATTGCCGACAAAGAACTGATTTTTTTCAACGTCTTGACGGCGTAGCACACCTTCGACCACCTTTCCCTCATCCAGTAGTTCCCGCCGCAGAACGCCTTTTAGGAGGCCGTCATTGAGTGGCGGTGTAATTAGTGTGTTACCAATCTTCACAAACAAATTAGTGATCGTCCCTTCGCACAAATGGCCGCGCTGGTTTTCCAGTAGCACCTCGTCGATTTCGGATGCAGGAAACTCTGCGCGGGCGTCGTCGTAGGTTTGTCGTAATGAAGTTTTGTGTGCCAGAAGCAGGTTGCCCGCATCAAGTTTCGTGGCAGCAATGGCGACGCGCCAGATTGTTCCTGCAGGCGTTGGCGTGAAAGGAAATGTGGTGCAAGATAACTGGTTTTGCTTATCGAGAACGAGCCGGACACGCAACGGAGTGGATGCGGAGATGGTGCGAAGTGAGTGCGCCGCGTGACCGGGATCGAAACGTTTGCCGAGCGCGAGCGAAGATTTGGACATTCGATCAATATGTAGCTTCGCGCGGATGCAGCCTGCCTCCGGCTCATAGCGCAGTGTCTCTATTAGACTTAGGGGTTGATGTTGCCCGCTGCGAAGCGGGCTTTCAATAGACATTCATCATACTCCACGCTGCCATCTGAATCGAACACCACTCCGCTGCCGACATTGAATTTTGCTAATCCATTATCCTCTAATACCACAGTGCGGATGGCAACATTGAAGCTCATTTGACCGGTTGGCGCTATCCAGCCGATGGAGCCGCAATAGACATCGCGGGGCGACGTTTCCAAATCTTGGATGATTTCCATGGCGCGGATTTTCGGCGCACCGGTGATGGAGCCGCAGGGGAAGAGCGCGGTGAAAATATCTTGCAGGGTAAGACCGGGGAGAAGTTTAGCGCGGATGCGGCTGACCATTTGGTGCAGGGAAGGATAGGTCTCGACTGTGAATAATTCCGGGACATGCAGCGAGCCGACGGTGGTGATGCGTGAAATATCATTGCGTAACAGGTCCACGATCATGCGGTTTTCGGCTTGGTTCTTGCCGTCGTTTTGCAAGGCCAGCTTTATAGCGTCGTCTTCCTCTGGCGTCTTGCCGCGCTTGGCCGTGCCTTTCATGGGGCGGGTTTCTACCCAGCCATCGGCGTCGATTTCAAAGAAAAGTTCCGGCGAGCGCGAGAGAATCTGCGGGCCGCCGAGAGCGACCATGCCGCCGTGACGCACGGGCTGGCGCTGGGTGAGGGTATGAAAAATAGAAACCGGATCTCCGGACCACTCAGCATGGATGGGGAAGGTGAGGTTGGACTGATAGCAATCGCCCAGCGCGATGTGGCGCTTGAGCTTATCAAAACGCGAGACGTAATCTTCTCGGGTCCAAGCCGGAACGGCGTTTCGCAGCGGGGCAGTCGGAATGGGGGCAGAACGTTCGGACGGGCGGAAGGTGGAAATGTCTGCTTCGTCAAAAATGCCGAGCTGCAACAGCGGCACACCGCGATTTTCTGGTAAAAGAGGTTTAAGTTTCTCCTCCAGCAGATAGCCTGCTTCATAAGAAACATAGCCTGCCAGCCATTTGCCAGCCTTGCGGGCGGCTTCCGCTTTTTCGAAGGCTAGGGTGAGATCGCTTTCGCTCTCCGCCGTAAGAATTTCCAAAGGCCGCGCAAACAACCGCCGCACGCCGAGAATATCGTCGTGGAGCAGAACATGAGGCGGGAGGGCAGGCGTTTTCAGAGGTGGTGATTCCGGTGCGGTTTAACAGAATATACAGCTAGCGCGATTTGCCGGATTGCTGAAGTGCGACATGATGCGGGGGGGGGGCTGGTCCTAATGTATCTTAACAAATTTTCGGAAAAGTAATTGCGCCATTTTTGATTTGTGCAGGGCTGTAAGCGTCCGCAAATCGCCTAATCATTACGATCAGATGTGTGGCATATCTTTCATTATCGGTGGGGGATTTCCATTTCTGTCCATTACTCCCCATATTTGGTGTAAGGTAACTTGGCGGTCGTATTACGAGGCGATCAAGTCAGTAGCTGCATGTAAAAAAATGGTGATGGGTTCATGCGAGAGCGTTTCATTTTGCGCGAAGTACCCAATTCCAAGAGCTACGTTGCCCAGACAGATAGGGTTTTCCAATCATCAGGGAAGCCAGCATTTTTAAGGGACACATAAGGATTGGTTGGGAAAGTATCACAATGCTCTATTAACCAAAGGTGCCACGTGCTGTTTGGGCTAATCGTTTTGAGGATATGGCGCATAATCAGCAATGCGGAATATAGCCGTGTCTGTGCCTTGGTATTACTCGTTAAGTGGTCAAAATCGGGAATTTGCCCTGTAGTAGGCCAAACCGGTTGGTTCACCTGAGGTTTGTTCCAGAGTCTGGAGTGGTGGGCACATACGTTTCTTATGTCGTTAAGGGACCGCACCCAACTTTGCAGCACAGCCCCGCTAGGAACCTGATATAGCGCTGCGATGGTATCTCTGCTGGGAACAATCAACCCTTCATATAGATGTGAAAGTGCCCCAAAGTCCCATAGCTCGGACGCTATCCAAATTGGCATGTCACTCTTCGGGTACTTTGCTTTGAAATGTTTGGCAAAATGCTCCTGTGACTTTTGGGCTTTATCATCAAGCATTCTGAGCCATTTTTCATGTTTTGTCTCTGCGTGCGGTGTAATCCGCTTGCGCGAAAAATGACCGTTCAACTGAGCAGGGTCTCGATGTGCAAAGGGGTCTAACTGAGCGAGCGAAATGGTAATGTCTGTTCGAAGCGCAATTTCTATGCGCTCGAGAGCATCCAAGCATATCATACGAAGTTTTTTGTCAAAAATATATAAATCAAGGATGTGAGAAAAGTGAACGCCTCGCTGGAAATTGTCGCCTATACCTGAGGTCCCGTCGACATTCATTACCCTTTCACGAAAAGGATACCAATAAGCACTCAGTCGATAGTAGTTTACTTTGCCAAGGTAATGCTTCGCACGCTCGTCATTGGTTATAACAAGGCCGCGACCTTTAAGTAGATCAACCTGCTGTTGAAGGGAAAGAAATGGCTTGACGTATTGATTCATGTACTGTGCATAATGCATAAAACAAAAAAGACCAACCCGTACACATTGCTGTGCAGTGGGGCTGGCCGTATCGCCATCTTTATCTACCACCCAGCTTGAAAAGACAAGAAAAATCAAATAAAGTGAAATGAATATGATTTAAATATGATATTGTGAAGCAAAATATTTGCTTCACAATATCATATTTAAAAGTCATTGTCAACAAACATAACACATTGATAAATAACAATAAATTATATCATATAGACAGGCATCTTTTTTCACATTAACATTTGAAACATCATGTCAGATAACTATCTCACCTTCCTCGAAAAACGTTTCCAGAATGAACTGGAGGATATTGAGCGACGTATCAAGGAACTGAACATTGAAAAAATGGCGTTACATCGGCAGTTAAGCAAGGCGCGTGCTGAACGTGCGGGTCTTCAATATTCAGTGCGTAAGAACAGTATGAATCGCGTGCTGGCCGAGAACAGTGTTCTCAAAGCGCTACAAGAGAGCGATCAAGCTATGCGAACCGGCGACTTATTTGATAAAGCGCGTATAACCCATTTTGATTTAAAGCTGCCGACGTTCCGCACTTACCTAGACCGCATGAAGCGGAAGGGATTGGTCAAATCCGCACGGTCCACTGGATTTTGGGAGTTGCCATCAAAGGCAGGCTGAGATTACTTTAGAAACGTACGCAACCACCGAACATTGCTAAGCTATGATATAGCGAAAGGTGATGTGGCCCCGCAAGGGAGTGATTTATTTCACGCCATCCCCTCCAGCTCATCAATCAGCCCTTCAATCACTGACAACCCCTTGTCCCAGAAACCCGGATCGGTCGCATCCAGCCCGAACGGGGCTAATAACTCCGAGTGATGTTTTGTCCCTCCGGCGCGGAGCATGTCGAAGTATTTTTCCTGGAAGCCGCCTTCGGCGTTTTGATAAACGGCATAGAGCGAATTTACGAGGCAGTCGCCGAAGGCGTAGGCATAGACGTAGAAGGGCGAGTGGATGAAATGCGGGATGTAGGCCCAGAAGGTTTCGTAGCCTTCGCCGGACTGAACGGCGGGGCCGAGGCTTTCTTTTTGCACTTCCAGCCATAGTTCGCCGATGCGCTGCGCGGTGAGTTCGCCCTCTTTGCGCTCTGTGTGGAGGCGGCGCTCGAACTGGTAGAAGGCGATTTGGCGCACGACCGTGTTGATTATGTCCTCGACTTTTTGTGCCAGCATGGCTTTGCGCTCGCCGACATCCTTTGTCCGGTTAAGCAGCGAGCGGAAAGTGAGCATTTCGCCGAAGACTGACGCGGTTTCTGCCAATGTCAGCGGTGTGGCGCTCATCAGGGGGCCACGCGGGCCTGCCAGCACTTGATGGACGCCGTGGCCCAGCTCGTGTGCCAGTGTCATGACATCGCGCGGCTTGCCTTGATAGTTTATCAAAACATAGGGGTGGACGGAAGGCACTGTAGGGTGGGCGAAAGCGCCCGGCGATTTGCCGGGGCGGGTTTGTGCGTCAATCCAGTTTTTGTCGAAAAACTGTTTGGCGATTGCCGCCATTTCCGGAGCGAAATCGCCATAGGCTTCGAGCACTGTGTCGCGGGCGGCATCCCAGCTGATTTCGGCTTTAGGCGCGGTTGGCAGCGGTGCGTTGCGGTCATAGTGCATGAGCTGGTCAAGGCCCAGCCACTTGGCTTTCATGGCATAGTAGCGATGTGACAGACGGGGGTAGGCCTTGATGACGGCGCTGGCGAGAGCATCGACAACCTCGCGCTCGACGCGGTTGGCCAAGTGGCGGCTATCGGCAATGTCCTCAAAGCCGCGCCAGCGATCCGAGATTTCCTTGTCCTTGGCCAGCGTATTGGTGATGAGCGCGAATGTGCGGATGTTTTCAGAGAAGGTTTTGGCGAGCGCCGCTGCGCCGAGCTTGCGGCGTTCGCGGTTGGCGTCTTGCAACAGGTTCAGCGTCGGTTCGATGGGCTGCTTTTCGCCGTCCACATCAAAGCGCAGTGCGGTCATGGTTTCGTCAAACAGCCGGTTCCACGCGCCGCGACCGGTGGTGGATTTTTCTAAGAAGAGCTGCTCGGTGCGCTCGTCCAACTGGTATGGCTTGTCCTTGCGCAAATCTTCAATCCACGGCCTGTAATGCGCCAGCGCCGGATTGGTCTTATAAGCGGTTTGTAAAAGTGCATGGTCGATTTGGTTGAGTTCGAGCGAATAAAATAAAAGATGTGAAGAAGCATCCGTCAGTTTTTCCTGCGCGTCGCCATAGAGCTTGGCGATGGCCGCATCAGATGAGTCTCCTGCGTAGAGCAGGCCTACGTAAGACATTATGCGACCCATGAGGTCTTCAATTTCCTCGTAGTCTTTAATTGAAAAGGCTAATGTACCTCCGCTTACGGTTGCTGATTCGACTATGAGCTTGCCTTTCCATTTGGCTTCGAACGCTAAGGCCTTGTTTTGAGACGATAACATGTCTTGTGCCAATTCGGGGCAGTTTGGAGAAGAATAAAGATCGTTTAGGTTCCAAATAGGAAGAATTTGCCTCGACTCTGGCAAAATAGGGCTAGATTCTGGCGCAAATGTGATTGTTTGATTAAGTTTATACTTATATAATAAGTTAAGCATTTAAAATGGCTCCGGTCGAAAAATAACAGAACGAGTGCGTATCTCGTTAATCTACATGGATGGTATTTTGATAACAGACAATTCACCTGTTTTGTTGAGATCATTTTCAACTATTTCTGTAATGATCATCATATTGTTTGATTTAACCCAAAGTGATTCATGTCAGGTTTAATACTCATAGTTGATGATGAACCTGTTCAACGGCGCCTGTTAGAGGCCACTGTTGTGCGGATGGGCTATCAAGTATTGCCCGTGGAAACCGGCGCAAAGGCGCTGGCTGCCTTTGATGGACCGCAGGGTGCTGCTATCGCTTTGGTTATTCTCGATCTGGTCATGCCGGATATTGATGGTATGACTGTTTTGATAACCATGCGTGAGCGCGGCAACCTTACGCCTGTCATTGTGCAGACGGCTCAGGGCGGTATCGATACTGTAATTAGTGCAATGCGGGCAGGGGCGTTTGATTTTGTGGTCAAGCCGGTTTCGCCAGAGCGTTTACATGTGTCGATTGGCAACGCTTTGAAGGTGCAAGCGCTTGAGGGCGAATTCACGCGCATTAAGAAAACAGTGTCTGGCACGCTGACATTTAAAGATATTATTACAAAGAGTCCGGCTATGGAGCGGGTGATACGGCTTGGCGAGAAGGCTGCGCAATCGAATATTCCGATTATTATTGAGGGTGAATCGGGCGTTGGCAAGGAAGTGATTGCGCGCGCTATTCAGGGTTCCGGTAAGCGTGCGGGTAAGCCGTTCGTCACGGTCAATTGCGGCGCTATTCCGGATAATTTGGTGGAGAGCATATTATTTGGTCATGAAAAAGGCTCGTTCACCGGTGCCACTGAAAAACATCAGGGTAAGTTTGTCGAGGCGGACGGCGGCACGTTGTTTTTGGATGAAATCGGAGATTTGCCACTGGATGCACAGGTTAAGCTGCTGCGCGCTGTGCAACTGGGTGAGATTGACCCTGTCGGCGGGCGCAAGACAGTGAAGGTTGATATTCGCCTTATCTCGGCCACACACCGCAATTTGATTGATCATGTGCGCAACGGCAAATTTCGCGAAGATTTATATTATCGCATCAACGTGTTTCCGATTTTCGTTCCAAGCTTGCGGGAACGCCGTGAAGATATTCCTTGGCTGGTGAGGCATTTTATGGCGCGTTTTGCCGCTGAAGAAGGTCGTAAGGGACTGACAAATGCATCCAGCCATGCAATGGCAATGCTGAAAAGTTATGATTGGCCAGGTAATGTGCGGCAGCTTGAGAATGCAGTGTTCCGGGCGGTCGTCATGTGTGAAGGCAATGAACTCATGCCTGAAGATTTTCCGCAGATAATGAGCCAGACCGTGCTAACTGATTTGACCAGCGCTATTGCCGAAGAAGCCGCTGGTCACAGTATCGAGCATGAAGTTGCTTCATCCACACTGGAATCATTGACCTCGGCATTTATGTCGGAGGATGGCGAAATCCGGTCGCTGAGCGAGATTGAAGAGCAAGTTATCAGGCGCGCTATTGACATTTACGATGGGCAGATGAGTGAAGTGTCCCGGCGTTTGGGTATTGGCCGCTCGACACTTTATCGTAAATTGAAAGAATACGGCATCGACAACGATGATGATCAGGCAGCCAGTGCAGCTTGATCAGTCAGTTATCAACAGCAAAACTTGTCATTTACCATTCATTGACCTTACTATAGCAATTACCTCCTTGGCTTGGTGTTGCCATTCCTATGACTTATTTTAAAGGCACTAAGCGGCTGTTAACCAAATTAACCGACACTGGCATGGTAAATAAAGTCTGTATAAGGATTATCGTACGGTGTTTGGTGATCAGGGTTTTATGAGGGGTAATTTGCAGTCAAAAGACGGGTTCTTGGCAAAGATGGCTTACATTGCGCGTATGATATCCGCTGCGGTGGCTTTATCGTGTGTATTGCTGCAAAATGCAATTGCTGAAACCCGCACACTAAAGATTTATCAAGTTCACACCGGTGAGCGCTACGATATCACGTTTAAGCGCAATGGGGTATATCTGCCGGACGGTCTGAAGAAGTTGAATTATGCGCTGCGTGACTGGCGTCGCAATGAGCCGACTAAAATGGACCCTCACCTGTTTGATTTGATCTGGGAAGTTTATCAGCGGGTGGGAACAAACGAATATATCAATGTTGTTTGTGGCTATCGTGCGCCGGAAACTAACTCAATGCTGCGCCACCGCTCTAAAGGTGTCTCAGAAAAGAGCCAGCATATCCTTGGCAAGGCGATGGATTATTTTATTCCTGGTGTGTCTCTAAAGAAGCTGCGTTATACCGGCTTGCAAATGCAGATTGGCGGCGTGGGTTATTACCCGACGTCGGGTTCGCCATTCGTGCACATGGATGTTGGCCGTGTCCGCCATTGGCCGCGTATGAGCCGCAGCGAATTGATGGCAGTTTTTCCTGACGGGAAAACAATACACATCCCAAGTGATGGCAAGCCATTGGCTGGTTATGGAGTGGCGTTGGCCGCCTATCAAGCGCACAAGGGTAATGGTGGTTCGTCCATCGCCAGTGCGATACCATCGGGTAAAAAACGCACTCTGCTACAAGCGCTATTTGGTGGCGGTGGTGCAGACGAGAGCGAAGATAATGCCGGTGACGAGGGCGTAGCCGTCGCTGCCGCCGCACCAAAGCCTGTTAAGCAACAGGCTGCGCCTATTGAGCCCGATCCTGCCCCGATTGTTCCGCAACAGCCGGTTATTGTCGCTACCTTGCCGCGCCGCGATCAGAATAATGGTGTTGCCGCGCCGCGTCCTGACGCTGATTTGACCGGCCAAGAATCGCAACTATTGGCGTTTGCCGTGCCTGTACCATCTAAAAAACCGCGTTTTGCAGCTGTGCAGCCGATACCGTCCACTCAAGCTGATATGCAGGTTGACTTCGATACGTCCACCCGACAGCCATTTGTTCCTGTTGTAGCAAAATCTGATCCAAAAGCGGATGAGGCTGCTATAGCTAATGTTATGGGAGTTGTTAAGCAGGAGCCACCGTTTCTGGCAGGTGTAGTTCCGCTTCCGGGCAGGAAGCCAAAAGCGCCGGAGGTCGATATGGCTTCGGTTGCTATCCCGATACCGCGTCCTTTGAGCGAAAATGATGTGCAGGCGAGCGCTGAACCCTCAGCGGAGGTGGCTGCACTGGAACCTGCGTCTGCGAATACGACAATCGGGCAAATCTTGGAACAGCAACCCGAGCTTCAGCCTGATGTAGAGGCGTTCACTGACCCGGCAGTGGTTGATCCCGACACAATTGAACAGGGCGACATTGTTGCGTCAGTTCCAATTCCGGTGCAAAAGGTGGCAAATCCATCGGCCACCATGCGCAACGTAATGTTGGCAAATGCAGATGGCTCGCTTGAAAACGATGTGAAGACGACCGCAAAGGGTGGCAAGCCAAAAGCGCAAGATGCCAAGCCGGGCATCAAAACTGTTGCCAAAGTGCCGACGCCAAAAATTGGCAAATTTGCGCTTGGCGCGCAGAATATTGCTATGGCAAATCAACCTATTGCGCCGGAATATGCGCAAGCACTGGTTCGCGCTGCGCCAACGGAGGTCTACATGGCGGGCTTCAGTAAAGAGGGACCGCTGAAAGCGAACAGCTTCTCCGGGAAGTCTGTAAATTTCCTGCGCGTGGCAAAATTCAACGGCGTTAAATGAAAATATCCCGCATAAAAGCGGGCTATTGACCTTCAAAACATATCATTTGTGATGAATACTAGAACAGCGTTGTGCCAAAAGTGTGAGTGGTGCGTTAGGGTCTGGACCTGTTAATTTTGAGGAAATGGTCGAGGTGATTTTTGGTGAGTGCCAAGTGTCTTTGGTGAGTGCCAAGTGTCTAGGCACAGGAGCGAAGGCGCAGGGAAATGCGGGCATGTTGCTATCGCCTCTTCGAGTGGCAAGCTTTTGCGACTTCAAGCCAATGCGACATGGCAATCGCCGGAAAGCGCCAGATCCTGGCACCAACAGGCAACTGACTTCACTCTGCGGCGTCAAACAGTTTAAACGAGCATCAAAACGATGCGAGAAATCAAAGACTTTGAAAGACAAGCCGATTCTATTATCGGCAAGCGTTGTTCCAGGACTACCGCGTTATCATGCGGCGTTCCATTGGGACCATTTGGTCTAATAATTCTTGTGCAGTTGCTGCAATATGGTCATGCAAATCCGGGCGCCACAGTGCAAAGGCCAAATTAGCCTCAACAAATCCTTCTTTTGATCCGCAATCAAAGGTACGTCCTTTGAAATGGCTGCCATAGAATGACTGGTCGTTCATCAGCTTTTGCATAGCATCTGTAAGCTGAATTTCGTTGCCGGTACCGCGCTCTTGCGTTGCAAGATAGGAAAAAATTTCCGGCTGGAGGATATAGCGACCATTGATATAGAGATTAGAAGGAGCTGTTCCTTGTTTTGGTTTTTCAATCATACTGGTGATTTTGAAACCGTCCCCAAAAGATTGGCCGCGACCAACAATACCATATTTATGCGACTCAGAGGGATCGCATTCTTGCACGCCGATGATGTTTTGGCCGGTCTCCTCATAAAGAGAAACCATTTCTTTCAAGCAGCCTTTTTTGGCCTGCATGATCATATCGGGCAATAATAGCGCGAATGGCTCATCACCAACCAAATCACGGGCGCACCATACGGCGTGTCCAAGCCCCATGGGCACTTGCTGGCGGGTGAAACTGGTACTTCCGGGTACTGGTTGCATTCGTTGCAGCCGCTCCAATTCCTCATCTTTGCCGCGCTCGGCAAGCGTATTGTATAGTTCAAACTGAACGTCGAAATAGTCCTCTATGACGCCTTTGTTGCGGCCTGTCACAAAAATCATATGTTCAATACCTGCCTCGCGCGCCTCGTCCACCACATATTGAATGACGGGACGATCGACAATCGTCAGCATTTCTTTCGGGATCGCTTTGGTGGCCGGGAGGAAGCGCGTGCCAAGACCGGCAACGGGGAATACAGCTTTGCGAATTTTACGCGGGCGTTCAGTCATATTTTATTCCTCTGGTCTGTAGCGAACACTTTCATGACAAATTTTAGATTCAGTGAATATGCCTGGTTTGACCATTCTTTTGGCTGGAAAATAATGGTGCGTGGTAAAGTTGTCTTGGGATATGGTAAACCAAATCCTAACTTTCGATCATTACTCTGCTGTATGTTATGAAGTGAGAAGGAAAAAGCTGATGATTTTAAAACTACGACAATCATTAATTGTGTCATCCAGCTCATTATTTTTACTACTCGCCAGTATGGGTTCCTCTTACGCTGATCAAGGATTTCAAAACTTTATAATAAAATTTAAAGGTGTTGCCGCCGGGAGCGGAATTTCTGCTGCAACCTACAATGCAGCATTTGCCGGTATCACTGACATTGACCCTGTCGTTTTGGAAAAGGCCAACTTCCAACCAGAATTTAAGTCAGCAATGTGGGACTACATGGACAATCGCGTGCAGGAAAAATCTGTCGCTAATGGCCTGGCTATGGCAATAAAATATAAGCCATGGCTGGATAAAATAGAATCTAAATTTGGTGTCGACCGCAATATACTGTTAGCCATTTGGTCGATGGAAACCAATTATGGTGAGATACTTAAGCGCCCCGATGCGGTTCGCTCAGTTGTCCGTTCGTTGGCAACTTTGGCTTATGCCGACCGGAGCCGCGCGAAATTTGCCCGCACGCAGCTGATTGCCGCACTCAAAATATTGCAACGCGGCGATGTGGACGGCGCAGGCCTGCAAGGTTCATGGGCAGGCGCGATGGGCCAAACTCAATTTATTCCAACCAGTTATCTCATTTACGCGGTGGATATGGATGGCAATGGACGGCGTGATATTTGGAACTCTGTTCCAGATGCGCTGGCAACATCTGCCAATTTGCTGCGCCAAAATGGCTGGCAGACGGGTCGTACATGGGGCTATGAAGTGGCGTTGCCTGGCGGCATAGTGAGCGGTGCAAAATCGCTTGATGCGTGGGCGGCAAGCGGTGTCAACCGCGCCAACGGCAAACCTTTCCGCAATGGTGGCGATGGAGCAACATTGAAGCTGCTAGATGGAAAGTCCGGCGCGGCATTCCTTATGCTGAAGAATTTTCGGGTCATAAAAGCCTATAATAATGCTGACAAATATGCGCTGGCGGTCGGTCTATTGGCAGACCAAATTGCTGGTGGCAGCGGACAGGTGCATGATTGGAAGCGGCCGTTCACGAAGCTCAGCATTCCGGAAAAAGAAGAATTGCAGCAGCGCTTAGCAAAAGCCGGTGTTTATGATGGAGAAATTGACGGCAGTGTCGGGTCGGGTACAAAAGCGGCGATAGTGGCTTACCAAAGTCAGGCGGGCTTGACGCAAGACGGCTATCCCAGCAAAGAGCTACTGGATTTTTTGCGTGAGAGATAATGAGGCCGGGTGGATAGTTTTGAGATTATTTAACGAACGTATTTTTGTGCTTGCTTTGGCTGTGGCCATACTGCCTATGCCAATACTTGATCGCGCCTATGCTCAGCAAGCCCATTCACCTTCGATATTAGAATTCTTCGGTTTTAAGCGGGCCGCACCGCAAATAGTTGAGAAAAAAGCGAAAATCAGTTACAAAAAAAATAGTATTTTAAAACTGCAAGGGCGCAAAAAACTCAATAATTTGGCTCAAAAGCCCCAAAGTGCCACCATATCCGCTGATGGTGCGAACGTCGATAATACTATGCAAAATGATGGTTTGCCGCTAGAAAAAATGATCGATGCCAAAACAATTTTAGTGGTTGGCGACTTTATGGCAGGCAATATTTCGGAGGGTATCGACAGTGCTTTTGCGGGCGATGCGGGCGTTACAGTTATTGAAAAATCAAATGGTTCCTCCGGCTTTGTCCGGAATGATTATTACAGCTGGCCGCAATCAATAGCCGGACTGATTGCTGAGACGAAACCATCTGTCATTGTGGTGATGATTGGCGCGAATGATCGCCAGCCGCTTCGACTAAACGATAGAAATGAACCGGTACGCAGTCCCGCTTGGACTATCGACTACGAAGGGCGCGTTTCGCAGTTTGCAAGTACGCTTAAGTCAGCAAGTGTTCCGGTCGTTTGGGTTGGGTTGCCGCCGTTCAAATCCACACAAATGAGCGCCGACTATTTGGCATTCAACGATATTTACCGCAAAGCCGCTCAAATTACCGGCGGTACATTCATTGATATCTGGGAGGGTTTTGTGGATGAGCTTGGTGCATTCACGATCAATGGATCAGATTATACCGGTCAACCAGCGCGGCTTCGTGGTAGCGATGGAATTAGTTTATCAACGGCAGGAAGACGTAAAATTGCTTTTTATGCTGAAAAAGCGATTCGCAGTGGTTTGGGCGAAGTGGCGCAGCCACTTAACCTTGTCCTTGGACCATTTTCGCTGCCAGGGCCTATGCGGCCGGCGGCGCCGGATGTTGCGACGATAACAAGGCTTGCTCCCATATCATTATTTGATCCTGTTTTTGATGGTGATAGCAAATTGCTTGGTGGCTCGGCACAGCCAAGCAACCCAACTCCGGGTTCTGCTGCTGGAGCGCTTTATATTAATGGAAAGCTACCGGAGCCAAAGCCCGGCAGAATTGATGATTTTAAGGTAATTAAGTAGCCACGCTATCGAGGCAGAACAGTGGTTCCCATCAGCGCCAAGTCAATTGACCGGGCAGCCTGACGCCCTTCCCGTATTGCCCAGACCACCAGTGACTGGCCGCGACGGACATCGCCTGCAACATAGAACTTCTCAATATTGCTGCGATAATCTCTGTCATTGGCAACGACATTCGTGGACCCGCGACGATCCTTGTGGATCGTCAGCTTGTCACCAAGGCCATGAACCAAACCGTTTTCCAGCGGTCCGGCAAAGCCAATCGCGATGAACGCCAAATCTGCTTTGATAAAAAACTCTTTACCTGCAATTGGCTTGCGCGCCTCGTCCACTTCGCAGCACTTTACATGCGTGAGAACACCGTCTTCTCCAATGAAAGCAAGTGTGGCCACCTGAAACTCACGTTCCGCGCCCTCGGCCTGTGATGAAGATGTGCGCATCTTGGTTGCCCAATAAGGCCAGACGGCCAGCTTATCCTCTTTCTCAGGTGGCTGAGGGCGGATGTCCAATTGCGTCACGCGCACAGCTCCTTGGCGGAACGCCGTGCCCACGCAATCCGACGCCGTATCGCCGCCGCCGATAACCACGACATGCTTGCCACCAGCCCCAATGGCGTCAGCATTCCACGCGGCTGATGAAATATCCTCGCCGCAGACGCGCTTATTTTGCTGCACCAAATAAGGCATCGCATCGAACACACCGGAAAGTTCTACGCCGGGGATGCCCGCCGGACGGGGATTTTCCGAACCGCCGCAATAAAGCACGGCGTCATAAGATGACAGCAACTCATCAACAGTTTTATCCACACCGATATTCACATTGCAAAAAAAGGTAACGCCCTCGCCCTGCATTTGCCTGACGCGGCGGTCGATAAAGTGTTTCTCCATCTTAAAATCCGGAATGCCAAAACGCAACAAACCACCGGCCTTCGACTCACGCTCATAGACGTGAACCTCATGACCGGAGCGCCCAAGCTGCTGCGCTGCAGCCATACCTGCCGGGCCGGAGCCGATGATGGCAACCTTTTTGCCAGTCTTTCTATCGGACGGCTGCGGGTTGATGTGACCCAGTTCATAGGCCTTATCTGCAATCGCCTGCTCGATGGTTTTGATGGTAACCGGCACATCTTCAAGGTTCAGTGTGCAGGCTTCCTCGCATGGCGCAGGGCAAATGCGTCCTGTGAATTCCGGGAAATTATTTGTGGAGTGCAGGTTGCGTACCGCATTGTCCCAGTCACCATTGTAAACCAAATCGTTCCAATCGGGGATCTGGTTATGAACAGGGCAGCCTGTATCGCCATGGCAATAAGGCACACCGCAATCCATGCACCGCGCCGCTTGTTTTTTCACATCTGTCTCAGAAATCGGCAGCGTAAATTCGCGGAAATGGCGGATGCGATCCGAAGCCGGCTGATACTTCGCCACCTGCCGGTCGATTTCGAGAAACCCTGTTACCTTGCCCATCGTCTTACTTCCGCCTATTCGCCACGACTAACGCAGCCAGTTTTCAATTCTCAGTCCCGGCACTTGCGAAAAGTGCTTTACATTATCGGTTACGACAATTGCATCCAGCGACAAAGCGTGCGCGGCGATCAATGTGTCGTTCTGTCCGATTGGTTTGCCTTTTCGCTCTAATGCCAATCTAACAGCAGAATAATGCATCTCTGCTGGTGGTGTGAACGAAACGACTTCAAGTTTTCTCAACATTTTTTCCAAGTTTCGGGCAAGCCGTTCCGAACCTTTATTGAGAATGCCAAAATGAAGTTCCGCTGCGACAATGATACTTGTGAAGATTTCCGCCCCTTCCATTTCCATCAGCCGTTTGGCTACTAATCCCGCTGGATTGTTCATCGCATCCGAAACTATATTGGTATCGAGCAGATATTTCACGCCTCTTCATTCCAGTTCAGATCAACCGCCTCCGGCAACAAGTCCCCAATCACGGGAAAACTATCTTCCGGACCAATATCTTCCATGGAGGCGAATACGTCTGCCCAAGTCTTCTTCTTGCCTATTGGCGCCAAGGTCAACGTTCCATCGGAATTTTTGTGAATCTCCACTTCATCGCCTTCAAAATCAAAATCCTTCGGTATTCGGACCGCCCGCGAACGACCATTTTTGAACACTTGTGCAATCTTCCTGGCTGTTACATGATCGTTCATAATTAGCCTCACCATCTGTGATATGACAAAGACATATCACAGATGTAGAAAATATCAAACTACTCCGCTGCCACGCTCATTCGTGCCTGTTCCATCTCGATCAAGGCGCGGCGGTATTCTACCGGCATGACTTTGCGGAACTTGGCGCGATAACCGGCCCAATTGTCTAAAATCGCCTTCGCCCTTGTCGAACCGGTGAAATGCATATGATTGGAGATCAACTGATAGAGCCGCTCTTCATCATGGCGTGTCATATCTCCAGAGACATCGACACGGCCTTTGTGGGCTAAGTCGCCGCCGTGATGATGCAGCTTTTCGAGCAAATCATCTTCTTCCGGTACCGGCTCGAGTTCAACCATCGCCATGTTGCAGCGCTGCGCGAAATCGCCTTCCTCGTCCAAAACATAGGCCACACCGCCGGACATGCCAGCCGCGAAGTTGCGGCCTGTCTGGCCGAGCACGACGACTATACCGCCCGTCATATATTCACAGCCATGATCGCCCACACCTTCAACAACCGCAATCGCACCGGAGTTTCGAACAGCGAAGCGCTCACCCGCCACACCACGGAAATAGCAATCGCCTTCCGTTGCGCCGTAGAGAACAGTGTTGCCGACAATGATGGATTCTTCAGCCACAATCTTCGACTTATCTGATGGACGGATAATTATGCGCCCGCCCGATAACCCTTTGCCGACATAATCATTGCCATCACCAGTGAGCTCAAACGTGATGCCATGGGCCAAGAAAGCGCCGAACGACTGACCCGCAGTGCCCGTCAAAGCCACATGAATGGTGTTGTCCGGCAGTCCCTTTTGACCAAAACGCTTGGCAACCATGCCTGAAAGCATCGCACCTGCCGAACGGTCAACGTTCTTGATTTCCGTGGTTATTTTCACCGGTTGCTTTGTGGTCAAAGCAGTCGCTGCCTCGGCAATCAGCTTGCGGTCAAGCACATCAGATATCGGATGCACTTGGCGCTTGGTCCAGCGCGTTTCGTCAACCGGTGCTTCCGGCTTGTAGAAGATTTTCGTGAAGTCCAAACCCTTGGCCTTCCACAGCGAAATCATTTCTTCCTTTTCAAGCAGTTCCGAACGCCCGACGAGATCGACGAGTTTGCGAACACCCATCGCCGCCAACAGTGAACGGACTTCTTCGGCCACAAAGAAGAAATAGTTGATGACATGTTCAGGTGTGCCGTTGAAGCGTTTGCGCAAGACGGGATCTTGCGTCGCCACACCAACTGGGCAAGTGTTTAAATGGCACTTGCGCATCATGATGCAGCCAACAGCAATAAGAGGAGCTGTAGAGAATCCGAATTCATCCGCACCCAAAAGTGCGCCGACAATCACGTCACGGCCTGTGCGCAAACCGCCATCCACTTGCAACGCAATGCGTGAGCGCAGGCCGTTGAGCACCAGCGTTTGCTGGGTTTCGGCAAGGCCCATTTCCCACGGGCTACCGGCATGTTTGATAGACGTCAAAGGCGAAGCACCGGTGCCGCCATCATAGCCGGAGATAGTGATATGGTCCGCGCGCGCCTTGGCAACGCCAGCCGCAACTGTGCCGACGCCCACTTCGGACACCAGTTTTACGGAAACATCCGCATCCGGGTTGACATTTTTCAAATCGAATATCAGCTGAGCCAAGTCTTCGATGGAGTAAATATCATGATGCGGCGGTGGCGAAATAAGGCCGACGCCGGGCGTTGAATGCCGCGTCTTGGCAATTGTCGCGTCTACCTTATGGCCCGGCAATTGCCCGCCTTCACCGGGTTTTGCACCCTGCGCGACTTTGATTTGCATCATGTCGGAGTTAACCAAATATTCTGCCGTCACGCCAAAGCGACCCGACGCCACCTGCTTGATAGCCGAGCGCTCAGGATTGCGCGATCCATCCGGCAGCGGCAAATAACGATCCGGCTCTTCGCCGCCTTCGCCGGTGTTGGACTTACCGCCGATTTGGTTCATCGCAATCGCCAGTGTCGCATGCGCCTCACGTGAAATCGAACCGAATGACATGGCGCCCGTCGAGAAGCGCTTGACGATTTCGGATGCCGGCTCAACCTCATCAACCGGGATTGGTTTTAAGCCTAAATCTTCTGCCATCTTGATCTTGAAAAGCCCGCGAATGGTCTGCGCCCGCGCGGCCTTATCGTTCACCATCGCAGAATACTCTGCGAAGGTTTCAGGCTCGTTTTGGCGCACGGCGTGCTGCAATTTCGCAACGGCATCAGGCGACCAGAGATGTGCTTCGCCGCGCATACGGAACACATACTCACCGCCCACTTCGAGAGAACGTGCCAGTACCGGATCATTGGAGAAAGCGGACGTGTGACGGCGAACAGTTTCTTCCGCCACCTCTGCCATGCCGACGCCTTCGATGGTAGTCGAAGTGCCGCTGAAATACTTGTCCACGAAGTCCGTCTTCAATCCAATCGCATCAAAAATCTGCGCGCCACAGTAAGATTGATAAGTGGAAATGCCCATCTTGGACATGACCTTCAAAATGCCCTTACCGACCGATTTGATGTAACGATAGACCAGTTCTTCGCTCTCAACTTCCGGCGGAAAGTCACCGCGCACGTGCATGTCTTCCAGCGTTTCAAATGCCAAATAAGGATTGATCGCCTCCGCGCCATAGCCTGCCAGACAGCAGAAATGATGCACCTCACGTGGCTCGCCAGTCTCGAGCACAAGGCCAACGGCGGTGCGCAAGCCCTTGCGGATAAGGTGATGATGCACAGCCGCTGTCGCCAGCAAAGCGGGGATTGGAATGCGATCAGAACCAACCTGACGGTCAGACAGGATGATGATGTTATAGCCACCCGCCACAGCCGCTTCGGCACGGTCACACAGGCGGGACAAAGCGCCCGCCATGCCGCTTGCGCCTTCGCTCGTTGGATAGGTCATATCCAACGTTTTGGTATCAAAGCGATCTTCGGTATGACCGATGCAGCGAATTTTTTCTAAATCTTCGTTGGTCAAAATCGGCTGGCGCACCTCCAGACGCTTGCGACGTGAGTTTCCTTCAAGGTCAAAAATGTTCGGACGGGGGCCGATGAACGAGACAAGGCTCATCACCAGCTCTTCGCGAATAGGGTCAATCGGCGGGTTGGTTACTTGCGCAAAGTTCTGCTTAAAATAGGTGTAAAGCAGCTTGGACATATCCGACATCGCCGAAATTGGAGTGTCTGTGCCCATGGATCCGAGAGCCTCTTGGCCAGTTGTGCCCATTGGAGCCATCAGAACTTTGGTATCTTCTTGCGTATAGCCAAACGCCTGCTGACGGTCGAGCAAAGCCACATCTGTGCGCGCCGCGCGCGGCTCAACCGGCTTCAGCTCCTCCAATACAAGCTGCGTACGCTTTAGCCAGTCTTGATAGGGATAGGCCATTGCCATCTCAGTCTTGATTTCTTCATCGGAAATAATGCGGCCCAACTCCAAGTCAATCAGCAACATTTTTCCCGGTTGCAAGCGCCACTTTTTGACAATTTTCTCTTCGGCAACAGGCAACGCACCAGCTTCTGACGCCATAATCACGCGGTCATCATCTGTCACAATGTAGCGGGCCGGACGCAAGCCGTTGCGGTCCAGCGTCGCGCCAATCTGGCGACCATCGGTAAACACGACTGCTGCCGGGCCGTCCCAGGGCTCCATCAACGCCGCGTGATACTCGTAAAAAGCTTTGCGTTCGGGCGACATTTGCTTGTTGCCAGCCCATGCTTCCGGGATGAGCATCATCATCGAATGCGCCAGCGAATAGCCACCTTGGTTCAAAAATTCGAGCGCATTGTCAAAGCAAGCGGTGTCGGATTGACCTTCATAGGAAATCGGCCAAAGCTTGGAAATATCATTGCCGAACAGCTCCGAATCCACCGAGGCTTGTCGCGCTGCCATCCAGTTGACGTTGCCGCGCAGTGTGTTGATTTCTCCGTTGTGCGCCACCATCCGGTAAGGATGCGCCAGCTTCCAAGACGGGAATGTGTTGGTGGAAAAACGCTGATGCACCAGAACGAGCGCGGATTCAAAGCGAGGGTCGGCCAAGTCCTTGTAGTAAGCAGCAACCTGGTAGGCGAGGAACATGCCCTTATAAACCACCGTGCGCGAGGACATGGAGACAATGTAGAAGCCGTTGTCGCGGCCTTCCGTTTCTTTGTAGATTCGGCTGGAAATAACCTTGCGCAGGATAAACATCCGGCGCTCAAAGCTATCTTGACAGGTGATGCCTTGTCCGCGACCTATGAACACCAAGCGATGATGCGGTTCAGTGGCAGCAATTTCAGGGTCTCTGGAAAGTGACGCATTATCAACAGGTACATCACGGAAGCCAAGCAGCACCTGGCCCTCGGAAGCCACGGCCTCACGGGTTACGTTTTCACAATGCGCACGCAATTCGGCATCTTGCGGCATAAACATGTAGCCGACGGCGTAGTCACCAACCGGTGGCAACTCAACGCCGAGCGCTGCCATTTCCTCACGGTAAAAACGATCTGGAATTTGCACCAGCAAACCCGCACCGTCGCCCATCAAAGGATCAGCACCGACAGCGCCGCGATGGGTCAGGTTTTCAAGCATAAACAGACCGTCTTTAACGATCTGATGCGACTTGACGCCCTTGATGTTGGCAACAAAGCCAACGCCGCAGGCATCATGCTCATTGCGCGGATCATAAAGACCCTGAGCGTGTGGAAGCCCGAAAGTTTTGGTCGATTTGACTGCGCGGGTCTGCACAGCCTGAATCAAGTCCTGAGCTACAGATGGCGTCACAATCGACATGGGTCTATCCTTCCAAATTTGCCCGCACACCAGCGTAGAGGCGTGGTATCGGGCTATAGATTCAACTGCCCTAAATCAAATCAATGCTCGTTTCGGGTTCCAGCAATTTTACTGTTCTTTCAGCGCAATGGCCCGCACCGCAAACGCCGGAACACTGCGCACCATACATCAGCCAATTTTAACCCGTAATATATGACAGTACTACTGTCCTATTTTCATATGACAGGTTTTGGATTATCACACAAGAGATCGACATGAAAAAATGGGTTTTCACCGAATTGATATGAAAAACTAATAAAAACAGTGGATTCCACTATAAAAGCCAATTCTGGCTTTCCAATTTTCATTTTGAGCCGCAAATGACATTGCTTCTGACTAAGGGACAGGGCGTATATTACCCGAAAGGACCATAAAACATGATTTTCGCCTCGGATAATTGGGCCGCCGTTCATCCTAAAATAGCGGACAATCTGTCACGCCATTCTATTGGCTATGTGGCTGCCTATGGCAATAGCGATTTGGATAAGTCTATCGCAGAAAAATTTGCTGAAATTTTTGAATGCGAATTGTCAGTATATTTCGTAGCGACAGGCACAGCCGCCAATTCACTCTCCATCGCGGCCACCAACAGACCCGGCGGAATTACATTTTGTCACAGCACCGCGCATGTGGCGGAAGATGAATGCGGCGCGGTCGAATATCTCACCGGCGGATCGCGACTGCATTTGGTTCCGGGGCTTCATGGTAAGATGGATTTGGCATTGCTGGAAAAGGCTATCGCGAAAAATCCGGCAGTCTTTGTGCATGGTGGACAGCCGATGGGCATTGCAATTACGCAGGCGACCGAGGCCGGAACTATCCACTCTCTCGATGAGATTTCCGCTATTAGCGCAATCGCCAAAGCCAATGAATTGCCATTGCATATGGACGGAGCCCGTTTCGCGAATGCGCTGGTATCGCTAGGCTGCACACCTGCGGAAATGACGTGGAAGCGAGGCATTGATATTCTCTCTTTCGGAGCCACCAAAAACGGCTGCTGGTGCGCGGAAGCCATTGTTATGTTTGATAAAAAACTGAATGAGCAAATGCCGTTCCTGCGCAAACGCGCAGCGCAATTGTTTTCAAAGTCGCGGTTTATCTCAGCTCAATTTGAGGCTTATTTTGAAAATGATCTATGGCTTGAAACTGCTCGCCATTCAAACGTTATGGCAACAAGTTTAGCCGGAATCATCGGCGCGTCGATAAGTGCGAGACTGGCATGGCAGCCGCAAGCCAATGAAGTTTTCGCGATTTTGAAAACTGCAACATGTGAAAAATTGCGCACCGCCGGTGTCGTGTTCTACGACTGGCACGCGCCATCCGACGGCAGCGCAACAGTGGCAAGTGATGAGACAATGGTACGAATGGTGACTAGTTTTGCCACGACTGCTCAAGAGGTTGAGGCATTTGGAAACTTGATCGGGTAGTGCTGGAATGCCGTATTCATCGCACTAAAGCGGTACTTCAAGGCAAGTATTTGTTGCATTATTTTTAACAGTAAGGTGTTTAACGCTGGGTTGAAATATTCTATACTTCACTTTGCTTAATGAATTTTGTGATGAACAATCGCGGATTATGATTGATGCCGGTGTTCGATGGCAGCCGATACATAAGTATGTAGTGTTTACTTTTTGCGGTATTCTTGGATGTTTATTACAAGAACAAGGGTTAAGCGACGAGCCGCGTCTAAGCAGCCCGCGCCACTTTACGAGTAGCTTGAAGCTGCTTGCGGCCAGTGGCGAAAAGGATACCGTATGCGCCGCTTAGTGCGCCTTCTTTTAGTTCCAGTGCCAACAGGCGTGATTTTTCAAACGGTCCGGGCATGAAAATATCGCCGGTTTTTTCGTTGGTGAAACCGAAGCGCTTATAATAGGCGGCATCGCCGACCAAAATGATGGCGGCATGTTCCAAGCGGGTGGCTTCATCGATGGCGTGTTTCATCAGTTTGGAGCCGATCCCTAACCCTTCGTAGAAGGGATCAACCGCCAAAGGGCCGAGCAGAAGGGCATCGACTTGGATACGCCGGACGCACGGAGAAGCTACGTTCCAGAGACGGACAGTGCCGATAACGCCGCCATCACTGTTGCGGGCTACGAATGCCAAACCCCCAGCAGGCAAACGGCCGCGACGCAGCTTTTCGGATGACTTGCGTTTGCGGCCCGGACCCATGGCGCGGTCAAGCAAGGCCTCGCGCTGCGCGGCTTCGTGCGGCATTTCTTCGCCGATGGAAAACGATGCGGCAACATCTGGAATCTTGATATTTGTATTCATGGCAAAACCACCTTCCCGAATTTAATGTGAGGGATGCCAGCCCCTGATCCGGGACCGGTTGGCAGCGAAAGTATCGAACCTTTTAAGATTAGATAATGTAGGCGCGCAGCGGCTCGAAGCCGTTGAAGGCAACGGCAGAATAGGTCGTCGTGTAGGCACCGGTGCCTTCGATCAATACCTCATCGCCAATCTCAAGCGCGAGCGGCAAGGCGTAGGGCGTCTTTTCATAGAGCACATCGGCGCTGTCGCATGTTGGGCCGGCTATGATGCATGGCTCGGTCGCTGTGCCATCATGCGGGGTAACGATCTGGTAGCGAATGGCCTCATCCATGGTTTCAGCCAAGCCGCCGAATTTGCCAATGTCGAGGTAAACCCAGCGCACATTATCATTGTCCGCCTTTTTGGAGATCAACACCACTTCGGTTTTGATAACACCCGCATTGCCCACCATGCCGCGACCGGGCTCGATGATGGTTTCAGGAATGACATTGCCGAAATGCTTGCGCAATGCGCCGTAGATAGCCTGACCATAGGCTTGCGCCGATGGAACATCTTTGAGATAGCGGGTCGGAAAACCGCCGCCCATATTGACGAGGCCAAGTACAATGCCTTCTTCGGCCAAAGTGCCAAATACCATCTTGGCATCAGCTAGCGCATTGTCCCAAGCGTGCAAATTGGTCATTTGCGAGCCGACATGGAATGAAACTCCCCATGGCACAAGGCCGATGATTTTGGAGTAGCGCAACACATCAATTGCCATGGCAGGCACGCAGCCGAACTTGCGTGTTAGCGGCCACTCGGCACCTTCACCATCAGTTAATACGCGGCAGAATACTTTTGAACCCCTAGCCACACGACCAATCTTGTCGGCTTCTTCAACGCAGTCGATGGCGAACAGGCGAATGCCAAGCTCGAAAGCACGGGCCACATCGCGTTCTTTCTTGATGGTGTTGCCGAAGGAAATGCGATCAGCGGCCGCACCGGCGTCCAGCGCCATTTCGATTTCGTTGACTGACGCGCAGTCGAAATTTGAGCCCATAGAGGCCAGCAGGCGCAAAATTTCCGGCGCAGGGTTGGCCTTCACGGCATAATAAATTTTGCTATCAGGCATGGCTTTTTCAAATGCGTGGAAATTATCGCGCACTACCTCAAGATCGAGCACCATGCACGGGCCGTTTGGACGGCGGGTAGCCAAAAAATCTGTAACGCGCTGCGTAGCCATAATGCTGTCTCCAATGCTGCAAACCAACCTTCGTGATTGGTCAAATCGAATGCGAACGGAACTGCGCTTCACGCGCAAAACCAATAGACAAATGCGAAATAGCTTCCCGAAGGTCCAGCCGGTGGAGACGCCGAACCCCTGAAAACGCTTTACGCTGCGATTGGAATAAGCGAACGGCTTATCCCGATTTGTCTGCCATGGATTGGAGTTGCCTCCTCACATCCGGCAATGAAGGTGTGCCTCTTCAGTGACTTCGACTTTTGGACAGTCGAGTGAGACCAAAAAAGCCCGCACCGTCGTTGCTTCAAGGCGTCCACGGTTCTTCGTTGAACCAACTGGGAGGTATTACTCTCAGCTACCGTCTCGGCTTTTAACCGAGGGACGCCCACAGGCTCGTGCGACTTTGGGCAAAGCGTACATAGGACCGATTTCATGACAAAACAATGAATATTTTCGCCCGGAAAAAAATAATTGCACACCCGATTCATTAAGGCCTATGTTCACTATTAGTGAACAATCAGAGGCATTTTCGATGGATACACTGACACGGATGCGCGCCTACATTGATGTCGTCGAAGCAGAAGGATTTTCTGCCGCGGCGCGTAAAGTTGGGCGCTCCAAGGCGCTTTTGTCCAAATATGTCCGTGAATTGGAGGATGAGCTCGGCGCATTGCTCTTAAATCGTACGACAAGGCAGTTTTCGCTCACCGAAGCGGGTCACACTTACTATCAACGCTCGTCAGAATTGGTTCGCGAAATTGATACGCTGCAAGAGGTTGTGCGTGATGCCAGCGGGGATGTGAAGGGGCGAATCAAACTATCCGCGCCGCGTACATTAGTCGACACGCGCTATGGGCAAGCGCTGGTGGACTTCGCTTTGGCCTATCCGGATGTGATGCTGGACATAAGATTGGACGATCGTTTCGTCGATTTGGTCGAAGAAGGCTTTGATCTGGCGCTTCGCATTACTCGGATGGAGGATTCATCTCTGATCGCCAAGCGCCTGGCGCCATTTTCTGTTGTGCTTTGCGCGTCACCCAGCTTAATCCAAAAGGTCGGTTCGCCGCAACGTCCGCAAGACCTATCCAAGCTGCCTTGCATCGTTGATACAAACTCGCGTGGCCTTGGGAACTGGCCGTTTGAGGGGCCGGATGGCGCGGCAAGCCCGGTTAGTGTTAAAGCCCGGTTCGAGGTCAACAGTCCGTTTCCGGCCTGCCGCGCGGCTGTGGCAGGCATTGGCTTCGTTATGCTGCCCGATTTTGTTGCTGCAGAGGAACTGAAGAGTGGCCGGTTGCAGCGCGTTTTAACGAATTATAAGGTTGGTTCCGGTGGCATTTATGCGGTTTATCCGCACCGGCGCTATTTGCCGGCCAAGGTTCGGGTGCTGGTGGATTTTTTGTCACAATGGTTCAAGGCGCATGAAACGTTAGCGACAGAATCTGCTTAATTTAGCCTGATTTCCCAGCCTTAACTCGTAAAAAAATTTTAGGTTTTACTATAGCATGATTCGCCGCAAGACATTAACTCTCTGCATGGGTTTGAGTGCAACCTTATGGGCAACACCAGCCCAAGTACATCCGCATGTCTTTGCGGAAGCCAAGCTGAAAATTACCATCTCCGAAAACGGGACGGTGAAAAATGTGAGCAACACGTGGCGGTTTGACGACGTGTTTTCCGATACGGTTTTGTTTGAATTTGACAAAGACCAGGATGGCAAAATCAACGATAAAGAAGCGGCAGATATCTCCAAAACCATCACCGATTCAACTGGCGATTATAATTACTTCGAAGCTGTGGACGACAACGGCAAAGAAGTGAAAATGGCACGCCCCGCGAACTTGCGTGGCATATTTGATGGCAAAATACTGGTTGTGACATTTGATAACGCCCCTGTCGAACCGGTACTTATTAAGCGCAAAGTGTCTTTTGGAATTTATGATCCGACCTTTTATACCTCAATTGATTTTGTTGATGACAGTGATATTTCAATAATTGGTTTAACACCCAACTGTACGACAGCTGTTATTCGCCCTGACGGTGATGAGGCGATAGCGGCTAACCAATCCAAACTCACGGATGCTTTTTTTAGCGACCCGCAAGGCACTGATATGGCTAAAATTTTCGCGACACGGTTGGAAGTGACATGCAAATAGTGACGATAAGAAATCGCATATTATTGGTCCTCTTATTTATTGTAGCCGGTGTCGGCATTGCCTCGGCGGGCAGTTCATTGGGCATTGGAACCAATGAAGTTTCGATGCAGCCGCATGGCATATTTGGCGGGTTTTTCGGCTGGATAAACGGACAGCAAAAGGAATTTTACCGCTCTATGACAGGTGCGTTAAAAGCCATGCGCGATGATGGTTCTAAAGCGTGGTTGCTCGTCGGCTTATCGTTTGTCTACGGCATATTTCACGCAGCTGGACCTGGCCACGGCAAGGCTGTTATTTCATCATACATGGTGGCGAATGAAGTAACGCTGCGGCGCGGCATTCTGCTTTCGTTTATCTCTGCGTTTTTGCAGGCTATTTCAGCACTGGTTATTGTCGGGTTGGCGTTCCTCGTTCTGCGTGGCACGACCATTTCGATGGATGATGCCACACATGCGATGGAAGTTGCCAGTTTTGCAATGATTACGGCCTTCGGTGCTTATTTATTGTGGACTAAGATTTTCAAGACCGGTGACAGCCACGATCATCATGGACACGCTCATGTGCATATTCACGATGAAAATTGCAATCATGGCAATGAGCATAATCATGAGGCTGTTGGCCACAATCACGAAACCAAATCTGACTTTGCCTGTGATTCCTGCGGGCATGTTCATGCGCCGGACCCGCAGATGATTGCGCAAGAATTCAACTGGAAAACGGCGTCAGCAGCGGTGTTTGCCGTGGGCCTCCGGCCTTGCTCCGGTGCGTTGATTATCCTCACTTTTGCCATTCTCAATGGGCTTTATGTCGGTGGCATTATGTCCGTATTGGCAATGGCGCTGGGCACGGCAATCACGGTTTCCACGTTGGCCACGCTGGCTGTAACAGCCAAAAACGTGGCAATGCGCTATACAAACGCGGACTCTTCCGGCCGCATTCACCGCGCTATCGAAATATTCGGTGCGGGGCTGGTATTTGTATTAGGGCTTATGCTGCTACTCGCCTCGCTTGCGGGCTAAATAGCGCCCGCGCAGCCAAAATATGATGTAAAATGATAGAATAAATAAAAGTGCTGCAAGACCGCCAAGCCACGGCGAGATTGTGCCAAGGCCACGCACGATGACCGGCATCATCCAAAACAGCGCCCCAATGCCGAACAATATCAGCGCCGCAGCGAGCGCATTGCTCCTATCCTCCGGCGTCATGAGTGATCACGCAAGGCTGCGAGCGTGGCGATTTGTTGGCCGGTTGCGTCGAAGTTTGATGGTGCCAGCCATGCCTCCAATGCTCGTTTCACGCTGGTGTTCCAATCATCATTGGTCATGGCATACCACGCCGTATCGCGGTTAAGGCCTTTAACAATCATGTGGTTGCGGAAAGTGCCTTCGAACTTAAAGCCAAACCGCAGCGCGGCTTTGTGGGAAGGCGCATTGTTACTGTTCAGCTTCCATTCAAAGCGACGGTAGCCGAGATCATCGAATATATGGCGGGCAAAAAGATAAAATGCTTCCGTGGTTGCCGGTGTTTGGCTAATGAGCGGACCCCAATAAATGTTGCCGATTTCGGTGACGCCATTGGCTGTGTCAGTGCGCATGTAGGTTTGTCGCCCGGCAATCTTCCCGGTCTTTTTATCGATAACGGTGAAAAAGACGGGATCTTTACTGGCTTCAACTTTGTCCAGCCAAGGCTGATAGGCCGCGCGGCTTTCCGGGGGCTTTTCAAAAAGCCAGCGAAAACGATCTGCTGCATCCGGCACCGTGGAGGCATCATAGAGGCCATCGCCGTGTTTGGCAGCACTTAGTGGCTCGAGCGTCACAAAACGGCCGTCCATAGCTTTCAAATGCGGTTGTTCACGCGGTGTCCAGTGCGATAAATCTTCCACTTAAATCTCCTTGAATATTGCGCCAGCATAAAGCCAAGGCTTTCAAAGGGATACGGCATTTGCGACGATGACACAAAAAAAGGCGGCTCTTTCGAACCGCCTTGTCAGAAGACCCAGTATGGGAGGAGCACCGGGGTATTGAATAGATGATGCGCTCAAATAGTTAACGCCAAGTTAACTATAAGTAGAGCGGTCAATTGCTGCTCAATAGACGCCAAGCAGCTTTGCAGATGCTATAAACAAAACAAATGCGAGAGCGCGCAAAATGCCGGTTCTTGCAAATGCGCTGATGCCCAAATAGGTGCCGATTATTGCGCCGATCAAAACTGCCGCTATATAAAGCAATGTCTGTCCGGGAAGCGCACTCACTGATGTGTGGTTTCCGGCAAGGCCTGCAAGTGAATTGCAAAGGATAAAAACGGATGTGACGCCCGATGCTTTTCGAACATCGGACCAACCGGTGAAAACTAATAATGGGGATAGAAATATCCCGCCGCCAGTGCCAGTCAAACCCGCCAACAGGCCAATTATTGCGCCGCTGACAATACCCCAACCTATTGGAATATCACTCAATTTTGGTAGTTTTGCTACCGTGGATGGCATCAGCAATCGCAACGCCGATAAGGCCAATACTACGGCTACCAGCGGCTTGTAGAAGTGCCCCGGCAAAGTAATCGCGCCGCCAAGATAGGCCATAGGTATCGCGCCAACGAGTACGGGCCACAAAGTTCGCCAGCGAAATAATCCGGCGCGAATATAGCGAATGGATGAAAAACTGGTGACAAGGACATTCAAGACCAGGGCAGTCGGGCGAACAACTAGTTGATCAAGGCCGAGCAATGTCATCAGCGCGATGTAAGCGGATGCTCCGCCATGGCCGACTGATGTGAACAAAATTGCGCCCAGCAAAAGACCGCCAGCCAACAAAAAATCGATTGATTGAAAAATCATCGAATAACTCCGGATTTCTGTAGGTTTGAATGCAGAAATATGGAGTTCACGGCTCGCTATGACCTAGCTTTGCTTACGGCAAGCGCAGGTTTCTACCCAATAAAAATAGCATACACCCTGCAATGACGCAAGGTGTATGGCGCTGGATTAAAATTAAGCAACGGCCTTCTCGCCGGAAACTGTAGCTTCGATATGATCGATGAGCGCATCAGGCAATTGCAGACGGCCGGCGAGCAGGTCTAAATAGCCCCGCTCAGCGCGGGTTTCGGGCTCGATAGCGAGACGGGACGCAGTGTAAAGTTCGACTTTTTGCTCGTCAGTTTGCGCCGCCGCAACGATGGTATCCAGATCAATTGGTGCAGAAAGCTCATTGTTTAGAAAGGCTTGAGCGTCCGCGTCCATTCCGCCCAAGGCGATACGGTCGGTGATGCGGGCGCGTTCGCCGTCGTCTATGTGACCATCGGCGCGGGCGGCGGCAATCATGGCGCGGACCAGAATGAGGGCAAAACCGCTGTCGGCTTTGGCAGTTTCAAAACCGGAATCCGTTGGCGCAGGGATGAGTTCCGGTGCGGCATCGGCAGTGGCGGCAGGGGCGTCACCGTTCTTGTAATTTTGGTAGGCCTTGTAACCCATGCCGGCAATTGCCGCCAAACCGCCGAGGCGAACAGCGGCGCCTGTGACGCTGCGTCCCGTACCGGTGCCAAGCAAAACAGCTGCGAGAGCGCCGGCTGCCAGCGGATTTTGCTTAGCCATATCAGTGGCTTGGCTCAATTTATCGCGCACAGTGCCAGTTGTGCCCGGCACGTTTGCGCCTAGCAATTCATCCAGCATTCTCCTCGGATCAAACATCGGGTGGTCCTCCACAAAGTTAGTTTCTCGAGGAAGTTAAGCACGGACTGCAACAGTTTCAAGGCGCTATTTTATGATAAATTAGCTGTCGCCAATATGCCTTGTGCCGCGCAGTTTGGACCGGTGCACTTGCTTTTGCCGCTCGGCATAGCGGGCGCGGTCAGCGTTGGAGCGTAATGAAATGCAGTGCGGGCAGGAAATGCCTTCGAGATAATCGGGCGAATTCTGATCATCGGTGGACACTGGTTGGCGGCAAGCGCGGCACAAAATAGTCTCGCCTATGACCAGCCCGTGGCCGACGGAAACACGCTCGTCAAAGACAAAACACTCGCCTTTCCAGAGGCTTAGCTCTTCGGGGACTTGTTCGAGATAGCCAAGGATACCGCCCTTCAGGTGGTAAACATCTTGGATGCCAAGACCTTTGACATAGGCCGTTGCCTTTTCGCAGCGGATGCCGCCTGTGCAATACATGGCGACTTTTTTGCCTGCTAGAAGATTCCGGTTATTTTTCACCCATTCGGGGAATTCAGAGAAGGTTTTCGTATTGGGATCAATGGCTTGGTCGAAAATGCCGACGCGGGTTTCGTAGTCGTTGCGGGTGTCTATGACAACGGTATCGGGGTCTGAAATCAACGCATTCCAGTTTTGAGGGGCAACATAAGTGCCGACTGAGAGCAGCGGGTCAATCTCCATCTGGCCCATGGTGACGATTTCCTTCTTCAAACGCACTTTCATGCGGTTGAACGGCATCACGCCGGCATAAGAGTATTTAATCTCAGCACCAACAAATTCCGGCCATGAATGCAAGTGGTTAACCAGATTTTGGATGGCATCTTTCGTGCCGGCCACGGTGCCGTTGATGCCCTCATGGGCAAGCAGCAGCGTGCCTTTCATGCCATGTGCATTGCAAAGATCGAGCAAAGGCTGTTGCAGCGCTTTAAAGCGGGCAAGCCGCGCAAAGCGATACAGTGCGACTACCGAAACGGGCCTGTTGGATAGTTTTTCGTCCATGGCGGCATTAACCAAAAAATTTGAAAAATCGCAAGTGAGAACCGATCGTGAGACGCACGGGAAGCGCTCGTAGATGGCACGGAGTGGATACGGAAACGATGCGCCAGATGCCCGAACACACATCGAGCCGTGTCTGAGATGACATTTGAAGCGCCCGACTTAAGATTATTTTCAAAATTTTATCCACGCCTCGCAAAACGGCCTGACAATGACTTCACGAAATTTCGGGAGAGGCACGATGACGAATGAATTTGAAAATGCAGTTAGTAAAATTGCGACGCGATTAAAGATCGAGCCGGCGGTATTCAAGGCAGTTGCCATGGTGGAGTGCAGTGGTGTCACGGGCGCAATGATCAATGGCAAAATGGAGCCTCTCATCCGCTTTGAGGGGCATTATTTTTTCAAGCGACTTTCCGGCCTGGAGCGGGTGAAGGGCAGGGGCGAAGGGTTGGCCTCGCCGGTTGCGGGAGAGATTAAAAACCCTAACGGCCAGCCCGCGCGCTGGCAAATGCTGGCGCGGGCGCGGGATATCAACAATAATGCCGCGCTGGAAAGTTGTTCTTGGGGCGTGGGGCAAGTGATGGGTGCTCATTGGCAATGGTTGGGTTACGAGAATGTGGATGCGCTTGTTGCGGCTGCACGGTCTGGCGTTGCCGGGCAGTTGGATTTGATGGCGCGGTTCATTGAAAAATCCGGATTGGATTTGGCGCTGCGCAATAAGGACTGGGCGGGGTTTGCAGTTGGCTATAACGGACCGCAGTATCGTTTATATGCCTATGACCGGAAATTGCGCGAGGCTTACAATAAGTATGCACTTACAAAAAATGCTGAGAAGCCACCAGAAGCTAATATTTTGTCTATTGGTTCATCGGGTTCAGAAGTTGAGTTTCTGCAAACACTGCTTACGTCGGCCGGTTATCCAGTTTTGCCGAACGGTGTGTTTGATTACGCCACTGAGCTGGCCGTGAAGGCTTTTCAAGCCCAAAATGGTCTATTGTGTGACGGGAAAGCCGGCCCGATTACGATATCTGCGTTAGGACAGGCGCTGCCGAAAATCGGGATCGTTCGCGGATTGATAATGATTATTTTAGAATGGATTGCGAGATGCTTTAGCAGAACAACGGGGCCGCATTAGCGGCCCCGGTATAATCAAACGATAGTGAAAGTCACATCAACATTGCCGCGTGTGGCATTGGAGTATGGGCAGACTTGGTGGGCGGCGTGAATGAGGCGTTCGGCATCGGCGCGATCGAGGCCGGGTAGTGAGATTTTCAGTTCGACCTCGATGCCGTAACCGACTTCCAAAGTACCAAAGCCGACAACGCCATTGATTTCCACGTCCGTAGGAACGCTAATTTTTTCATGTCCGCTCACAGCCTTCAGCGCGCCGAGGAAACAGGCCGAGTAACCCGCAGCAAATAGCTGTTCAGGGTTGGTGCCGACGCCGCCTGCGCCGCCCATTTCTTTTGGAGTGGTCAGCGTCACATCGAGCACGCCGTCGGATGATACCGCGCGGCCGACACGGCCGCCGCTGGCTTTGGCATAGGCTTTGTATAGAACTTTGTTGAGCGACATGGTTAGTTCCAATCTATTAAATTTGAGGGGCAAATTTCGCTATAAAAATTGCATTATGCGCAATTAAATTGTTATCAAGTTGATGTCAATTCAATTGTGCGCTATAGAAAAAAATAGTTGAATGGTGAAAGGCGAATGGAAATCGCAGTTATGAAAAATCAGGCACTATTTTTGGAAAACCAGTTGTGCTTTGCCGTGCATTCGGCGGCACATGCTTTTGCCCGGGCTTATAAGCCGCTGCTTGATCCTATGGAATTGACTTATCCGCAATATTTGGTGCTGTTACAGCTGTGGGAAAAGGACGGGCGAACAGTATCCGAACTCGGCTGGCCGCTGTTTCTGGACAGCGGGACGCTGACGCCATTGCTCAAGCGCATGGAAAGCGCGGGGCTTGTATCCCGCAGCCGCGATAAGATTGACGAGCGGCTGGTGCGCGTGATGCTGACCCCAAAGGGCAGCGCCATGCGCGAAAAGGCACGGGGCTTTCCTGCCGCGATAGGTTGTTTGACCGGATTGGACGAGGCGCAGGCCACGTCTCTGCGCAAGGTTTTGACGGGAATTGGTGCAAGCCTGCGGGCCTAATTTTTGTATTTATACTGTGTCGGGCAATAAGCGCGAGTGGCATCGGGCGACGCGCGCTGCTGGTGCTTGGTGGAGCGGCCATGCACGCGCTTGCGCCACAGCCGGAACGAGCTTGGCTTCAAGTTTGCACGCATTAACAGGATAACCGCAGATTCATTGAGGCCAAAGCCATGTTCAATGGCATCAAACGGCGTGCGGTCTTCCCACGCCATTTCGATGATGCGCGAGATGTCAGACGGGTCAAGCAGGGGTGTTGGTGTGGTAAGCACTATGGTTCCAGAATTCTGTTTAATGGAGTTTCCGGATTTTGAGATGGCGCGGGACTGTCATAAGTCAATTCTAATTAGACAGCCGATTTGACAAAAACTTCAAAAATCCCGGCGCGAGACAAGCGCTGAACGAAATGTATAAAGTTTACCAAATCGCTGCCAATACTTCCAAAAGCAAAGGTTCATACTTTAGCGGTTCAGTTTTCGTCAGAGACGTGAAAAATATTCGGAATGGCGCTGGTACAGTTTTGGCGTGGGAATATTTAAGTATTTTCTCTCGACTAACTTTCCCGTCTTAACACCGCCTGCAACAAATCCCTAATCCCAATCGACCCGACGAACTTCGACGTCTCGTCAAACAGCGCGACCGGGGCTGTGTGGCTTTTGTGCATAGCCAGCATGACGGTTCGCAGGTTTGTGCCGGGCGTTGCCCAGAACACCGGATTGGACGAGCCGGAGAATTCGTTTTCGACTTCAGCGCAAGAGACCCACTGTGATTTTTTGCCGTTGGATTCGGCGTCTATGACGTGACTGGATTTATCCAATTTGAAGCGGGTTGTTTTCCGGCGGTCCAGCCAGACCCAACCGTCTTTTTCCGTTTCCAGCTCGCTGACGTTACGCATCACATTCCAGGCTGTGAGCACGGAAAGGGGGTTCACGTTGGAAATAAATTCGCGGACATAATCATTGGCTGGGCGCAGCATGATGTCTTCCGGCTTGCCGGACTGGACGATGCGGCCGCTCTCCATGATGGTGATGGTATTGCCGATTTTAAGGGCTTCCTCCAAATCATGGCTGACGAAGATAATGGTTTTCTTCAAGGCTTTTTGCAGCTGCAAAAGTTCGTCCTGCAGCTTGGTTCGGATGAGGGGATCGAGCGCGGAGAAGGGCTCGTCCATCAGCAAGATTGGCGCTTCAGTGGCAAAGGCTCTGGCGAGGCCGACGCGCTGCTGCATACCGCCGGAGAGTTCATGGGCGTATTTGTTTGCCCACTGGGTGAGGCCGACGAGATCAAGCTGTTTGGTGACGCGGGCATCCAGTTCAGCCTGCGGCACGCCGGAAAGTTCGAGGCCAAGGCCGACATTTTCGCGAACGGTGCGCCATGGCAGCAGCGCAAATTGCTGGAACACCATGGCGACAGCACCGCGCCGGACATTACGCAACTGTTCTTCCGAACAGGACACAACATCGGTCGTGCCGTGAGCACCGTGGACAATAACTTGCCCGCGCGTGACTTTGTTGAGTCCATTAACGGCACGTAGCAAAGTGGACTTTCCGGAGCCGGACAAGCCCATAAGCACAGAGATCTCCCCCTCGTTGACGGTGAGGTTTGCCCCCGCCGCGCCCAGCACGGAGCCGGTTTTTTCCAATATGTCGGCGCGGGACATGCCTGAGTCCAGCAACTTCATGGCCTCGGCAGTTTTGTTGCCGAAGATGATATCGACGTTTTTGAATTCGACGACCGGCTTGCCGGACTGTTGAGTGGAAACAGTTTGAGCGCTCATTTTTTGTCCCCCGCTTTTTGCGCCAGCATACGGTCCAAGATGATTGCGAGGATGACGAGCGCGAGGCCCGCTTCAATACCGAGCGGAATGTTGCGGTTTGCCAGTGCTTTATTCACCGGATTGCCAAGGCTTGGCGCACCGATCAGCGTGGCAAAGACGACCATGGAAAGCGAGAGCATAATGCACTGCGTAAGACCCGCCATTATGGAGGGTAGGGCTGCTGGAAGTTCCACTTTCCATAGCAATTGCCGACTGGTGGCCCCGAAACTTTCGCCCGCTTCGATCATTGGTCTGGGGATAGACGTGATGCCAAGATGGGTCATACGCACCGGTGCGGGCATAGCAAAAATAATGGTAACGATGAGGGCAGGGGCTGCACCAAGGCCGAACAAGATCAAGATTGGAATGAGATAAACGAAGGTTGGCATGGTCTGCATCAAATCCATAACCGGCTGAATGACGCGCCAGACCTTTGGCTTGTGTGCGGCCCAAATGCCGATGGGAACACCGATTGCCATGGAAATAGCAGTGGCTGCGACAACCAGCACAAGAGTCTGGATTGTCTCCTTCCAGAGGTTCTGGTTGATGATGAAAAGGAGACCGAGGAGTACGGCGATGGCCAAGGGCTTGGAGCGGCGCAGATAATAGGCGAGGCCTGCAATGAGGGCTGCGAGCAAAACCGGAGGAATGAGGAGTAGCAGGTATGTTGTGCCTTCGACGGCGAAGTTCAGCGACACTTTGATGGAATCAAACAGCCATTGAAAATTTTCGACGATGAACTCAATGACCGCTTTGCCCCACTGCCCGACAGGGATTTTCCACATGGTAATTACTTTTGACAGTGGATCCATTTTGCCCTCCCGCAACGCATTCTTAGTTTCTTCGCATTATTCTTAATCGTGATGTTTGCCACATCACTCGAAAATGCTTTAACAAAAAAGGCAGCTACGGTTTCCCATAGCCGCCTTCAAAGTGTGAACTAAGAAAGCTTAGCCCGCAAGTGCGGCTGCGACAGCGGCGGCGGCATCGCCGCCGTCAAATGTGGTCACGCCTGCGAGCCACGGTGTAACCGCCGCCGCATTGGCTTTCAGCCAGACCTTTGCTGTTTCTTTAGGATCAGCGCCGTCCTTCAGGACAGGGCCCATCATTGCGCCTTCCATAGCGAGATTGAACTTAAGGTTTGACAGGAGTTTCCCGACATTCGGACATTCTGTGGTGTAGCCGGCGCGCACGTTTGTGGAAACTGTTGCCGCGCCAAAACCGCTATCGCCCATACCATCAAGGTAGGCGATCTTCATTTCGCCCATAACAGGGTGCGGGGTCCAGCCGAGGAAAGCAATCCACTCATTGTTCTTCATGGCTTTTTCAGCTTCGGTCAACATCCCGGCTTCCGAGCTTTCGACCAGTTCAAAACCATCGAGCTTGTTTTTAGCCTCGGCAATCATTGTGCCAATGATACGGTTGCCGTCATTACCGGCTTCAATGCCGTAAATCTTGCCCTTGAACTCGTCTTTGTGCGCGCCCAAATCGGTTAAGGACTTCACGCCGGCGTCGGCAACATATTGGGGTACAACAAGGCCGTAGCCTGCGCCGTCCAAATTCACGCCGATGGTTTCGACAGATTTATCGTCCATATAGGCTTTCACATCGGCAGTCATGGATGGCATCCAGTTGCCGAGGAATACGTCGATGTCTTTGTTTTTCAGGGATGCGTAAGTCACAGGGACAGAGAGAGTTTTCACTTCCGGCGCGTAGCCAAGCGCTTCCAGAATAACCTGTGTTGTGCCGGTGGTAACTTGGATGTCGGTCCAGCCAACATCAGCAAAGCGCACGGCTTTACAAGTTTCAGCATCGCCCGCGAAAGCAGCGGAGGCAAAAATAGTGGATGCCAGAAGTGTGGCGGCGAATGTGGATTTCAACATGATTGTTTCCCTTATTATTACGTTTTTTGCGGACCGGAGAGCCAGGCACGACGCCCGTCACTGTCATAAGTTTTGGCATGATTTCATAGCGTATGCCAGTGTTTCCATAGTTTGACTGCGACATCAAATAGGCCATTCACGAACTGTTGCGAGAGACTTGTAATTAGCTATGTCGAATGATGGACCAAGTTAACATTCATCAGGCAAAGACAGAACTCTCCAGCCTTATTGCCCGTGTTGAAGCAGGTGAGGAGATTATTATCGCTCGCGGCAACAAGCCCGTGGCCTTTTTGGGTCCGATTGGCGCGATGCCTGAGCGTGAGCGTAAGCCGGGCGCTTGGAAAGGGCGGATGACGGTTCCAGCGACATCTTTTGAGCCTCTGGCGGAAGACGAGCTTTGCCTGTTTGAGGGGCAAGGCTGACCAGCATGAACATGCTTTTGGACACGCACATATTTGCATGGTGGATTTTCGATGCACCTGAACTTTCCAAGACAGCGCGGGCGGCAATCGTCAATCCGGAAAATCGGATTTTTGTGGGCAGTGTTACAGCGTTTGAAATTGCGACCGAACACCGTTTGGGTAGATGGGATGCTATCGCAGAGCTTATCGAAGAGTTTGAAAATGTTTTGCGAGAGGAGCAGTTTGAAGCGCTGCCTATTGGTATCAGTCACTCACGGCTCGCGGGACTTTACAAGGCGGAACATCGCGATCCGTTTGACCGGTTATTAGCGGCGCAGGCCAAGCTGGAGTTGTTTGTTTTAGTCACGGCTAATAGTGCGTTCAAAGATTTTGATGTGAATATTCTGGTTTGAAGTCTGCGACGACTCGCCATTCGTATGCCCACTGACTATTAGATTTTGCATGGCTAAACTCTATTTCAACTACGCGACCATGAATGCCGGCAAGACGACGATGCTGTTGCAGGCGTCGTATAACTACCAGGAGCGCGGGATGCGCACGCTGTTGTTTGTGGCGGGGCATTATCGCAAGGACGGTGAGGGGTATATTTCTTCGCGTATTGGCTTGGAAGAAAAAGCCGAAATGTTCCGCGATGAAGACGATATGTTTCAGCGCGTACAGGACCGGATTGATACGCACCCGATACACTGCGTGTTTGTGGACGAGGCGCAGTTCCTGACAAGCGATCAAGTGTGGCAGTTGGCCCGCGTGGCAGACCGATTAGGCATTCCCGTGATGTGCTATGGGCTGCGGACTGACTTTCAGGGTAAACTCTTTCCAGGCTCTGAGGCGCTGTTGGCGATTGCAGATGATTTGCGCGAAGTACGCACGATTTGCCGGTGCGGCAAGAAGGCAACCATGGTGGTGCGCCTTGGCGAGGATGGCAAAGTTGCGAGGCAAGGCGGGCAGGTGGCTATAGGTAAGGATGTTTACGTTTCGCTGTGCCGCCCGCATTGGGAAGAAGAGATGGGGCGGGTTCAGCCGGAAGATTTGATAGGGTTCAGCCGCTAGGTCCATGGTCGCCGAGATAGAATCGGCGCGTTGCTCTCAGTCCTTGTTTTATCGCATCGTTTTAACGTAAAACCGCGCGAACATTTTGCCAACGATGCTTTGGATTTGAGTTTGCATTATGGCGAAGGATGCTCTTTCAATCGGGATTAGGACCACCTATATTCGCGGTCGCTGACACTTCCCTTACGGAGATATATCCATGGCCACGTTGCAAAATTTTGATGCTGAAATTGCTAAAACCAAAGCTGTGGTTGAGGATATGAAAACCAAACTTGACCAGACCGCGGTGGTCATGGACCAAGTTGCGAGGGCCGATAAGAAAATTGGCGATGCTAACTTCGATATTGAAAACGCCCGTTTGGAAGATGTGCTGACCCAGCAAAAGACCATGGAAGGCAATATTGCTGACCTTATCATCGGCCTTGAAGACGCCACCAACGTGTTTGGTTCGGAATTTGAATCGATGAAAAGCTATACCGGTTGGGAAAAATTCATTGGAATTTTCTCCAAGGACCGCGCCACGCGGATGCGCACGGACCGTGTGCGTAACATGTCGATGGCGGGCAATTTGCAGGAATTATTGTCGAAGTCTGATACCATCGTAGGTATTTTGAAGAACCAAAAGATGGTTCTGGACAGCCGCTATAAGACTTCCGAGGCCAGCCTTGTGCAGGTGATTGAGCGCCGCAAGACCACGATGGATTCGCTTGAGGCCACGCAAAAGCGCATAAACGAGTTGAACCCGCTTTTGCTGGATTTGGAAAATCAGCTTGCTGCATCAACAGACCAGAAGTCGCGCACAAAAATCGAAGCTGAGCGCTCGAAGCTGGCGACGGAGTATAATGAGCAGCAGGCGCAAGAACAGGTTCTTCTTGCCGAAAGCCAAACGCTCGAGCGCTACACTTCGATGTTTCAGACATTCGTGGATTCGCTGAACAACCAGATTGCGGCGCAAGCCACACTCATCAACAAGCTTACAATTGATACTGAGCAGCGCATTGTTCTTTACAAGGCGTTGGAAGATTCATTGAAAACTGCGGCTCAGCAAGATGTGGCGCACAAGATCAACACGCTTGGCTCCAAAGTGGATACGGCTGCGGAAGAGACAATGGCGGGCATCGGTGCTGCGGCGCAGAAGCATATCGGCGATTTGCTGGAATTGCATGAAAAGAACATGGTTTCGACTGCCGATATTCAGCGCCGCAAGAAGCTTGCCGACGATGCGTTTTCACGCCGGTTCAGTGAGGTTCTTGCCAAGCACAATTCAGCCAATTACGTTCAAAGCTAGATGAAAATGCTACTGCGAGGGCCATCTGCAGCGATTTTCTGCGCTTTTGATGCTCACGTACCCAAACGTACGTTGCGCTTCAGTTCTCGAAAATCACTGCATTTGAGCCCTCGCAGCGAATTTTGATTCTTGCTTTGTGATGATTGAACGGGGAGCTGAAATGGAAACGGATGAAGTCCAAGCCGGTCGCTATTTCAAGGCGATTGGTTCTGCGCTTGAGGGGCTGAATGTGTTTCTACTCGCGCGGGAGGCAACCCCGCAGCGGGACGATATTTTAGCTGGTGTGATCGCCGGATATATTGCGCGGTTGGAAAATTCCTTTGCTTGTTGGCAAAATAAACTTGCGTTTACCGACACGTTCAAAATCTCCCGTGCTGAATCTGGTTTTCCGGTTTTTCAGAATGTTTTAGAGTTGGATCGCGATTATCTCACGGCAAAAGAGCGCCTGCTGACCATCCCCTCTGCCGCGCAGCTTCGCGCGGACATGGCTGATTTTATCTTACGCAAGAAAGAATTTCCGGCAGCGCTTCAAAAGGCACTGGCAGAGCGGATTTATCTGGAAGAAGCCCGCAAGGGCGAGCTGTTCAAGCCCTATATTTTGCCATGCACGATTAAGGTCGGTGTCAATACGCAAACCATGCGTCCGAGCTACATGGTGCATTGGGGTGTGTTTGATGGCTCCGCAAATCTGCCGATGGTCTATTTGGCAACGCTTGAAGACTCGAGCGAGCAACTGGTTGCGGCCCTTGTCACCAGCGATGGCAAGCTGAACCCTGATGAAAGAATTCCGCTGCCGGTGGAAGGGTTGCTCAATCCGGCGCTGGCGCGTCAGTTCGATGATTTTGCTGAGAAGAATTCGTCTTACTCGCTATCGCCTTCGACGATTGCGACCAATATGGACAAGGATTTTGCCGCGCTGCACCCCAAGCAATTGCGCCGTACGGTGCTTGGGCCGTTTTATAGCGTGGGCATGACGGAGAATAATTCGACTGTTTCTGAAGTGCTTTCAAAGGTGCGCAAGCCTGAAAATGCGTGGCTTTTGACGTGGACTATCCAGGAAATTTTCTCGAAAAAAGAGATTATTGAAAAAAAGGGTTTCTTTTCCACCGATCCGGCCCGTGAAGAATACCACATTAATACGGACGATCTGGAGTGCGCGCGCATGGGCGTATCGTCCTATGAGCGCCATGCGCTGGTGCCGCATGAAGCCTATCAGGCGCTTTATGCCAGCGGTGAAACGAAGAAGATCTTTGATGGGTATAAGGTTCATGTCTTGTCCAACGGGCAGGTGATTAGTGATGTTTGAGGATGCATAAATGGACGCTGGCCTGACCACAATTGACGAAAAAGACATCGCAAAGCATTTGCCGACTGCGCAATCGCTGGTGACGCGGTTGATTATGCTGGATGCTGTCGATGGCAATTCCGGCGTGGAAATTGCGGGCACGGGCAGGCGTTTTGTCTCGACAGTTTCGACGGCTGGAATGCGCAAATCCCGCGAGGTGGAATTTACCAAATCGATCCAGAAGATCCGGCCCGATGACAGTTTAATGTCTATTGCGCAGCACACATTGTTGTTCCGCACGCGCCGTGCGGCAAGTGTGGCTCTTGCTGTGGCAGATGTTTATGCGCGGCAAACCCCGCTGGAAGCGCTGATGGCGCGTAATGCTTCCAAGCCTTTAGAGGGCGATGAGGCTTCGCAGTTTCGTAACTATCTGTCGGCCTCGGCTTACGTCGCCGCGTTCACTTTCGCGGCCTATATCAGCCAAGTAATTGAGGCGGATTCGACCGCTGTGAAAGATGTTGCCGAGCCTGCGTTCCAGTTTGATACCGCGCAAGACGCCGTGAAGTCGCTGATTGCCGGACTTGATGGCGCGATTACCGGTGCGCCGGATGAGGCGGCGATGCTTGCCTGCGCTAGCGCTTTGGCGCGGACGGCGATCGACGCGCTATTACAGCGTCGCGGGCGTTTTACCGGCCTTGGTGCGTTTGAAAATACGCATCTGCGACTGGAGGCGGATAACTTCACGCTTGATGGTTTTGATGTCGCGCCCGGCAAGCGCTCCAAGCCGCTGGTGATGAGCTTCAAAAAGCCGGAAGAAGTTGTCGGCAATCACATCGCCAAATATCAAGCGGTGAAGTTGGCCAAGATGATTATGGCCTATGATTTTGACCGGCAGATGAACCCGTTTGTTGAGCTTGGCGGCTTTATTTTTACCTTTATCGGCGATGGCGCACCGGGCACGGGTAAGACAACGCTTATTCAAATGATTGCCGGTCTTATCAATGAGCATTGCCTCGTGGCGGGTTATCCGTTTGTTTATCAAAACTTTGGTGTGGACCAGATTTCGTCGTATCAAGGAAAATCCGGACAGAACTGCCGCCAGTTTATCGATAATGTTATCAATCCGCGGGTTATCGCCTTTGGCACGATTGACGATATTGACCAAGTGGCGGCCAAGCGCTCGGACGATCACGCCTCGGCCGGTCAGCAGGAAATTACGGGCGTATTGATGGATGCCTTTGCCGGTGCGCAGACCGTCGTGCGCGGCAATGCCTCGTTCGGCATGTTCTCCAATTATCCTGAAAACGTGGACGATGCGCTTCGCCAACGAGCGAGTGCGCGCTGGTTAGTTGACGGGCCGCAAACGCGGGACGATTACATCGATATTTTCGCCATGCTTGCGGGCAAGAACCATAAAATTCCGCTGGGTGACCATGTACTTTACGCTGCGCAGGAAATCCAAAAGGCTGTGACGGAAGCCTATTCAAGCTTTGCGACGCCGCATGAAGAAGCGCTGGGGCAAGTGTTCAAAAAGTTCATTAACGACAATGGCGAGCCGGACTCGCTGAGTGATATTGGTGACTATCTCTTCCGCATCAAGGAGCGTGAGCCGCGCTTTACGGGTCGTGCCATCAAGAACATCACGGACGCCATTAAAATGCGGGCGATGGATATTGAACTGCCGGACGAGTGGTTTGAAAAGCCTGAGACCTTCATGCACAAAAGCTATGATGATAAGAAAGCAATGGTGTCTGAACTTCGCAAGCCGTTCACAATCGAGACCGTGATGCAGGAAGTTAACCGCTACGCCGATAGCGAATTCCGCTATTCGGATAAGTCTGACGATGCCGCTGTGCAGAAAATAATCCGCGATGCCCGGCTGCGCGAACGGGCGATTGCTGAAGTTGAAGAGATGAAGAATAAGGGGGTTCGGTGATTTGCAATGAGATACGGTTTTGATCCGAAATCTTCTTCACAAAGTGGAGGAGAAAGACTCGGGCAATGGCCGTTAGATAGACTTCACGGATTGTGGAGTTTAAAGTAACACACTTGCTGAACACCTTTTTGATGCTTCGGGCGGACCTTATTGCAGCAGGCGGATTTACTGTGAAAATTCTTGGTGATCTTCCAAAAGGATTTATCAATACCAAAATCAAAAACATGACCGGAGTGGATATCTAACTACCCCACAATCTCACGCTCGCTTGCCTGCGCGATAAACCCTGAACGTGTCAGTTTGCGGCGGCTGGCCTCCGCGTCGATTGCATCCAACAGACCCTTTGACAGAGTGATATTCACCCGCGTGGTGCGCTGCGTGTTGCGAATAAAGGGGATGGACATGAGATATGCGCCCTGTGCTAATTCACCAGCGACATAAGCGTCTGAAGTGATTGCACCAACGCTACGCGGTGCCGGGAGTGCGTCGAAATCCTCAGCGTAAAGTTCCAATGCCTCCATCGCATTGGTAATGATGTCATCTTCATCATCGGCGGCAGAGAAACAGCCTTGAAGATCAGGAAAAGAAATGCCCCACGCGCTTTTTTTATCTCTATGAATAAGAGCAAGATAAGCCGTCCTATTAATCACTTTCATATCCAACCTACTAACTTTTCTATGGCGCGCGCCGTTCCAAACGGCATATCATTTTTTGGGTGGGGAACAATTATGGTGAGTTTGCCGTTAGTGAATTTATGGTGTGATCCACGGATTGAAACAAGTGAGAAGCCTTCACTTTCAAGTCGTTTTATGATTTTCCTGGAATTGGTTTCAACCATCTTAATTACATTCGCTGCGAACACTTATATACACATTATCTGACAAAGGCAATTTTTACATGGATCTTCTTTACGACAATGAGTTGATTTACGGGCGCTTGTTGCGCATTGAAGAACCGCATTTGATTGAACGCTATAACAAGGCGCTTGTGGCGTTTGGCGTAAAACCTACCCAGCTGAAAGCGTTTGATATTGATAAGACCGGGTTCTCGCCGCAGGTGGCGGAAGAGCTGAATGATTATGATTATCTTGACCCCAATTCGGTAAACCGGCGCTTCATAATTCTCACGCCGGACCAAGAGCCGCTGCCGGTCGTGCATACTGCTTTTTCCAATACGGATGAGCTTATGTATGAGTTTTTCGAGGGAAACGCGCGGGCGATCAACGCGCTGACTATCAAGGACGTCATATACGGCGAGATCGAAGATTCAGTCCCGATCGTGGATGATATTGAGGATTTGCTTTCGATCCACCAAGTGGAATTCAAAGTTTTGTCGGGCAATGATACGCTGGGCAAAGCTACCGAATTACGGTCGCTGGTGGACAAGTTGACTGACGATGCCGATGCATGGCGCGATGATGAGATGCTGAACCGCATGGTGGCATTGGCGGGCGAAACTGGCGATATTCGCGAGAATACGCTGGTGCCGGATAAAGTGATTTTCCGCCATAATGCGTTTTGGACCAGTCACTTTTCGGGGCTTTATGTCTTTATCGACGAGAAAATCACAACCGTAATATCAACGCCGGATGCGCCGGGGTTCCGCAAAAACCGCCCTTGGCAGCTGTCCTATTTGTCAATCAATGATCATGAGGCAGTGTATAAGTTTTTGGCCTCGACGGGACGGCTCGATTTGCCGCGCTCGTCATGGATGGAGCCTTCGGGTTTCTTGGAGCATCGCGCCGAAATGGTTATCCGCGATCTGGTGCGGCGTGCCGAGCCCAAGACAGACCTTGGCACTGTTGATGCCGTCTGGCTGCAAACGTGGATACACCGCAACGCCGAAATGATCCGCAAGGACGGGCAATATCCGTTTCTGAATGCTGTGAAGCGCGAGGCGGCAGAAACGGGGCGGCTGGATTTAGCTCAGATGAATACCGATCAGCGTTTCCTCGTATTGCGGGCAAAGCCGGATCATCCAGACCGCTGGCTTATCAATCGTTTGATTACTGAGTTCGTCCCGTCGGACTTCGTGGCGCGTTATGCCTTCAATAAACAGGGATTTTATACGGATTATCAAACATGGCCCAAACCCTATCAAGAGCATGTTGTAGAGACGCTTAAAACAACCTATTTGAAGGACAGACAAGCGTGGCGAAAGCGCTATTATGATCTGCCCTAGTTAACTGCCGGAGAACTTCATGTTTAATTCCATCGTCGATTTTTTCAGCCGGATTTTTTATCTTGTCGGGCGCGGTGTCGGCCAAGTGGTGGCATGGGTATTCTGGCCGGTCATCAAAGTGTTGCAGTTTTATCGTTCCAGCGGCTTTGCTTGGAAAGCCATTTTGGGGGTATTTTTCCTTAGTTTTGTGACGGTTTATGGTTGGTTCATATATAATGCTGTGGTCTACACCGGGTATAATCCAGATTATGTTGAGGCGTTCAAACTTGAAGCGCGCGGGGTTTCTGCTGGTGAAGAAGTCGGTGTAACCGGTGGCGGTACAACTGCAAAAACATGCGGGCGCTCAGCGATTGTCGATGTGGCTTCGACGCTGACAGATTTCGACGTCAATCAAAATGCATGGATATCGTCGATGCTGACTTACAAGTCCGGCTTTTTCGGGCTGGCTTGGGATAGAACGCCGTTCTTTGATAATAAGGCCTCGTTCCAGCGTGGCATTCAGTCGGCTGTTCAGCGTGTTTCAAATGAATTGGTAGATTCGCTGGGCCGTGTACGCGGTACATCGCAGATCGACCCCGATTTACAGAAGGCACGCGGGCAGCTGCAATATGACTCGTCATCATGGTATTTCGGCATTTCGCCGTTCGGCTTCCGTCAATCCACTCCCTCTTCTTACCGGATTGGCATTGAAAACCTCAATAAATTCAACGCGCGCCTTGTCACTTGTGAGGCAACTTTTGATGCCCGCGCCGATAACTTGGCGACATTGGTTGAGACAATTACAAGTCAGATCGGTTCGACTACTGCGGCAATTGACGAGCGTTCAAAAAATAATAATTTGGGATGGTTTGACACGCAGGCAGACAATTATTTTTGGGAAGCCATGGGTCAGATGTATGCCTATTACGGCTTCATGGCCGCTGCCCATGCTGACTTTGAAGATATTATCCGCACCAAGGCGCTGGACGCCGTTTGGAACCGCATGGAAACCGAAATGCGCCAGACGCTCGATTTAGACCCGCTGATAATTTCCAATGGCAAGGAAGATGGTTGGATTATGCCAACCCATCTAACAACGCTTGGCTTCAAGATTTTGCGTGTTCGCTCCAATATGGTCGAAGTGCGCGATATTTTGAAACAGTAGTCAGGTTAATTTCCAAAATGAGTGATAGCCGACCGCTGGTCCTGTCATGACCGGTGCCGCGCTCGGTTGAGCTTATTTTCACGCGGGAAAAGCTGGCGGCGCTGCAGGTGGCCTATCGGATTGTGGAAACCAGCGACGATGCACTTGCCGGTCTTCCGGACGATGTGCTCGGTGATGTAAAGTATATCGTCGGACAGCCACCGCTTTCAACGGAAACGTTAGCGCGGCTGAAATCACTGCGCTGTATTTTCAATGTGGAAAGCAATCTGCCCAACAATATGCCGTATGATGAAGTGTTCGCGCGGGGCATTCACGTGGTGACGACCGGCGTTGTATTTGCTGAGCCTGTCGCTGAAATTGGCCTCGGGTTTGCCCTTTCGCTGGCACGGAATATAGTTGATGCGGACGTTTCATTTCCCAACAGCAATGAACAGTGGGGTGGTGATGGTAATGCCAGCGCGCGGCTGCTTTCCGGTTCGGATGTAGGAATTATTGGCTTTGGCGATTAGGGGATGGCTCTCTTTCGCTTGCTGACAGGCTTTTGCGCCAGGATGAAAATCTACGACCCGTGGCTGCCGCATTCGATTATTTATGAGCACGGCGCGGAGCCTGCCTCGCTATGTGAGGTGTTGGAGACCAGCAATACGGTGTTTGTGGCAGTGGCTGTTACGTCTGAAAATCAGAGGTTTCTTGATGCGGAAACCTTCAATTCTATGCGCAAAGGCGCGGCATTCATTCTGTTTAGCCGTGCTGATGTTGTTGATTTTGAAGCATTAATGGACGCCGTGGAGCGTGGCCACATCGTTGCGGCCAGCGATGTTTATCCACAAGAGCCACTGCCGCAAGATCACAGGGTTCGCAAACTGAGCGGCTTCATTCGCTCTGCTCATCGCGGCGGCGCATTGGATGTTGCCTTTAAACGTATGGGCGATATGGTTTTGGAAGATATGGCACTGTTGGAAAATGGCCTGCCGCCATTGCGTTGCAAACGCGCCGAGCGCGAGACTGTCGCGCGAATGCGCTCTAAGCCGGTGACGAAAAACTAGATCGGCAAATTGGTCGTGTCCTTGACCTCTTCCATCACAGTATAGGTCCGCGTTTCGCGGATGCCTGGTACCGCAATCAGTAAATCTGACAGGAACTGCCGGTATGCGGACATATCGGCAACTCGGGCTTTGACGAGATAGTCAAAGCCGCCCGCAATTAAATGACACTCCAGCACATCAGCGGTACGGCGGATGGCGACGGCGAAGGCATCAAACACATCCGGGGTAGTGCGCTCCAGCTTTACTTCGACAAACAGCAACAGCCCGCGACCCAACTTCTCAGGTGATAGCAGGGCTGTATAGCCAAGGATGAATCCATCGCGCCCGAGGCGCTTGACGCGCTCATTGGTAGCTGTTGCGGAAAGATGGACGCGCTCGGAAAGCTCGGTGTTGGTGAGCCTGCCGTTGGACTGGAGTTCACGCAAAATACGCCGGTCAATTTGATCGAGGGATTTGATATCCACTTTATAAATCCATTTTTCCAAATAATTCACCAACTTTATCACGAAGATTGGTGAAATTGTCTATGAAAATTGCGTTATACAGAGAAATAAAAATGAGGAGAGCGCCATGTCTGCGACCAATACAATGCCGGAATTTCATGCCGAAATGGCGCCTGATGATAACAAGCTTGTCGGGCATCTCTTAGCGCTTGGCAAAAATAGTGCGGCGGTGGAGGCTGCGATTGATACACGGGCGGCGGCGTATATCAACTATATCCGTGCGCAGGCCGGTGGAATTGGCGGCGTAGAGGACTTTTTGCGCGAATATGGCCTGTCCACCCGCGAGGGTTTGGCGCTGATGGTGCTGGCCGAAGCGCTGCTTAGGGTACCGGATGCGGCGACACAGGACCGGTTGATTGAGGATAAATTGCAGCAAGGCGGCTGGGCGCAGCACGAGGGCAAAGGCGGCTCGATGTTTGTGGCGGGATCGGCTTGGGCACTGGGGCTATCGGCCAAAGTTATCAAGCCGGGCGAGACGCCGGAGGGCGTGATCGGGCAACTGATGAAGCGTGTTGGCTTGCCGACGGTGCGTATTGCGACCAAGCAGGCGATGCGCTTTTTAGGTCATCATTTTGTTTTGGGCGAGACGATCAAAGATGCTTTGTCCCGTGCAAGGTCAAATGAATCAAAGGGTTATCGCCATTCGTTCGATATGCTGGGTGAGGGCGCGCGCACCGCTGAGGATGCCAAGCATTACTTTAATCAGTATGAAAATGCCATTGAAGCAATCGGCAAGGCGACCGGCAACAAGCCGCTGCCGGACCGGATGGGCATATCGGTAAAGCTATCCGCGTTGCATCCGCGCTATCTGGCCACGCATAAAGACCGCGTGATGAAGGAGCTGGTTCCTTTGCTTCTTGATCTCGCGCAAAAGGCGAAGTCTTATGATCTGAATTTTACCGTTGATGCCGAGGAAGTAGACCGGCTGGAACTCTCTTTGGACGTTATTGACGCGGTGTTTCGTGACAAGTCGCTTGACGGGTGGGATGGCTTCGGACTGGCCATTCAGGCCTACCAAAAGCGCACCGGTGCGGTAATTTCTCATATAGAACAATTGTGTAAGACTACCGGTCGCAAGATGATGGTGCGGCTGGTAAAAGGGGCTTACTGGGATACGGAGGTGAAACGGGCGCAAGAGCGCGGTATGGACGGCTATCCGGTTTTCACGCGAAAGGCGGCGACGGACGCTTCTTATATGGCTTGTGCAAAGCAACTTTTAGATGCAAGGGACGTGATATTTCCGCAATTTGCCACCCATAATGCGCTGACTGTGGCGACGATTATTGAGATGGCGGGGGCGGACCGGAGCGGGTTTGAGTTCCAACGATTGCATGGCATGGGCGAGTCTTTGTTTAAAAATGTCACAGAAGGCGCGGACAAAATTGCCTGCCGCATCTACGCGCCGGTGGGTGGATATCGTGATTTGCTGGCCTATCTGGTGCGGCGTTTGCTGGAAAACGGGGCGAATTCTTCGTTTGTATCTGTAGTGGGTGACGTCAATATCCCCGTTAAAAATCTGTTGGTCAGGCCATCAGGGATACTCAATGACGGCAAGGGATACGCCAATCCGAATATTCCTAAGCCTGTTGATCTTTATCCGGATCGGGTGAATTCCAAGGGCGTGGATTTTGGTGATCGCGTGGTGCTGGCCGGTCTTCTCAAAGGCATCGAGACGGTGGCTGTTACAGTTAACGCGATGCCGCTGATTGCAGGCGCCAAATCCTCCGGTAAGCCTGAATCAATCCTATCGCCAGTCGACCGGAAACCGGTCGGCAACTGCACGAACATGATACGGGAAGAGGTCGGAAACGGTGTGGAGATCGCACGGAAGGGGTTCGCGGGCTGGTCGAGGGTGACGCCGGCGGCGCGCGCCGTGATTTTGGAAAAGACGGCGGACCTGTTGGAGGCCAACCGCGACAAGTTCCTGTGGCTGCTGTCGCGCGAGGCGGGCAAGACGCTGGATGACGGCGTTTCGGAAATCCGCGAGGCGGTGGATTTTTGCCGCTACTATGGGCGGCAGGGCGTGATCTCATTTGGCGAGGATTTGGTGCTGCCCGGGCCGACAGGCGAGGACAACCGGCTGCGCCATCGCGGGCGCGGCGTGTTCGTCTGCATCTCGCCTTGGAATTTTCCGCTGGCAATTTTTGCGGGCCAGGTGACAGCGGCGCTGGCGGCTGGCAACTCAGTGATTGCCAAGCCCGCCGAGCAGACGCCGCTGGTGGCATTTGAAATGGTTAAACTGTTGCATCAGGCGGGCGTGCCGCAGGACGCGCTGTTGTTCATGCCGGGCGATGGCAAGATTGGCGCGGCGCTCACCAGCCATCCGAAAATCGACGGCGTGTGCTTCACCGGCTCGACCGAAACCGCATGGGCGATTAACCGCACTCTGGCAGCAAAGAACGGACCCATCGTGCCGCTGATCGCCGAGACCGGCGGGCTGAACGCCATGATCGTGGACGCGACCGCGCTGGCCGAACAAGTGAGCGACGATGTGGTGTCCTCCGCCTTCCGCTCGGCTGGCCAGCGCTGCTCGGCGCTGCGGTTGCTCTTTGTGCAGGAGGATGTGGCCGACCGGATGCTGACGATGATTGAAGGCGCAGCGCGGGAGCTGAACATTGGCGATCCAAGTCTTACCAATACAGATATAGGACCCGTGATTGACGCCGGCCAGCTGGCGATGCTGAACGGCCATATGGCGGACATGCGCAAAACGCAAAGGGTGCGCTATGCGGGGCAAGCGCCGACGACGGGGCACTTTTTCGGGCCGCATATTGTGGAACTCAAAAGCGCCGAGGCGTTGACGCGCGAGATATTCGGGCCGATTTTGCATGTGGTGCGCTATAAGGCAGGCGAGTTAGACAGCGTGCTGGATAAAATCGCCGCCAGCGGCTTTGGCCTGACGCTGGGCATCCACACCCGCATCGAAGAGACGGTAGGCCGCGTGATAGACCGGTTGGATGTCGGCAATGTCTATGTCAACCGCAATATCATTGGCGCGGTCGTGGGCACGCAACCGTTCGGAGGCTCCGGCCTTTCGGGCACAGGCTTCAAAGCCGGCGGGCCTCATTATTTGTTGCGGTTTGCGCTGGAGCAGGTGGTGAGTGTGAACACGGCGGCGGCGGGCGGGAATGCCAGTTTGATTGCAATGGGGGAATAGCGAATCGCAGTGGGTTGTGTGAGTTGTAGTCTACGGAGATCACAAAATGGGCTTAGCCTTTACTGCAGAACTCAATGCTTTTTTTGGAAGCACACGGGGTGCATATTCCAAAGTTACGAACGACGAGTTCAACAAGTCTCAGGTGACGTTTGTCGGGGCGGAACAGGACTTGGCAGAATCATTTTTTGGCAATCGTCTGGATGGCCACCACGGAAGCATTGAGGCAATTAGAGCCAGCGGTTTTGATCCTGAGTTTGAGTTCAGGATACACCCGTCGGGGGCGGTCAAGCGACTTACAGTTTCCTATAAAACTAACAGGGCGGGTGAGCTGAGGTTTTATGCACGTAAGGATGTTTTTAAGCCGAATCCGGGCGAATATTGGTGCATATTCCAGCGCGGTGATGAAATTTGGCTGGGTTCATTTACGGATTGGACTCTTGCTGCAATCAACGACGGAATATTGCAGCCAAGGCCCCGTGCGTTAATTCTTGAACCTGAAATTGACAGCTATCAGGATCTCATAAATCTAAACGATCCGGCAAAGGTTCAGACGACACTGCTCAGATGGCGGCGAAATCCAAATGTTGCAGCGACGGCGCTAAAAAATTCGGGTTATGTCTGTGAAGTGCATCCGGAATATCCAAGTTTCTTCTTTAGAGGCACGAGCCGAATATTTGTGGAGGCGCATCATCTTATTCCCATGTCCTTGCAGGACCAATTTGGCAAAAAATCCCTGGACCAAATTGACAATATCTGTGTTATCAACCCGCTGTCACATCGCATGTTACATCACGCGGATTTTGGAGTGATCGAGAGTGATCTGAACAAGCTGATTGCAAAACGGTCGGGTCTATTGAGCCGTTTGGGATTGAGCAAATACGATATTTTGGAAATGTATAATATATGAAGCGATTTCAGTTCATTGATCTTTTTGCGGGCATAGGCGGGTTTCGCTTGGCGTTGGATTCGCTTGGCGGTGACTGTGTTTTCACGTCTGAAATTGATGCAAGAGCGCAGGAAACCTACCGGGCCAATCATGCCGGGGATATTCACGGCGACATACGCACAATCACAGCACCCGACAAGCTGGACAAAGTTATTGAACTGATGATCCCCGAACATGATGTTTTGGCGGCAGGGTTTCCGTGTCAGCCGTTCAGTCTGGCAGGAGTATCAGCGCGAACATCATTGGGCCGCTCGCACGGCTTGTTGGACGAAACGCAGGGCACGTTGTTTTATGACATTGCGAGAATTGCGAAAATCAAACAGCCGAAAGTATTGCTGCTGGAAAATGTCAGTAACATCGTGAATCACGATGGCGGACGGACATTTGATACAATCCGGCAAATCATCGAAGCAGAGCTGAAATATAAGATGCACTTTGATGTGATAAGTTCCGAAAGACTGGTCCCGCAGAAGCGACGGCGCTGCTTTATTGTTGCTTTCCGCGATGATGTGCAGGGGTTTACTTTCCCCCGGCCTCAAGGTGTTCCGATACCTCTTTTCACTGCGCTGGAAAGCAATGTTGATGCGTCATACACGATATCTGATCGTGGCTGGGAGGGCCACAAACGCCGCACGAGAACCAATCTGGCCCGTGGAGCGGGGTTTACGGCCTATGAGGCGGACTTGTTCAAACCCGCCAACACTTTGGTTGCCAGATATTACAAAGACGGCAAGGAATGCCTCATTCCGCAGCCGGGCAAAAATCCGCGAATGCTAACGCCCAGAGAGTGCGCACGGTTGCAAGGGTTTCCTGATAGTTTCAAACCTCACCCTTCGAAGTCATCGGCATATAAGCAATTTGGAAATGCTGTGCCGGTTCCATTGGTCAAAGCGGTCGCCGAAAATATTTTGGAAGCGCTTGAGGAGCACGAGCTTGGCAGACAAATTGACGCCATTGCAGCGGTCGCGGAACATGGCGGCGGTCAAAAGCAAAGATACCAAGCCTGAACTGGCTGTTCGCAAATATCTCCACAATCTCGGGTTCAGGTATCGCTTGCACAATAAATTGCTGCCGGGCAAACCTGATCTTGTTTTAGCCAAGCGTAACACGGCTATTTTTGTCCACGGATGCTTCTGGCACGGGCATGAAGGATGTAAGGATTTCAGAATTCCAAAGACCCGCAGTGAATGGTGGGCCGAGAAAATCGGCAAAAATATCGCCCGCGATCAATTGAACCGGGGCAAGTTGATCGAACTCGGCTGGGAGGTTGAGACTATTTGGGAATGCCGGATTGTAGAGGGTGAATTGGATGCGTTGGCTGAAAGGTTGGCAGGACGTTACGCAGCACGAGCTTCATAAACCAGTGGCCACAACAGCGCCTTGTTCAATGGTGCCATGGCACAGGCAGCGCCTGTGTCGTCGCTGAATTCTACTAAAACGGTGTTACTATCCAACGTGTGGACGACTGCACCCGCTTGCCCCCGTGAAAGGTTTGCCTCCTGTGCATCGTCAAGCAATGCGACGGTAGCAAACTCACTATATGAAACTAAACTAAATATCATTAATATGATCTGTAGAATCAGCTTTCTTGAAAGGAAATTCCAATGAATTTAAGCGCACCAACCAACCTGTTCTTCATCATTTCGCTCATTGTCGCCATTTTAGGCGTGCTATCGGCCCTCGGGGTCCTGGCCTTTACACCGCTCGCATCAGTCTGGATCATGGCCATCGCTTACGCCGTGCTTGCTATCGGCTGCGTGATGAAGGGCCTCTGAACTCTCAGGCTTGCCGTGTCGTTGCGGATTCGGTCCGCATAGCGGACGAAGCGCGTCGCGTTCGGCAGCGGTCAGGATAATGGGTGTCACCGATGGCGCACCGGTCTGGCTGCTGAAAAATGGCGAAGGCGCATGTTGTCTTTTCACGAGGCCCGGCAGCAGAAAGCCAATAGTCTGAAATATCAGCTTCATTGAGCCTTTGGGAAAACTATCTTCAGGTGTTTTTCCAATTCCGGACTTTGCCTGAACCCGCGCACCAATAGGCCCAAGAACTTCGTCACGCAGACCAAGTGTACCGTCAAGATCGATGATGGCATCAATGACACCGGCAAAGGGCAATTTCGCCATGGGCGCGGTGTTGGCAATGGGCCTATCGCAGCATCCTGCATACCAGCGCAGCATGCCTTTTTCTGACAGTGTCATAGATTTCAAATGCTCGGTACTTTGGGTAATTTTCAAGTTTGCCGGCGCAACCGGCAGAACATCCGTTCCGCAATTCTCATCCAGCACATGCGCCGCTTGACCCAAATAATGCGCATAGGCTTGACAATCGACGCACATGCAAACCGTCCGCCGTCCGCCGTCCGCCGTCCGCCGTCCGCGAACCGTCGAGACATTCTCGATGGAGCCAAGCAACGAACCAAACTGACATTTCAGTTCAACGCTGTTCATCACTCAAAACTCCACTATCGTAATTTCTTTTTGTTGCTCCATCACATTATCCTGCATGTTATCAGGTTCGGCCCAACGCTGGTTTCATCGACGACAAATGCAATTGTCATGCTGTTTTCGAACCCTGTGATTCTCAAAGCTTGGCGGATATTGCTGTGATCAATGCCGCGCTCTGTTTCGAGGCTTCGCTTATGGCGGCGGGTGGTTGTAATTCGGTGCTTCTGCGATGGGGGTGAGGATATCTATGATGACAAACTGATGAACAGTCTCCAAATTGACAGGGAACCTGGTGCTGAGCAGACATGAAGATTGTCGTGATTTACTTGTTGGTTAAAGATCATCCCGCGTTTTTATTTTCCCCGCCCCCACTGTCGAGAACAAATAGAATTGTCCGGTTTATGTACCACATGAATTGTCCGCTTCTGTTGTGACCGGCAGACCGGCCCGCAAGGAGCCGTAGGCGA
>JAYVRA010000022.1:0-35670 GCA_043776635.1 Phyllobacteriaceae bacterium
CGGTGCCCTGCCCATCACCGCCCGCCGCTCAGTCACCTTCGATCGTGGCAGTGAGTTTATCGATTGGCCGCACCTGCAAGCCCATGTTGGGATGCAGACTTGGTTTTGTGATCCACAAAGCCCTTGGCAAAAGGGTACGGTGGAAAATACCAATCGTCGCGCCCGTCGTTGGCTTCCAAGAGAGCTTGATCCGGCCACGATCACAGACAGTCATCTCAAAGCCATCTGAGACGGGCTCAATAGCACCCCAAGAAAGTGCCCCGGATGGAAAACACCGGCCGAGGTATTCATAGAAAAGGTGCTGGACAAAACGAAATGATTACACAAAATCAAACCAGCTCGAAAAGTCGCAGTTCAGCTATCGCTCACAGCATCAATTTTTTGATGAAATCAAACTTGGGTACCTCCGGAAACTAATTTTATTGGATCTTATCGTATCCAGCGGCGAAGTGATATGGGTCGGCTGACGGCTACTCACAGCTTACGGAAAGTTAAGTAAGCGGGAATGCGGCCTTCGCGAAAGGCTTTGGCCTCATAGCGCGTGCCGGGCCAGGCTTCATAGGGATTGCGCCAATCATCCGCGCTGGTGGCCATGAATTCAAACGAGCCGTTTTCTTCAACATGCAGCAAAGTCCAATTGACATAATGCTCAATGTCGGAGGCAAAACGGAACAGACTACCGGATTTTAACACGCGCACCATACGAACAAGATTTTCCGGACTGACAAAGCGGCGCTTGTGGTGGCGCAATTTGTGCCATGGGTCGGGATAGAAGAGGTCAATGCCAGACAGGGAATTATCAGGAAGCCAGTCCAGCACCAGTGCCGCATCTTCATCAAACAGACGTAGTGAACCCATCGGTTCTTCGTGCAAAAACGTCACCATTTTTGCCATGCCGTTGACGAAGGGTTCGACGCCGATAAAGCCGGAGTCCGGAAATCGCTTTGCCTCATGCAGCAGATGCTCGCCGCCGCCAAAGCCAATTTCGAGCCGGACGTTTTCTACAGGTGCTGCAAACAATGAGGTGATATCGTCCGGTGCGGTTGCCGATAAATCAAGGCGCAGGCCGGGCAGTAATGTCTCCATCAACCCCGATTGCAAGGCTCGCAGAGATTTGCCATGGCGGCGGCCAAAGAAGGCCCCGCCACCACGACGTTTTCCTGTGTCGATGCCCAGAATTAAGCTCCGACGACCTGCTTCAAAGCAGCGATGAGATCAGTCTTTTCCCATGAGAAAGAACCATCCTTGCCAGGCTTGCGGCCAAAGTGACCATAGGCTGCGGACTTTGCATAAATCGGCTTGTTGAGGTCTAAATGCTTGCGAATGCCGCGCGGCGTCAAATCCATCACTTGGCGCAAGGCGATTTCAAGCTTGGCCTCATCAACCTTGCCGGTGTCATGCAAATCAACATAAATCGACAGTGGCTCGGCAACCCCGATGGCGTAGGAGAGCTGAATGGTGCAACGTTCTGCAAGCTTTGCCGCGACAACGTTTTTAGCCAAGTAGCGGGCGGCGTAAGCGGCTGAACGGTCAACTTTGGTAGAATCCTTACCGGAGAAAGCGCCACCGCCGTGCGGTGCCGCGCCACCGTAAGTGTCCACAATGATCTTGCGCCCTGTAAGCCCTGCATCGCCGTCCGGTCCGCCGATGACGAACTTGCCGGTCGGGTTAATGTGCCAGACGCAATCTTTGGCAATCGTCAGATCGCCGAGCGCTTCACGCACGAACGGCTCGACAACTTCACGAACTTTGGCGGAGGACCATGTTTCATCCAAATGCTGTGTCGAAACAACGATCTGCGTTACCGAATGCGGCTTGCCATCAATATATTGAACCGTGACTTGGCTCTTGGCGTCCGGGCCGAGCTTTGTGGCATCGCCTGAACTACCTTTGCGGGCTTTGTTCATCAGCTCAAGAATTTTGTGGGCGTAGTAAATCGGAGCCGGCATCAAATCAGGTGTTTCGCGGCAGGCATAACCGAACATAATGCCTTGGTCACCAGCGCCTTCATCCTTATTGCCTGCAGCATCAACGCCCTGAGCTATATCAGCGGATTGGTGATGCAAAAGCACTTCAATCTTCACAGTTTTCCAGTGAAAGCCATTTTGCTCATAGCCAATGGCCTTAATCGCCTTACGGGCAACGGACTTAACTTTGGACTTCATGGTCTTTTCGTCCATGGAGCAACGGACTTCACCGGCAATCACAACGCGATTGGTTGTTGCGAGCGTCTCGCAAGCCACACGGACATCCCAAGGGCTCATGCCTGATTTTGCCGCTTCGCGAAAAAACAGATCCACCACCTCGTCAGAAATGCGGTCACAGACCTTATCCGGATGCCCCTCACCAACTGATTCACTGGTAAATACATAATTTGCACGTGCCATTCTTAGCCGCCTTTATTTCTCGTAAAAGGCGCAGGACGCGCCAAGTTGGTGACGCGCCTGTTAGACTAATTCAATCAGCAAGGTCAAGCTGCGAGTATAGTTTGAAATGATCAAACTTCAGCTGAATCACTGAGTGATTTTACCAAGTCAATAATCTTACGGCGGACCTTACCATCCGTAATTTTCACGAAGGCACGGTTAAGCTGTAAACCTTCAGTGCTGTTGAGAAAGTCAACTACGTATGTTGTACTGCTTTCCTCGCCCAGACCACGGTTCACAACGCCCGCTTCATTTGGAGCATCGTCAAAGAAAAATGACACTGGAACACTTAAGACGTTTGCAATTGCTTGCAGCCGGCTTGCGCCAACTCTGTTTGCGCCCTTTTCATATTTCTGAATTTGTTGAAAAGTAATGCCAAGCGCGTCACCAAGCTTTTCTTGGCTCATCCCAAGCATGTTACGACGAAGCCGCACTCTGCTGCCAACATGAGTGTCGATCGGATTTGGTTTCTTTTTATTTTCTATCATTTTAAAAACGCCATTACGGTTGGTTTCTAGATATTAAGCTGCCCAAGCAGCCGGTTTATTTGGTGCTAAGAATTGCGCTCTCTGAGCGCTCGCCCGGTTTCCTTATTTTTTATATAACCGACTTTTTTATTCTGTACCCAACGCACAATTTAGTCAAACTGGAGATTGCAAATAGTAACGAAAAAACCATTAAAATTGCGCGTTGCCCGTGTCTTGCGTAGGCTGTGTTGTCTGTTTTAACAGGCACCGGGATATCACTGACACCAATAGCATCCAAAGGTAGTGCACTCACTACACGCCCATAGCCATCAATAAGACCTGAAATACCATTATTTGCCGATCTAATAACCGGAATGCCTGATTCTATGCTGCGTAATTGGGCCAAACGAAAATGTTGAAAGGGTCCGGGTGAATAGCCATACCACGCATCGTTGGTAATATTGACCACAATACCGATAGGTTTGACTGTGCCGGTTGTTGCGCCTGGAAAAACAACTTCGTAGCAAATCAGCGGTAATATCGCAGGCAATCCTGGTAAGGTAAAAATATGCTGACTGGCACCGGCAGTAAAACCGCCAGGCATTGCCACTTCTTGCAGGCCTAAAGTTCTTAAGAAATTTTCGAACGGTAAATACTCGCCAAAAGGCACAAGATGGATTTTGTCAGCTGAATCGACAATCTCGCCAAGGCCATTAATTGCCAACATGCTGTTATAATAATGCACTGTTTCGCCAGAGTTGCGCTGGCCTTCCTGACGGACAGCACCCGCTAAAAGAATTTGATTATCGCTTAGCGCATCGCCAATTGTCGCCAGCGCTAGCGGCCGGTTACTGAAAATGAAGGGAACGGCCGTTTCTGGCCAAACGATGATATCCGGCTGATTTTTGCCCGCCTCGGGTGGCTGTTTTGATAGTGCTATGTAGTTGGCGAATATTGCATCCTGCTCAGATTCATCCCATTTCTCAGACTGTTTGTATGACGGCTGCACAAGGCGCACGATCTTGTGGTTAGCGTTATTTTCTGTGTGCGGGGCGCCGGAAAGACGCCAATAGCCAAAGCTATAATTTACACTCAAAAGTAGTAATCCCAGCACGACACCTGTTTTACGGTGTTTAACCAATCCGCTTGTCGCAGGCAAAGCGAACATGAAAACAGCCAGTGCATTCATTCCCGTGATACCAAATATCGACGTGCCTTGCATCATAATCACGGTAGGCATGGCAGTCATGGCAATACCATTCCACGGAAATCCTGTAAGAATAAATCCGCGCAACCACTCGGCAATCCCGAACCCGAAAGCCAAAGCGGCAGCCGACCCGACGCCATTACCCCACAGGCCTTTTGCGATCATTGCAGCACCAGCATAGAATACCGCAAGCAGTGCTGGAAGGCCAAATATAGCGAGCGGTAACGCCCACACAAATTCATTGCCTTGTGCCAAAAGCGCGTTCGCCAACCACCAGAGACCGAGGGTAAAATAACCAAAGCCAAAAAACCAACCAATGATCATTGCCGGATAGAGCCGCAATGCACCACGGGCATTAGGCGAAGGAACAGCTCCTTCAAGCAGCCATAATAAGGCTGGAAATGAGACAAAACCAACCGCGAAAAAATCGAAGGGTGGAAGCGCCAAAGTTAATATTGCACCGGAAAAAAATGCAAGGGCGTTGCGCTTCCAGCCCCACAGCGATATTATGTTTCCGGCAAGTGTCTCAAACATTTAAGGCTTCCAAAGCGAATCAGTTGCCTTGTTTAGCAGTGATGAGGCACTTGAAGAACTATGCTGCGGCAACACGCGTTATTTGCACTTTTTTGATACGGCGGTTTCCGGACTCCAACACCTTAAACTCAAATCCAGGAATTGCCATAAACGTCTCGCCTTTGTGCGGCAGGCGGCCAAGGGCAGAAATCACCAAGCCGCCGACGGTATCAACATCCTCGCCATCTTCACCGACGACAAAATCCGGGCCAATGGTCCCGGTTACGTCTTCCAACTCGGCGCCGCCATCGACGATGTAGACGCCGGGTTCTTGCTCGATGATCTGAATGGCTTCATCGTCGTGTTCATCTTCAATATTTCCAACGACCATTTCAACGACGTCTTCCATCGACACCAAGCCATCGGTGCCGCCATATTCGTCGATCACCAGCGCCATCTGCGTGCGCGACGATTTCATGCGCTGAAGCAAATCTCCAGCCAGCATCGAATGCGGCACAAACAGCACTTCGCGGATGAGCTTTAGTTCGCCGATTGTTTTGTTGAGATCAACTTTGGCCAGATCAAGAATCGACGCATCTGCTGCTTTGCGGGTCTGTGCCGATTTCGCGCGTGACGGTTTGCGGGTGCGGGCGGAGCGGGTGATGTGGCCCAGCACATCGCGTATATGAACCATGCCCTTGGGGTCGTCCAAATCACCGGAATAGACCGGCATACGCGAATGGCCGGAGCTTTCAAACAGGTCAAGCAGCACAGCCAGCGTGGTATTAATATCAACGCCAAGAACATCGGCGCGCGGGATCATTACATCTTCAACGCTGACCTCGCGGAACGTGAGAATATTATTGAGCATCTCGCGCTCACCGGCTGAAAAGCTCGAGCCATCAGCATCGTTTTCAGCCAAAGCATCGGTGAGATCGCCGCGAAAATCGGCAACCGACTTGCCGCGAAAGCGCTGCGATATCCAGCGCAACAACGAACCGCGATCCGGTTCGGACCGGCTACTTCGGGAGGGATTTTCGCCAGCCTCATTTGCGGCTGTTGCCGGTTTTGCAGTAGCCTTGGAGTCGGGCGCGGTAGTTTTAGCAGTGATGTCAGACATTATTTTCGCTTAATAGCGCATAGGGGTCGGGGATTGCAAGCCGCGCCAGTATTTTGCGCTCCAATTCCTCCATCACTTCCGCCCCGGTATCCGTTTCATGGTCGTAGCCAAGCAAGTGCAAAAGTCCATGCACCACCAAATGACTGATGTGACTATCGAGCGGCTTATGCTCATTCTTTGCTTCGTCGCGAACCGTCTCGAAGGCCAGCACAATATCGCCAAGCAAGGGCATCAGCGCCATGCCGGGCACTAGCGGAAAGGCTGGAAACGACAGCACATTTGTTGGCTTATCCTTGGCCCGCCACTGCGCGTTCAGCTCTTTGATGGTGGCATTGTCGGTGAACAACAGGCTAACTTCGGAAGGATTGCCCGTGCCAAGATCCAACTCATCACTGGCAGCATTCAGGGCTTTTGATACCAAGACTTGCAGCGCTGTTTCATTTTGCCAGTCACCGCCCTCAATCGAGATGACAGGATCTAATAGCGCCTCGCTCACGTTCTTGGCACTGCTTCATATTGGCGGGAGCGCGGGCGATCGGCTTGGGTTTGCGTGGTCACCTTATCGTAGGCGGCAACAATTTCGCCGACCAGCGGATGGCGCACCACGTCCTTTTGCGTGAAACGCACGGTGACAATGCTTGGCACGTCATGCAGCACTTCGAGCGCTTCAACCAGACCGGATTTTTGTCCCATTGGCAAATCGATCTGGCTCGGGTCGCCGGTGATAATCATGCGCGAACCATCACCCAAACGGGTCAAGAACATTTTCATCTGCATTGTCGTGGTATTCTGCGCCTCGTCCAAAATCACAGCGGCATGAGCGAGCGTGCGCCCGCGCATGAAAGCCAGTGGGGCTATTTCGATGACGCCTGCGGTAATGGCGCGGTCAACCTTGTCTGCCGGCATCATGTCATACAGCGCATCGTAAAGCGGCCGCAGATAGGGATCGACTTTTTCTTTCAAATCACCAGGCAGGAAGCCAAGACGTTCGCCCGCTTCAACGGCGGGGCGTGACAGAATAATGCGCTCAACAGCGCCGCGTTCTAAAAGCATGGCGGCGTGGGCAACTGCAATATAGGTCTTACCCGTGCCCGCCGGACCCACGCCAAACACCATTTCGGACCGCTCCAGCGCGCGCATGTACACATCTTGCGTGGGCGTGCGCGCTTGGATGGTGCGTTTGCGGGTGGAAATATGGGAAACAGACAAGCGGGATTTCCTCTCCATGGTGGGCAACATGGGCTGATCGTCCGCTGCGAGCGTCATGCGAATGGCGCCGTCAACATCGGAGCCATCAATCGTGCGGCCTGCGCGGATCATCGTGTAAAGCGCTTCAATCGCGCGGCTGGCTTTCTCGGTGGCGGATGGATCGCCTTCGATGAACAGCTCGTTGCCACGCGAGCGGGCGACGACACTCAGTTTCTTTTCAATCTGGGCAAGGTTTTCGTCAAACTGCCCGAAGAGCGCGGTCGCGTGTTTGTTGTTGTCGAAGGTCAGGACGATTTGGGCCATGTCGGATGCGGCATCAGCGCGAATGGGCTGGGCGGTTTTCAGCTTTTCCTTGGCGGTCAAACGTCTCTCCTTTTCATGATCCACTGCTTCATTTAGAGCGGTTCGGACAATAGGCAATTGGCACGGATGCCGGTGATTCGCACATCAACAGTCTGGCCGATTTGCGCGGTCGTGTCGTCTAAAATAACGGGCTGAAGGTAAGGCGAGCGACCAACCATTTGTCCGTCATGACGCCCGGCTTTTTCAACCAAAACTGACACGGTTTTGCCAAATAAACTTTCTGCGAAATCATTTTGCTGTTTAAAAATCAACGCTTGCAGCACTTGTAGCCGCTCGTTCATGACAGTGGGATGAACGTGGCCGGCCATATCGCTGGCGGGTGTGCCGGGACGCGGCGAATATTTGAATGAATAGGCGGCGGCATAGCCGGTCTTACGCACGATATCGAGCGTGGCCTCAAAATCCTCATCGGTTTCACCCGGAAAACCGACTATGAAATCACCTGACAGCGCAATATCCGGACGGGCAGCACGAATGTAGTCGATGAGTTTCAGGTAATCCTGCGCCGTATGCTTGCGGTTCATCGCTTTCAAAATACGGTCCGAGCCGGACTGAACCGGCAGATGCAAGTAGGGCATCAATTGCGGCAAGCTTCTATGCGCCTCAATCAGGTCTTCGCCCATATCGCGCGGATGGCTGGTGATATAACGCAGCCGGTCGAAGCCTTTGATTTCGGCCAAACGATAGAGCAATTTGGCAAGCGTCCACTTCGTCCCATCCAGCGCCTCGCCTTCCCAGGCATTCACATTTTGACCCAGCAGCGTGACTTCGCGCACGCCGGCGGCGGCGAGATTTTCCGCCTCTTTGAGTATTTGCGACACTGGCCTCGAAACTTCATTGCCGCGCGTGTAGGGCACGACGCAGAAAGTGCAGAACTTATCACAGCCCTCTTGCACGGTGAGAAACGCGGTAATGCCCCGCGCTGCGACCTTGGCTCTCGTCGGCTCCGGCAAATGCGCGAACTTGTCTTCGATGGCATATTCAGTGTCAGAAACCCGCTCGCCGGCATCAACGCGGCGCAACATTTCCGGAAGGCGATGATAGGTTTGCGGGCCGACAATTAAATCAACGGCATGGGCACGGCGGAATATCTCCTTGCCCTCAGCCTGCGCCACGCACCCTGCAACACCAACGGCTAAATTGCGGCCCTCACTTTTGCGGACAGCTTTTAGTTCGCGAAGTTTTCCCAGTTCCGAATAGACTTTTTCGGAGGCCTTTTCGCGGATATGGCAGGTGTTGAGGAGGATAAGGTCCGCCTCGTCCAAGCTCGCGGTTTGGTCATAACCCTCGCCTGCCAACGAATCCGCCATGCGCGTGGAATCATAGGCATTCATCTGGCAACCATAGGTTTTCACCAGGACTTTGCGGCGCGGGGGACTTATGACTTCGGAAATTAATTCGCTCATATCGGCGCTTTAGCTGGTTTCAGTGCTTTTGAGAAGGGTTGAGTGCGCTCTGTTGCGGGCTGGTCCCGTCAAGGCTTTGCCTATGCATTGTGCGGATTTCAGTCTCTACAATGCCGGACAATTTTTTACGATTGGTGAATTTGGTGACGATGTGCGGCTCGCCAAACGTGACCTCGACATCAATTGCGCCTGCCCGCATAATCCCTATCAAGTGTTTAATGAGACCGACATTGCCCGGCCAACCGGCGACCGGGCGATGATACCGGCCCATCGCGACACCATGAAGTTTTGTGTAGGCCACTGAAACCGGCTGCACCAAGACTTGCCCGTCCGGCGCATCCGGCAGCGCTATCTTTGCCGCGCCGAAAAGCGATGATTTGAACGGCAAGATATGGTTGCCGTCCGAAGTTGTGCCTTCCGCAAACAGCACCAGCACATCGCCGTCCTGCAATCGCCTGGCAATGGCTTCTGCTTGTGCACCCGACTGTTTTTTCTGGTCGCGCTCGATAAAAATAGTGTTCTGGAGCTGAGCAAATATCCCGAATACCGGCCAGGACTTGACCTCGGATTTCGCAATGAACGATAGCTGCCCCAGCGAGCCGAGCACTAAAATATCAGTCCACGAAATGTGATTCGAAACCAGCAGCAGCGGCCTTTTTACCGGTATTTCACCGTGCGCGTGGACCCGCAAACCGAGTATCCTGCACACCAAACCCTGCCAAAACATAGGAAGCGATTTATACCAGAAGCGCTGCAAACGCGCGGCGATGAGTTGAAAAGGCAGCAGCGTCACGGTTGCGATTATGATGGCAACCGCCATGAGTGTGACGCGTAAAATGCCGATCATCAGCCGGCCTTTTTCGACTTTTTATCACGCACCGGAACCGCGTATAATTCCAACCGGTGATCAACAAGCTTAAAGCCCAGTTCGCGGCAGATTTCCTCTTGCAAGGCTTCAATGCGCGGGTCTGTAAACTCGATCACTTTGCCTGATTTGAGGTCAATCAGATGGTCATGGTGCTGTTTGGGCATGGCTTCATATCTAGCGCGGCCATCGCGGAATTCATGGCGCTCAATGATTGCTAAATCTTCGAACAGCTTCATCGTGCGATAGACAGTTGAAACGGAAATATGCGGATCAATCGCGAGCGCGCGGCGGTGCAGTTCCTCGACATCGGGATGATCTACCGACGCACCAAGCACCTGCGCGATAACACGGCGCTGGCCGGTCATACGCATACCTTTATCTGTGCAAAGTGTTTCAAGCTGTGACGTCACGCCGCAAGTATCCATTTCTATTCAGTTCCGATTAATGGAGATCAAGCCGCATGACAAGCGCCGAGGTTTTGCCGTCTTTGCTATTGTAATATGCGGGCCGCCGCGCGACTTCCCTGAAGCCGAAGCGCTTATAGAGGCCAAGCGCGGCCACATTGGTTTCATCGACTTCTAAAATGAGATATTCGGCACGTGCGCGGTGCAAATGACGCAGCACTGTGTCCATCAGCGAGTGGCCCAAGCCATAACGCCGGGAGGATTGCGCGACGACAATGGTCAGAATTTCAGCCTCGCCAGCGGCAAGGCGCGCCAAAATAAACCCGCTGGGCGCAGCGCTTGAGCGGCCCTCTTGTTTCGCCACGAAACCAAATACCGGTGCTTGGCTGATCAAGGCCCGAAACTCGCCATCGCTCCACGGGCGGTTGAAGCCTTCGCCGTGAAGTTTGGAGATCGATGAGGCATGGCTGCTTTTCAGGCCTTCAATCACAAAGGTTGGTTTGCGGAAAAAATCCAATGGCGAGCGCATCAGCGCGCCGCCCTTGCGATAGTGTAAGATACTTGCGGCTTGGCATCGGGGCGGCGCAGATAGAGCGGTTTGACGGACAACTGGAACGCCGGATTTGTTGCAGCCAGTGCGATAGCTTCCACTGAGGGATAAATGACTTCAGGCACAGCAGCGATGACTGTTGCCGGACTAAACATCTGCAATACCGCCAAGCCGGTGCCACACAAGGTCACGCCGGTAAAGTCTGTTTGATCGACTAAATCCGCTAGTGAAATTTGCGCGGCAACATTGAGAGCCTCGCCCATTGCCGAAAAACGTTGGGCATAGACATCGCCGCGATGGGCATCGACCAATACTAAAATATCTTTAGCTCCAGCTTTTTGAGTGGCCTGCATAGCCAGCGCTTGCAGGCTGGTGATACCAATTTTCGGAATTTTCAATGCAATCGAAAAACCAATTGCCGCAGAAACGCCCACGCGAATACCCGTGAATGACCCGGGGCCGATACAGGCGGCGATGCCGGTAAGCTGGCTAAACTTTGTATCCGCGCTTGCCAAAACTTCTTCAATCACACCCATCAAAAGTTCAGCATGGCCTCTGCCAATCTCATTAGTTTTGGCTGAAAGGACTTGGCGCTTCGCACTGTCATAAAGACAGGCGGCGCAGAGGCGGTCGGATGTTTCGAGGGCGAGCAGCATGAAACTCGATAGCGAAAACCGCACTGCCCGACAAGGCAGCGCGGTTCAATATGGTGATAATTAAGCAGCAAACAGCGCTTTATTGGCGACCAACCAGTCACGCAGCGCTTGCGGCGCCTTGCCCGACAGGATTTTCACATCCTCTGTCACCATGTCGGTATTGCCTTGTGCGGTGTTCACGTCAAACGATGTAAACAGCGGCGCGAGAAAATCCGGTACGCCGTGCGCGATCATTCCCGCCGTCAATTGTTCCGGCGTGACCTGGACAATCTTGATTGGCTTACCCAAAACTTCGCTGGCGATCCTGGCCGTTTCTACGGTAGTCAGGGCCTCCGGGCCGGTCAATGTGTAGATTTTATTTTCCGTTACGCCGGATGCGAGGACAGCGGCTGCGGTTCGGGCTTGATCTTCGCGTGCGGTATGCGAAGTCTTGCCGGTGCCGGTGGCGCTATACCATGTGCCGCTGGCCAGAGCTGACGGCAGTGACATCGCCAAGTTTTCCATATACCAACTATTGCGTAAAATTGTGTGGCTGATGCCGCCGGCTATAATGGCCGTCTCAGTTCCGCGATGATCTCCAGCGAATGGAATTGGCGAATCTTCAGTTGGCTTCGGCATTGAGGTATAAACGATATGGGCGACGCGAGCCTTTTTGCGGCGCTTACAGTTCGTTCATGCTGCGCTAGACGACGGCCCGGACGGTCCAGCGCGTCAGTTGAAATCAAAAGTAAGCGCTTGGCACCGGAGAACGCTTTTACCAGCGTGGCTTCATCATCAAAATCCGCTGCGCGGATAACAACGCCCTTTGCGGCAAGCGTGGAGAGGGTTTCGGGTTTGCGGGTTGTGGCGATAATTTGGGAGGCAGGAATATGATAAGTCCCGATAAGATTTTGAATCACGCTCTGGCCGAGCTTGCCGGATGCGCCGGTGACAAGAATGGTTTCGGATGTGGGCATAGTCAGTTCCTTTTGAAAATTCTTGATACGACATTGAAAGTCAGTTACTAAATAGAACCGACAAAAAGACCGCACAAGAAGCGCGAAATTCAATACTCAGTTACGTTGAAGTAACCGGCCTAAGGCAAGCGATATGACACTGCACAAGCAAAATGGAACCTTGGCCGAACGCTGTCCGATACGCGATGTGTTGGACCGTTTAGGCAACCGTTGGACGATTTTGGTTGTCATGGAATTGCAGCACGGCACGCTGCGGTTCAATGCTCTGAAAAAGCAAATCCCGGATATTTCGCAGCGCATGTTGGCGCAGACTTTGCGGCAATTAGAGTTTGACGGGCTGGTTTCGCGCAAGCTCTACCCGACCATTCCGCCAAAAGTGGAGTATAGCTTGACACCGTTAGGCATTTCAATGCTTGCGCCTGTCGGCCAGCTTATCATCTGGGCCGATGATAATCATGAGGCAGTGCGGGCGGCACGGGCGAGCTATGTTGCGCCCGTGGCGCAGATGGCGCTTTAGTCACGGTCGAAATTTCAATCATGATGAAGTCCGGCTAAGCTAAGGTCTTTTCCATCAACACCGCCGGAAACACCGCCTCGCCGCCGAGCATGACGTTCACTTCTTGCAGCTTGTCGAAGCCGTGGCGGGCGTAGAATTTTTCGGCGGCCAGACTTGAAAAGCATTGCACCTTTTCAACGCCGTGGTTCGAGGCTTCCATGACGCAATGTTCGAGGATGGCCCCGCCAACGCCCTTGCCCATGTAGCCGGTGCGGGTGGCGAAATGGCGGATGTGGCCGGTAGCGCCGATGCTTTCGCCTGTGCCGGGTTTACACGCACTCCAGCCACCGCAACCGGCGATGACATTATCCATTTCGGCAACGAAATAATGGCCGGAGCCAAGCAGGGCGGGGTCAATTCGCAGCATGGCGGGCAGCGCGTCGGCCAGAATATCAGCCTCGTACCAGCCGGGATAAACCGTGGCGTAGCAATCCGCGATCATGTCTTCGAGAAGGGCGCGGTCGCTTTCGTTGCCTGCGCGAATGATTAAACCAGCTTGACCCATGACATTCACTCACTCTTAATTGGGTCGCATTATTCTTAACCGTGATATGTCCCGCATCACTCGAAAATGCTCCCGCAAAACTTCCCTGTCAAAATATCATAGACATGGTTTATGAAACCATAATGTCAAAACGAATCGTTGGTCCTGAAATTGAACGCCTTATACAGCTCTTGGCCAAAGTGCCGGGGCTAGGGCCGCGTTCAGCACGCAGGGCGGCGTTGCATCTCATCAAGAAGAAAAGCCAGATCATGGGCCCGTTGGCACACGCCATGCAGGAAGCGCACGACAAGGTGCGCATTTGCAGCGAATGCGGCAATGTTGATACGTCCGACCCTTGCACGGTGTGCTGCGATGAGCGGCGCGACAGCGGTCTGTTGGTGGTGGTTGAAGATGTTGCCGACCTATGGGCGCTGGAGCGCGCGGGCGCGGCAATGCAAGCCAAATATCATGTGCTCGGCGGACGCCTATCGCCGCTTGATGGCATCGGGCCGGATGATCTCAATATCAAATCGCTAGTGGACCGCGTGGCGCGGGGCGATACCAAAGAGGTGATTATCGCCGTCAATGCCACTGTCGAAGGCCAAACCACAGCGCATTATGTCACCGACCAGTTGCGTGAGTTTGGCGTCAGCGTGACACGGCTTGCCCACGGCGTGCCTGTCGGCGGCGAGTTGGATTACCTTGATGATGGCACGCTGGCCGCAGCCATGCGCGCGCGGACACGGCTTTGATTTGGAGTGAATTTTTTATGAAATCACTCCGGCTCATTGCATTTAGCCTGTCTTTTTTGGCGGTGTTTCCCGCCTGCGCCGCCACGCTGGATGATAGTTTCAAAGCGTGGCTGGAGAGCGATATTTGGCCAGAGGCAAAGGCGGGCGGTATTTCCCGCGAGACGTTCGATGCCAGTATTTCGGGTATTCATCTCAAACTGGACTTGCCGGATTTGGTTATGCCCGGCTCCAAGTTGCCAAAGAACCAGGATCAGGCCGAGTTCAACTCTCCCGCCGCTTACTTTTCAGAAAAAAAAGTCGCCGCGCTCGTGTCCGGCGGCAAGGCGCGGTTGGGTCAATTCGGTAAAGTGCTGACAAAAATCGAAAAGCAATATGGCGTCTCATCCGGCATTGTGTTGGCAATCTGGGGCCGCGAATCCGGCTATGGCACCGTGAAAATCCCGTTCAATGCGTTTGAGGTTCTGGGTACAAAGGCCTTCATGTCCACGCGCAAAGACCTGTTCACCAAGGAATTGTTGGCTGCCTTTGAAATCGTGCAAAAAGGCTATGCCACGCCTGCCATGATGCGCTCGTCCTGGGCGGGCGCAATGGGCCAGCCGCAGTTTTTGCCTTCGTCTTTTCTTGAGCACGCCGTCGATTTTGATGGTGACGGCCGCCGCGATATTTGGGGCTCGACGCCGGATACGCTTGCTTCGATTGCGAAATATTTGGTGGATTATGGTTGGCAAAAGGGGCGCGGCTGGGGTGTGGAAGCGAGTGTGCCGGACAGCGTGTCTTGCGCCTTGGAAGGGCCTGATACCGGCAAGCCTTTATCCGTATGGGCCGGTGCCGGCATCAGTCCGGTGAGCGGCAAGCCGTTTGCCAAATCCGATATGAAACTCGAAAGCTATCTGCTCGCGCCCGCCGGAAGGCTCGGTCCGCTGTTTATCGCCACGCCGAATTTCTACGTTATCAAGCAGTATAATAACAGCGATCTCTACGCCCTGTTCATAGGCAATGTCGCGGACCGTATCACATCAGGCGGCGGCGCATTCATCGGCAAATGGCAAGACATAGGCAAGCTGACCCGCCATGATGTGGCCGGCATGCAGTTTTTTCTGGAAGGCAAGGGCTACGATGTTGGCAGTGCTGACGGTCTGCCGGGGTTCAAGACACGTCGTTCGATCGGTGACTATCAGGCAAAATCCGGTTTCGCTCCCGAATGTTATCCGGTAGCTGCGCTGAAAAAAAAATTAAAGTAAGTTAGATTATTTGTAGCGACGGTCGCGGCTCGAGTCGCGGTAGCCGAATGTGGCTCCCAAAGCGAAGGCGGCGATGATTGAGTTCAAGAAGGTAGTCTTAGGCGCGGTACGCATGATTTTTCCTTTAATAATAACTATTTAATAGCTGTTTTCGCAAAATTTAGCCACACAGGCCCGCGCAGGGGAGCCATGCGTGGCACTTACCCCTGACTTAACAAATTGTGAAATTTACCACTTGAATTCTTGTAAAAGAGATATGTTCTAAAATAATGGAAAGAAACGGGCAATTAGCGCAACAAATCAAAACCGCCCGTCAAGCCCGGGATTGGACACTGGACCAGTTTGCGCAAATCTCCGGCGTCAGTCGTGCAATGTTTTCAAAGATTGAACGGGGTGAAGTGAGCCCGACCGAAGCAACGCTGGCGCGGCTGGCTGCGGGGCTGGGCGTCACCGTCTCATCGCTGTTTTCCACGGGCGTTACCGGGGGCTCTCCACTTTCAAGAACGGAAGTTCAATCTGTTTGGACGGATCTTGAAACCCGCTACCAGCGCCGCAATATCTCGCCTGCGGGTGCACAAGGCGCGGCCGAAATTGTCGATGTCGTCTTTCCACCGGGCAAAACAGTGATATTCGACAATACGCTTGGCTGGCAGGGCATCGCCCAGCAAATCTGGATTTTAGACGGGCAGATGGAAATGAGCGCGGGTGATAAAAGAACGATGCTTTCCAAGGGAGACTGTCTTTTTATGCGGCTCGATAAGCCGCTGATATTTCATAGTCCAACCAATGACCCTGCCCGCTACGCGGTCATTCTTTCGCATCTTTTCCCATAAAGCAGGACCAATATATCAACACCTCTGCCATCCGCCGCCTATCGTATAGTGAAGCAAAATCTCGAACCGGTGAGTTGGCAGACATTTTGCCCGACTGTGTAGCGGGCGGCGCATCTGTCTCCTTCATGGCGGATATAACCCGCGCTGAAGCGCTGGCATTTTGGGAAACAATTGCTGACGGTGTTATGCACGGTCAGCGAATTTAATTGGTTGCAGAAGAGGCCAGCCGATTGATCGGCACGGTGCAAGTCGTGGCCTCAGGCATCCCCAATCAACCCCACAGGTCGGACCTTTCCAAAATGCTGGTGCACCGGAAAGGGCGCGGCAAAGGCACCGGCGCAGCTCAATGCGGCACAGGATGAATCGCGCAAGGCTGGATGGTGGCTGATGGTGCTGGATGCTGTGACGGATAGCTATAGCGACAGGCTTTATAAACGCGGCGGCTGGACGCCTGTTGGCGCCATCCCGAATTATGCGCAATGGCCGGACGGTTCGCTCTGCGCGACAATCTATTACCACAAGGACTTGCGTGGCGCGGCACAAATATCCGTAGCACAGGAAACGCCGAACCAGCCGGAAGTCATCGCCTTTCTGTAAGCATCCGGTGAAATGGCGGCGGACCTCTATCCGGCGGAAAGCAACCACATGCTGGATATTTCCGAACTACTAAAACCGGAAGTGCGTTTCTTCGTGGCACGGCGCGGGGGCGTGGCGCCGGGCTGCGGTTCGGTTGTTGTAAGTCACGGCGGCGCGGGCGTGGTCTTTGTGCTTTTGAAGGCTATTGAAGATTATGTAAGGCTTAAAAATATTAGTGATTTGCGCCTCGAAACCGGTATCTATTCTTTTGCCGCGCTCGCGCTCTATCGCAATAATGGCTTCCAGCCACGCCCGGCATTTGCACCGTACGCGCCGGATAGATGCAGCGTGTTCATGGAGAAGATTTTATAAAACTCCCAGCATTTTTAAACAGGCGAGCCAGAGATTGTGAGCTGATTTAGTCTTCGCCGTCCACCACTCTCAGCCGCAATTGGCCCGTGCGCGAAACAGCAGCGACAGGCGCTTCCGGTGCTGTCGCAGCAGGAGCGGCGGGCACCTCGCCAAACTCCAATGATTCAATCTTTTGCCCGCGTTTGGTAACTTTGGATGTCGATATCAAAATATCATCGACATCTTTGGACGTCTGCTGAAAATGGCCTTGGAGCCTTCGCACCCGCTCATCCAACCGCCCGACATCATCCATCAGACGCACCACTTCACCTTGGATTAAATGCGCCTGCTCGCGCATACGGGCATCTTTCAAAATCGCTTGGATGACTTGAATGGATAGCATCAAAAGCGATGGGGATACAATCACCACCCGTGCGCGGTGCGCCTTCTGCACGATTGCCTCGAAATGCTCATGGATTTCCGCAAACACAGATTCTGAAGGAACAAACAAAAATGCCGTATCCTGCGTTTCACCCTGAATAAGGTACTTCTCTGAAACGTCTTTGATATGCACGTCCATATCGCGGCGAAACTGTGTTTCGGCTGCGCGCTTGATATCCGGGCCGTCGCTGGCTTTGATAGCATTCCAAGATTCCAGCGGAAATTTAGCGTCAATCGCCAGCGAAGGCGCGCCATTGGGCATTCTAATCAAACAATCAGGCCGCACATTGGTAGAAAGCGTTGCTTGAAATTCATAAGCGCCGTGCGGCAGCCCGTCGGCAACAATCGCCTCCATCCGAGCTTGGCCGAATGCGCCGCGCGTCTGCTTATTATTGAGGATGGATTGCAGCGTCACGACCTGTCCGGCAAGGGCGCTGATATTGGCCTGTGCACTGTCAATCACCGCCAGTCGCTCTTGCAGTTTGGCCAAGTTTTCGTGCGTGGACTTTGTCTGCTCCACCATGGTCTGACCAATGCGGCTGGTCATGCCATCGAGCCGTTCGCGAATGGCCTGCGTCATCTCCGATTGGCGCGAGCCAAATATCTCCGCCATAGTCTGCATTCGGCCCTGCATTTCGGATTGCGATTTCAAAATATCCGCCATCCGGTCTTCCGCCTCTCGGGCACGCTCCACCATCTGTGCTTCGCTTTGCGCTCGCGCCCTGGTTTGGCGCAGCAGGGACGCGCCAAGGAACAGCAAGAGCAGCGCGGCCAAAACCGCAACGCCAATCGCCATCTGCCCCATCGTGATAATGTGGGTTCCGATGGTCATAAAGGGTGTCGCCACGAGCGTTTGAATATCCATACTGCTCATTAGCCCGATTCGCACGCAATAAACAGCACAAAGCAAGAACGATGCCTGACTCTCCGTATTGACGAAAATGCGGTGATTGATTATCTGCCGCTTATGTCCATTCGCCCGCTTATCATCCTGCCGGATCCAGTCCTGAAAACCGTGTCAAAGCCAATCGAACGGGTAGATGCGGCGCTGCTCAAACTTGCCGGTGATATGCTGGAAACCATGTATGACGCACCTGGCATCGGCCTTGCCGCCATTCAAATTGCGCTGCCTTTGCGGATGCTGGTTATTGATCTGGCCAAGGGCGATGATGAGAAAGATCCGCAGCTTTTCATAAATCCGGAAATCATTGCGACAAGCGAAGACCGGTCCGTGTATGAAGAGGGTTGCCTTTCAATTCCGGACTATTATGCCGAAGTGGGACGCCCGTCCGGCGTGCGGGTCAAATATATTGACCGTGCCGGCAAGCAGCGCGAGATCGAGGCCGACGGCCTCTTGGCTACCTGTTTGCAGCACGAAATTGACCATCTCAACGGCGTATTGTTCATAGATCATATTTCCAAGCTAAAGCGCGAGCGTGTGATTAAAAAGTTCGGCAAAATAGCCAAGCATCAGGGTTCAACGCGTCCGGTTGATAAAGATCATTTAGTTTGATATCTTTGATACCAAATTGAAGACCATGTATGGTTTGTTCCTGAAGCCAAGAGGTGCATATGGGCGATTCGCTATTCTGGAACATTCCCGACGGCATGAAGCGGATACTTGCTGAAAGTGCGCATCAGCGTGGGCGAAATGTTTCCGAAAAAGCCTTGTTGCAGATTCAGCGATCACTTTGTGTGCCTGAAACTCGTTAACCCGATTGAAGGCTGATCTCTTGCGTATTATTTTCATGGGTACGCCCGAATTTGCCGACCATACATTGCAGGCTCTGCATGATGCCGGCAATGAGATTGTCTGCGTCTATTGCCAGCCGCCCCGTGCGGGCGGGCGGCGCGGGCTGGATTTGGTGAAGTCGCCTGTGCAGCAGAAGGCGGAGGGCTTGGGCCTGCCAGTGCGCACGCCGCTGAATTTTAAAAACGCTGAAGATGTTGATGCGTTCAAGGCATTGAGAGCGGATGTCGCCGTGGTCGTCGCCTACGGCCTGCTGCTGCCCAGGGCCATTCTCGAAGGCACGACATTTGGCGCCTACAATGGTCACGCTTCGCTGCTGCCGCGCTGGCGCGGGGCGGCGCCAATTCAGCGGGCGATCATGGCGGGCGATGAACGGACCGGTATGATGGTGATGAAAATGGATGTCGGGCTGGATACCGGCCCTGTCGCGCTTAGCGAAATTGTCCGTATTGGTGCAGAAACAACGGCGGGCGAATTGCACGATGCACTGATGGCCGTCGGTGCGAGGCTGATGGTTGAGGCGATGGCGAAGCTCGAGGCCGGCAACTTGCCGCTCACCGGGCAAGCCGGTGACGGCGCGATTTATGCCAGGAAAATCGACAAGGCGGAAACGCGGATTGATTGGTCAAAACCTGCCAAAACAGTGCATGATCACATTCGCGGTATCAGCCCGTTTCCGGGCGCGTGGTGCGAAATGGAAATTGCAGGAAAATTAGAGCGCGTGAAAATCTTGGCATCAAAAGTGACGGATAAACGCGGCGTCACGGGCACTTTAATTGAAGACTTGACCATGGCGTGTGCGACTAATTCTATCACCATCACATCGCTGCAACGTGCTGGCGGCAAGCCGCTGTCCGCAACAGATTTCTTGCGCGGTGCCAGCGTGAGCAAGGTGGTCTGATGCCGCGTTACAAACTCACTATTGCCTATAATGGACAGGCCTTCTGCGGCTGGCAACGGCAGGTCGAGGATATGACTGTGCAGCAGGCGCTGGAAGAGGCTTTCCTTAAATTCACCGGCACTTATCCGAGGATTGTCGCGGCAGGGCGAACGGATTCCGGTGTTCATGCCACGGGCCAAGTCGTACATGTTGACTTGGAAAAAGACTGGCGCACCGACGTCGTGCGCGACGCCGTCAACCAGCAACTGGCTTCACATCTCGTCGCAATCATCACAGTAGAAAAAGTCGATGACGACTTCCACGCCCGCTTCTCTGCCAACCGCCGACATTATGTTTATAAGCTTATGAACCGCCGCTCGCCGCCGGTGTTTGAGCGCGGGCTGGTTTGGCATATCAAGCGCACGCTTAACGCGGGAGCCATGCAGGAGGCGGCGAAGCACCTTGTCGGCCATCATGATTTTTCGACCTTCCGTGATGCCGAATGTCAGGCTGAAAGCCCCATACGCACTATGGAGCGCTTTGATGTCAGCCAAAACGGCGAGATGATTTATTTCCATCTTTCCGCCCGCTCATTCCTGCATCGCCAAGTGCGCTCGATGGTAGGCTCGTTAGAGCATGTAGGATCGGGCAAATGGAGCGCTTTGGATTTGAAGGCCTCGCTGGAGGCACGGGACCGCGCCGCCTGTGGTGCCGTCGCGCCGCCGGACGGGCTATATTTGGAGACAGTGGATTACCCCTAAAGCATCGAGCCAAAAAGTGTATGCGGTTTTTGGACAAAAGCGATGCTTAAACAAAACTTTAGAGCGCCAAGCCGATTCTACACCGGCGTCCAGTACTGCCGGGTGTATTGAATCTGATGAGCAGGGCCGGCTTTTGCGCCTGACAGGCTGCCACCATCTACCACCATCTACAGGGCTTCTTTTTCTGCAGGCCGCAATCGGCAATCTCGATGTTAGCCCTGATAACCTCTGAAGAACTACTGGCGGTAAATGCAGCATAGGGCGGCTAGAGTGCCTCTCGTTTTAAAAGGTATAAAACGACACACTAACCCTATGTTTTTGTTGCATTATTCTTAAACATGACGTGTTTCACGTTATTCGAAAATACTCTAACGCGGAAACCCTCCCCTATCCATGCGCAGCACCACCGGCCATGCCCAACCCATTTCGCGCGCCACCAGCACGCCAAGCAGCAATATCGCGTCCGTTTCGTGCATAACGATTGCCACTGGCGCGATTCCTGCGTGAATGAGTTCCAGCAAAACCGCCGAAGCCGAAGAAGAGCCAATCGTACCGGGCAAAAACAGAATTTTCCCCGCAATCGCCTCGCCATGTTGCGGGTGGCGCACATCGGCTATCATGGACGTTTTCGGGTCCACTCCGCCCCAAAAGCTGATCGGGGCGGTGAGGGTTATTACGGGCGCATCGCGGGGCAGCGCGACGCCTTCCGGTCCCGCAATCAAGACTTCAAGCGCAGAGAGATCAAGCATAGGCGAACTTTTCATTTTCAACCGCGAGCCATAACTAACAACATGTGGTAAAAAGTTCTGAGCTGCCTTGTGTGCAACTTTTTCAACCATTGCCGGCGCTTCCTCGATCACCCGCAACAGCAATCTTCCAGCCGGGTCCGGCTTACGGCGACCTTGTTCCCAATTATTCATTGTAGAAGCAGGAATTCCAAACTTCTCTTCAAATTCTGCAGTAGATTTGGCAACCGCCTTACGGATAGTTTTAATGCGGGCCGCTGGAAGAGGGTCGATATTGACCGTTTCAAGCGCCAGTTCACCGCGCTTCCAAGCCAGCGCTTCGCGCAGCCCTTCGATAAGATTGTTTCCAACGTCACTCATTTTCGAATTCCTTTCGTACAGAAAGAGCCTGCTTCTTTTGTTTGGCAGTCAAATCATCTTGTTCATTTTTTGCATATGCAGTCAGCATCACTATGATTTCATCGGACACTTGCAGAAAATAGATTGCCCGCCCGCCTCCACGCTTGCCTCTTCCACCAAACCCAAACCGGACTTTGCGAATGCCTTGTAACCCAAGTATTACATCGCCAGCCAACGGAGTTGCCGCCACCAAAACTTCCAGAGAATTGATCTCAGCCTCGCCGCATCACAAGCGCTTCAAATCTTTCAGATAACGATTGGTCCGAACAATCTCTGTAAACCTAAATTACGCCAATGGCGTATTTTATCAAGGTAAAATCAGAGAAATGGCTAAGCGTAGCTCGGCACTCCTCTCACTGCGCTCTCCACGCATTCCGCCATTGAGCCAAACACCACTCTATATCCCGTATTCCCCGGTGCATATTGCGCGAATTTGCCGGAATTGGTCATGAGAATGCCTTCCGGCAGATGTTTCATAATCGGGGTCACGACAACGCAGGTGTCGATAACCACCGTCACGCCGCAGGCCTCCAGCGATTTGCGTAAGCCGGTGCTTTCTAAATCTTTCAACACATGCCGCCCTGTGCAGGCATAAAACGGAATCGTTAGTTTTCGCGCACCAATATGGAACGCCAGCCGTTTGCACTCTTCCATTGATAGATGCGGGCTGCCGATGGCCACCGCATCAATCCGCGTTGCGCCTTGCACTGTTGCCATTTTCTTCTTCTGCGCGGCAAAAAGTGCGGGCGTAATCACCATTGTTTCCAGCGGCGCGTTGCCGCCAAGGATGGTTTGCGCGTCCGGCGCTTCCGGCGTGACGCCTGATATATGAAACAGGCCGACGCCGCCGGTGGAAGCGCTGGCCGCGCCGAAGGCTTTCAACGCGTCTTCGCCGGGATGCACAGCAACGCCGGTGACGACGCCAATGCTTGTGCCAGCCATCTTGCCATAAAGGCTGCCCAGAACGGGCCAAAAACTCTCATCCTGATTTTGCGGCAGGCCTGACACATCAAACACAAATGTCGCCAGCCGGTTTTGCGGTAAGTGCAGCCCCGTGCGCGGGGCTTTTCCGGTTATCGCGCAGGCGATGTCGAGATAGTCGCCATAGCGGTTTGTGCGCGCGCCCAGCACGGAATTGCAAAACACCACAGCATTGGACTCACCCCACGCCACATCCGAGCCAAAAGCCGGACGGTGGCCGGCCTGATAGGGTGCGCAGGTCCATGAGGGTTCACAGCCGAGCGCGATATAGGCCTTCATCAAGCGCCGCGCCATTTCGCGCTCATGCGGCGGCAGGCGGTTGGTGGAGCAACCGGTCAAATCCAGCGCCCCGACATTCAACGTCGCCCGCACCTTCACCTTCGCGCTGAGATCTGCCAAGCGCTCGGCAAACAGCGTGCCGCTGTCGCCATGGTACAGCGCCCCGTCTATATGGGCGGACTGCACATCCACCAATTGCGATGCGCCCAGCAGCTGCGCACTTTCCGAAACCAGACGCATCGCCATCGCCGCGCCTTGGCCGGAAGTGCCTGACAGCATGGCAAGTTCGTCATCTTTGAGGTGCAGAGTCATCGGGGTCGCCTGCGGTATTTTATGATGTCAAACCGCGCCGCCAGCGCGTCATACATGAGTAGCCGCCCGACCAGCGGCTCGCCGATTTCAGCCGCAAGCTTGATGACCTCCATTGCCTGCAAGGTTCCCATCACGCCAGCCAGCGCACCAAGCACTCCGGCCTCGGCGCAAGTGGGAACCAGCCCCTCGGGCGGCGCTTCGGGGAACAGGTCCCGGTATCGCGGGTTCATTTCGGGCGGCGTATCGGTTGCGTGCGCGTTGCGCACCGTTTGCGTATCGTCTTCGTGCGGTTGGCGTGTCGTTCCCGACCGTTCTTCGTACGGTTTTAGGACCGTCAATGTGCCATCAAACCGCCCCAAGGCCGCAGCCACCAAAGGGCGCTTTGTCGCCTCGCAAACATCCGCCACCAGATAGCGCGTTTCAAAATTATCCGAGCCATCTACGATGATATCATAACGCGAAATCAAATCGCGGGCATTGTCGGCAGACAGCCGCACCTCGTGCGTTTCCACCTTAACATGCGGATTTATATGGGAAATCCGGTTTGCAGCGGCTTGAACTTTCGGCTGGCCAACCAAATCGGTATCAAAAATCACCTGCCGTTGCAGATTGGATAGGGAAACGCGGTCATCGTCCACTAACCCCAGTGTTCCAATGCCAGCCGCCGCCAAATATTGCAAAACCGGTGATCCAAGTCCGCCGCTTCCAACCACTAACACTCTGATTTTCTTAAGTTTTTGCTGCCCCGCCCCGCCAATTTCGGACAGCACAATATGCCGCGCATAGCGCTCAATTTCGATTTTTGAGAGGGGGTATTGCTCGGTCATGACTCACCCTAACCTGTAGAAACGAAGTTGTCTTCACTGTCTTTCGACACATTACCATGCGAAACTGACAGAAACTCAGCCCGTCCTTCCAGCGCCGAAAACAAGGCTCTGTCTGTCCCCGTCATAAAGGCCTGACTGCCTAATTCATCAATGATTTCAAAGAGCGCAGCCCGCCTTCCGGCATCCAAATGCGCAGCGATTTCATCCAAAAGCAGCAAGGGCGCGGCCCCTGTCATACGGGCAACCAGCCGTGCATGGGACAAAATGATCCCCACCAGCAGCGCTTTTTGCTCGCCAGTTGAGGATTGCCCGGCCGCCATGTTCTTTGGCCGGTGAAAAACTGCCAAATCACTTCTGTGGGGCCCGTCAAGCGTGCGCCCCGCTGCCCGGTCGCGGGCGCGGTTTTTGGCCAGGGACTGGCGATATTCATCCTCGATATCGGCGGCATTCACGCCGTGAAGCAGCATTTCCTCGATCATGCCTTGCGGTGCCAAATCAGCTTTCGGGAAGGGCCCATCATCGGGAAACTGATCCATCATAGCGCTTAAAAGCCGCACAAGTTCGACCCGCGCTGCGGCGATTCCTGTAGCATATTCAGCTAGTTGGGTCTCAATGGCATCATACCAGCGCTGATCATCACGGCCCTCTTCAAACAGGCGGTTGCGCGATTTCATGGCGCGTTCAAAGTCCAGTGAGCGCTGTCCGTGCAGCGGATCGATGGCCAAAACCAACCGGTCAATAAAACGCCGCCGGTCTGCCGCAGGGCCGGAAAAAAGACCATCCATTTGCGGCGTAATCCACACCACACGAACATAATCAGTGAGTGCATCCGTGCTGCGCTGTGCTGCGCTATTCACCTTCAGGCGTCGCGCCGAATCGCTACCTTGCGTCTCGCCGAACGTGCCGGTGCCTAAGGATACCTCCCCGTTGTTGTTTTCGATCAATGCATTAATGGCAAATCCATTAGCCGAATCCACCCGCGCGACATCTGCCAAAACAGCGCGACGCATGCCTCGCCCGGGCGATAAAAACGAAATAGCTTCGAGCAAATTAGTTTTACCCGCGCCATTTTCGCCTGTAATAACAACATGTTGCCCACCAAAGGGAAGCTCCAAGCGGGCATAGTTGCGAAAGTCCACGAGATTAAGTTGGCGCAGTTTAACCCGCATCAGAAGCTTAAACGCGCATCGGCATCAGGACATACAAGGCGCCATCATCCGCCGCATCGCGGATGAGCGTTGGCGAACCGGAGTCTGCCAACATAAAAACTGCCTCGCTGCCGGAAAGCTGGCTGGTGATATCGAGCAGATATTTGGCGTTAAAACCTATATCTATATCGTCCGAAGCATATTCCGCCGCCAATTCTTCCGAAGCACTGCCAGAATCAGGGTTATTCACAGTCAAAGTCACCAATCCATCGGCAATTGCCATTTTCACGGCCCGCCCGCGCTCGCTCGAAATCGTCGATACCCGGTCCACCGCATTGGCAAAACTTTGGCGGTCAATCGTCATTTTCTTGTCATTGCCGGAAGGAATAACGCGCTGATAATCAGGGAAGGTACCGTCGATCAGCTTTGATGTCAGCACGACACCGCCTATGGTGAAGCGGATTTTGGAATCGGACAGTTCCACCGTCATAATTATATCCGGATCATCGCCAAGCTTTTGCAACTCGGCAACGGTCTTGCGCGGAATAATGATGCCCGGCATGCCTTCGGAACCGGAGGGCGCACCCACTTCGGCGCGGGCGAGACGGTGACCGTCCGTGGCCACAGCGCGCAGTTTCAAATCGCCGCCAACCTCGATTGTGTGGAGGTAAATACCGTTGAGATAATAGCGGGTTTCCTCGTTGGAAATCGCAAATTGTGTCTTATCGATCAAGCCCTTAAGCGCGGTCGAGTTCATGCGGAACTGATGGGTGAACGTGCCCGAGGTAAGCTCTGGAAAGTCAGATTGCGGCAGACATTGCAAACGGAAATTTGAGCGGCCTGAGATGACCGTCATTGATGTGCCGTCCGGGTTTGTCGCCAGCTGCACTTCGCCGCCATCCGGCAATTTGCGCACGATTTCATAAAGCAAATGCGCAGGTACAGTCGTCGCGCCAGCCTGCTCGACCATCGCAACGGTCGATTCGTTGATTTCCAAATCCAAGTCTGTTGCCTTCAGTTCCAATTTGGAGCCATCAGCACGGATGAGCACGTTGGACAATATAGGAATGGTGTTGCGCCGCTCTACAACACGGTGAACATGGTTGAGGGTTTTCAGCAGATTGGAACGCTCAATGGTAACACGCATGACAGACTCTCATATTCAAAAAAAGGTCGCAAGTTCAAAAAGGACTGGTCGCGGCCTAGTAGCCGCCACCCATTGCGAAGGGTTTCCGTAGAACCCTAAATGAGCGGGATTCCTGCTAAAACGCAAGTCTAGTGTTGCAGCATTGCCCAAATCAGCGATGAATTACGGGGAAAACCTAAGGCTTCCCCCGCTCACTTACATCTGCTCTTGAATGAGCCGCTTAAGCAGCTCCATCTCCTGCGATAGTTTTGGATCCGCTCCAATTTGGCCTTCGATTTTGCGCACAGCGTGCAGCACCGTAGTGTGGTCGCGACCACCAAAACGACGACCAATTTCCGGCAGCGAGCGCGGTGTCATCATTTTGGCCAAATACATAGCCACTTGGCGTGGACGCACGATGATGCGGGTGCGGCGGTTGGACAACAGGTCCGAGCGCGGCACATTGTAATGGCGCGAAACCACGCGCTGAATGTCCTCTACGCGTACACGCTTAGGCTCGCCGTTGCGAATGAGGTGGCCAAGATATTCCTCGACGCGCTCAACCGTCATATCCGGTTCAAAGGTTTGGCGGAACAGTAGTTGGTTAAACGCACCTTCCAAGTCGCGCCCGCTGCCAGTCACGGTTTTAGCGACGTGATCGAGGATATTGTCAGGAATGTTGAGCGAAGCGTCTTCCGCCTGCGCGGCGGCCAAACGACGTTTCAAAATATCAAGCCGCATTGCATAATCAGGCGCACCGACTTCAAGCGCGACACCGCCTTGCAAGCGTGAGCGGACGCGCGGATCAAGCGATTCCAGTTCCGAGGGCGGACGATCTGCAGCGACCACAACTTGGCGGGCGCTGTCAATCAGCATGTTTACCAGATGGCAAAATTCGTTTTGGATCGCTTTGCCCTGCAAAAACTGCATGTCGTCGATGATAAGAAGATCAATGTCGCGTAGCTGCTCTTTAAAAGACAAGGCGCTGTTATCGCGGATTGCGGTGGCGAAACGCCACATGAAATATTCAGCGGTGAGATAGACAACGCGGGCCTTCGGATTGCGTAGCACGGCTTCTGTGGCAATGGCTTGCAAGAGATGCGTTTTGCCAAGCCCGACTGACGCGTGAATGAACAATGGATTGAAGCGCACAGCCCCGGTGCCGGACTCGGCAACGGTTTTTGCCGCCGCGTGGGCAACGCGGTTTGATGCGCCATCAACGAAATTAGCGAATGTGTAGCGCGGGTCGAGCGCCGAACCGACGGCCGGGTCACGCAGCGCTTCCGCGCCAGAATTTGTGCCCGCTGGTTTGCGATCCTTGGATAGTTGCGGTGCTGCAACGGCTTTGGCCGGGCGGGTCGCATCCATATCTATCGTTGCCGGTGCGTCCATGCCGGCGCGGGTGGCGGTTCGCACGACGATTTCGACCTTCAGCACATCAGGAAACTCGATGCGCCAGAGCTCAGAAATCAAATCCATGTAGTGATTGCTAATCCAAGCGCGCAAAAATGGCGTCGGTACGGTGAGCCTGACGATGCTCTTTGATGTTTCCGCCAGCTTCAAACGCCCAAACCATGAGGAGTGCACTTCGCTACCCAAGCGTGACTTAAGCTGGGCTTGGACGCGCTCAAACGCAGCAATGGCATCTGGCTTGTTCATGGTCACAGTTTCCTCTTGCCCGCCTGAAAATAGTAACGGTACCGTATTGCCGGCACTCATGATCTTATCTGCTTTTGATCCGAAAGTTGTACTCACATAATTTAACGTCACGGACACAAACCCTTACACTGCACTGCAATTGAGGAGATCTATTTTTGGCGCACAAAACCATGCCGACGGCGATACAACCGCAAGACTTGCAAAACACAAAAAGCAAAATTCCCCCACAAAAAGGTCAAACAAAACCGGTCGCAAAATATGACTTTGCGCAACCACCGTCACCGGTTTCGGAATTATTCAGGCTCTTGTCCGCCTCTTTTGTTGGTTTCAAACTACAAAATTGAATGGCCCTGCCGCAAGCCCTCGTTTAGAGATTTTTAACGATTTGGCGCAACCGGTTGCAGGCAATGAGTCCAATTGAAAAATGGTTAATGGAGTAAGTATCGGTGAATCAAAGCGTTTTCAACGGTTCGATAATTCTGCGGAGTTGAAACTGCCGGCTAAGAAAAATATTTAATTTTATTACTTGACATGGCTTAGGTGCGGCAATGCCGCTAAAATTGTGGACAGGCTGTGGATAACCATTTGTAACTATATGAATTTAAAGGGTAATTCTTGACATGAAAATTATTAATTTACTTAATACTTGAGGCAATTAAATCCAGACTTCGCCCGAATATACTGACGTTAGGCAATTTAAAAACAGTTCCTTATAAAACAAAAAACCCGGTCAAAGACCGGGTTTTCAAACAGAAATCGGCGAAAATATTATGCGCCGATTGTTGCGACTCGTTTGCTCAAACGGGAAACCTTGCGTGCAACTGTGTTGGCGTGAATAACGCCCTTTGAACTGCCGCGCATCATTTCCGGCTGCGCATCTTTGAATGCTGCTTGAGCGGCTGCCTTGTCACCGGAAGCGATGGCTTCCTCGACCTTGCGCACAAAAGTGCGGATGCGCGAACGGCGTGCCTTGTTAACTTCCGTGCGTGCGGCGATCTTGCGGGTCGCTTTTTTGGCCGAAGATGTGTTGGCCATGGATGCCTCGTTTTGTTGTGCCTGCAAACATTAATGAAAGCGGCGAAATTAAAGGGGCGACCGAAAGGCCGCCTCATGTGCGGGCTGTATAGTGGAGGTTAGCCGATGCGTCAACCAACAAATCGGCTAATATCGGCCTTAGTAAACCGTTTGTTCGCTCAATTCCCTATACGCGAAAGTCTTACGTTTTTTGCTCCCTTTTCAGAGGGTGTTTTTGGCATCGGGGGCAGAAAAAACTCGAACGTCCGTTTTGAACTTGCCGTGCAACCGTTCCATCGCACGATTCGCGCAGACAAGCTTCGCCTTCCCGGTCATAAACAGAGAAACGGTGCTGAAAATAACCCAGTGTGCCGTCTGTTTGGCGGTGGTCGCGCAGACTGGAGCCACCAGCTTCAATTGCTTCAGACAATACGTCGCGAATTGATTGCGCCAAGAGGTCTGATCGAGGAGGCCTCAATGTGCCGCTGGCGGCAAAAGGCGACAGACCCGCACGCCAGAGGGCCTCGCACACATAGATATTGCCAAGTCCGGCGATAATCTTTTGATCCAGTAACGCAGACTTAAAAGTCGTGTTCCGCCCTGCGAACAGTTCTGCAATCAGCTTGCCAGATAGGACGTTGCCAAGTGGTTCTATGCCTATGGAGGACAAAATAGGATGGTTCTGCGCCGCGCCTGCCTCCGCCAGAAGCATGAAACCGAAGCGGCGCGGGTCATTATAGACAATGCGCACCTCTCCTGCATCCGGATGCGTGAGATGAAAGATAACATGATCGTGAGCAGCGAGCTTGGAGCGCGGATGATGAAAATTGCCCTCTACTTGATCGTCTGCCGCTGTTTCGACGCGGTATGACCCGCTCATGCCTAGATGGGATATGAGCGTCAGCCCGTCATCAAACGCAATCAGCAGATATTTGGCCCGCCTCGACAGTGAAATGATCAACTTGCCCTCAAGGCGCTGCGCCAATTTATCCGGAAAGGGAAAGCGTAAATCCTTGCGGCGCAGTTCAAGCCGCATCACGCGCGCACCCTCCATTGATGGCGCAAGCCCGCGCCTTACAGTCTCGACCTCAGGTAATTCAGGCATAATAACTCATCACGATCTCGGTAAAAAGGAGTGGCCATGTGGTCCGGCACTAATGCCAAGATGCGCCGCGATAGTCTCGCCAATATCAGCAAATGTATTTCGAATTCCGCATGTGCCCGGCGCGATATCCGGGCTATACATTAAAATGGGGACACGTTCCCGCGTATGGTCCGTTCCGCGCCATGTCGGGTCACAGCCATGGTCGGCGGTGAGGATCATCATATCGCCATCGCGCAGTTTCGCTATGGCTTCTGGCAACCTTGCATCAAAGCTCTCAAGCGCATGTGCATAGCCCGGCACATCGCGGCGGTGGCCGAACAACATATCAAAATCAACGAAGTTAGTAAAAACCAAGTCGCCGTCCTGGGCGTCATCCATAGCGATAAGTGTCTTGTCAAACAGTGCCGTATTGCCATTGGCTTTGCGCTCATCTGTCGTGCCTTGATGGGCATAAATATCACCGATTTTCCCGATGGCGATCACATTGCGGCCCGCGGCCTTCAGCCGGTCAAGCAATGTCGACTCAGGCGGCGGCACTGAATAATCTTTGCGATTTCCAGTGCGCGCGAAGTTAAGTTTGTTTGTGCCGGTAAACGGACGGGCAATGACCCGTCCGATGTTATAACTATCCAAATGCCTGCGGGCGATAGCGCACAGCGCATGAAGCCGTTCCAGCCCAAACGTCTCTTCATGCGCGGCAATCTGCATCACGGAATCGGATGATGTATAAAAAATTGGTTTTCCTGTAGCCATATGTTCTTCGCCGTATCGCTCGATAATATCTGTGCCGGAAGCATGGCAATCACCCAAAATGCCGCTTAGTCCAGCCTCAGCCACAATGGCTCGAATGAGCTCATCGGGGAACGTTGGAACAGTGTCTGGAAAATAACCCCAGACAAATTGAACTGGCACGCCGGCAATTTCCCAATGGCCGGATGGAGTGTCCTTGCCGTGAGATGTCTCTGTGGCCGCACCCCAAACGCCGGTCGGAAATGGTTCTGCAAGCAGCGTCGCAACGGGTGAGCCACAGGCCAACTGCGCGGCATTCGCCAGACCTAACCCCAACATATTCGGCAGCTTTATCACTCCGTTTCGAAGACCTGCATGGTCACCCGCGCCACGCGAGCATGCTTCGACAATATGTCCGAATGTATTGGCGCCGGTATCGCTGTAATCAGCGGCATCGGGGGCACCGCCAATACCGAATGAATCCAGTATAAAAAGAAATGCACGTCTCATATGATCAACCTCAGATTTTCAAATAGGATGCTTATGTCATCATGTCCAATTATGCTAAAATGATTCGGAACGATTAAAGAGAGCGAAGCGATGGGTTTCAAACATTCCTTCAAGAGATCTACTATCCATTTCTCCTTCTCCTTCATAATGCTTCCAATTCTGCTTTTTATTACGCCGGCCAACGCTGACTGGCGCGCTGATCTTGGTACATTCCGTATCGGGATTGTGAATGCAGAGTTACAAAAGCTATCGCCTCTTGAACGGGAGAGAATACGTAACGCCTACGCTGATGCTCTAAAAATGCCGGTTGAAATTATACCAATGCAGGATTTTCCCGCTCTAATTGATGCGCAGGCCAGTTCCCGTGTTGAATATGCAATCTACTCCACGACTGCGTATGCGACCGTGTGGCTGGCATGCGAGTGCGTTGAACCATTGGTAGCGTCCGTTAATTTTGACGGTTCTACCGGAGTGCGGGCGGCGCTTTTCCTACGTGATGGTCAGTCGCTTAAAACCATGGAAACATCAAGGGGCATTGCCATTGCGGGACAAGACTCGATGCCAGCTTTCGGGCTGCCTCTGTCCGAATTCATTGCATTGAACCGGCCCGTCAAGGGGAGCGAGCCTTGGCTAAAAATTCAGCCCGACGTATCAAGCGTGGTTTCCTCATATTTGAACCACGATATCGATGGTTTTTTTGCAGTCATTCCACAAAATAGGACCTTGGCAACCGCCTTGCAGACTAATGACCGTGTGGCAATTGCCCTTGGGGCGGATGCGCTGAATGTGAAAGCTGCATGGATTTCCAACACGATTCCAAATGGGCCACACGCTATCCGGCGTAATATCAATCCGGAAGCAAAGCAGGCAGTGACTACTTTTTTGATTACCCTGGCCGCCAAGGACCCTGAGCTATTTGATCTTATTGCCCCTGAGAATGCCATAAATTTTATTAAAATCAGACATGGTGACTACACGGCTGCTATCAACGCAACGAAGGCGCTGGCGGCGTTTTCAAAAAAATAAACAGCTCTTGGTATTCTGCTTAACAGGCCGCACAACTCAATGCATCATCAACACGAGGTTTGAAATAGTAAATTTCAGACATATCAATGGCCGCGTAAGGTTTGCCACTACCATCAACTTTATTTTTTGTAAGAGACCACCCTGTAATCGATACATATTCCAACTTTACTTGGACCCTGATCAAAAATGTGCTGGCGGTTTTTAGTTTAATTGGAATCGCGGGGGATGTAGCAGGAGCGTTTATTGCATAAGGTCTTGTGTAAGTGGTTCCAACTAACTGTCGGGACCAGGCCACTGTGGCCACCCCCGCCGCGTCCATCGATATACCCGAAACTATGATTGTTGGTGTCGATAAATCGTAGGGCTGAAGTGTTGCTTTCCCAATCTTGAGGATCGCATCCATACTGGTTGTTGTGACATTATCACCACTGGAAAGCTGTGCCACAAGGTCGCCCATGGTGCTTGCGGCACGGCCAACTTTCTTGTTTACCTGAAGGCCGCGTGAAATCTCCATCGTACCCAAATAAAGTGTAAGCAGGAGTGGTGCAATCAGCGCAAACTCTATCGCCGCCGCCCCTTTATTTTCCCGGGAAAACCGACCGGCGGTGCTCTTGCGGAGCTTAGAAAATAGGTCATTCAACTTTATAAACATGGTCTTACTCTTTCACTAACTCTAACACTTTTGGGCCAATACGTTTCAAAATGGCTCGTTTTTCCAAGTGGAAGAAGCAAACAGCAATATTTTTTTGTCAGGCAGTGTGCTGGTGTAAGCGGCGATAAAATCTGTCATCACAGGCCATTCATAAAATACACGCAATGAATGAATGACCTGTCCGTCTCCGGAAAAGGCGGCGAAACCAGATTTGTTCAAGGCTCCAGTACTTAAGAGCGGAATTGTAGTTGGAACGTCGGCGAACGACCCATAGGTTTTTAAATCAACTGACAAGCCAGGGCAGCCAGCTGTCACCAAGAAGCTGATATTATTGCATATCTTGGCTTTAAGCGCTGCGATGTTGACATTTTCCTTCTTTATTATGTTGGTACGAATATCGCGGGCATAATTGTCAGTGGCATTGGCTATTACTTGCTGAGCGGTGAATGAAACGCACGTTTCTATGATCGCAAAAATCAGCATGGCAAACGGGATTGTCAGCATTGAAAATTCTATCGCTACACTGCCTTCGCGACTACCACTGAAATTTTTGAGCAACGTGCGGAGTGGGGAACTTTGCTTTAATGCTGTTGATTTTGGGACGCCCATGATTTTCCGCTCTTTCTCCAAAAAAGGATGTGGGAGCAGTAATAAACTAGAACGATTTCGATCTGGTTTTTCTGCGCAGAAAAGTTTTAACAAATATTTCTACGCCTTATAAACTATATAATATCAGGCCGGACTAGAGAATGCCGTGCTCAAACCAAACCAAAAATACCGAAATTAGGGCTTTACTCGGGGCCAACTCCAATTTTGCTCGAATGAGCTATGCTCTAATTGTTCGCAGCAGCGGATTCCGCCTCTGATGCTCTTTCGGCATCACTTTTAAAAGCGCTTTCACAATAAGGCGTGCAGGACAGTGTTTGAACTTGTGACCGGCGATAAATACGAATAGTGCGCGCATCACCCCGGGAGACTACAATTTGCTCATCGACAATCGGTTGGCCCTTAACATCGAGTACCACAAAATTCGTAACGCCAAAGCCCTTGCCGGTGATTACAATCGTTTGCGGGTCTTTGACTGCCGCATCTGCAATTAGAGGGTTACCGACGACGATTGTATCAGCAGCCCGGGAAAGCTTGACAATTTTTGCCTGATTCATCACGACGTCTATACCTTCGGCATGTACTGGCATAGTCATGTTCAAAATCAGACCTGCGAAAAGCCCGACACTGCTCATTATGCCAAAAGTGTTGCGGGCCATTCTACTCTCCAATATCAAAAACTTTCGTCTGAAAATGAACCGGAATGGTGAAAGAACGATTAAAGCAATCGATCGGAGTTGAATTTTAATCCGGCGCAGCCCTCAATCAGCCATAGCGCAAGAGGCTTGGCTGCCCGAAACAGGCGTAACCACCGATTTGGCACCATCGAATACCAATGTCGCCTCATAAATAATTACACTGGGATCAGCCTTCGCGTCGGCTGCATAATCCGGATTTTCTTTCATATATCCGTCATAGACAGGCTTGCAGTCAGGCATCACAACATCTTTGCCCAGCCCGGTTGCGGCCTTTACCTTGTCGCTACAACCGTCCTTGTTTTCATAAAGCGAACAATCGGCCGAATACACCCGCTTGAAACCAAGCGTCAACTTTGTGCCCTCAACTGTGACAGATTGAATATCTTCATCCAGCGAGTAATTATCATCGAACAAATGTTTGCTGGTCTTTACGTCCAGAACGACGAACGGCATCCCGCCATTGTAACCATCGGAGCCGGTGAAAAACACGTAGTTGCCCTTGGCTTCCATATAATAGCCAGCCATGTCGTCTTTGATTATAGACTCGCCAAGTGTTGTTTCTTCGCAAGGCGCGTCCTTTGGCAGAAACGCCAACTTATCTGCGCCAAGTTCGCCCTTATCGACCTGCTTAACCATAAAATCAGCATAGTGTGAGCAGGTGATAGCCGGTGCTGAATCTTCCGCACCTTGTGCTAGCGGCAGCGGCACAACATCAACTTTTGTCGGCACGTCAAAAGGGCCGTGATTTTCATCGCTCAAAGCGGCATTGGCCGTTAAGAGCAATGTGTGAAGAGCGAGAACAGAGGTGAGGCGCATGTTGATCTCCGTAAATCCACCAAGCTATAAAGTTAGATGCGATTATGAATGCAACAACCGCTTTGAGCGGCAGGGCGTCCCGGCCATTTCGAGCAATCGCGATGAAACCATAACCGTTATCTGCCATTTGACTTGCTCTCCCCGCTGGCGGGGAAAGCGGTAATTACCAAAGCTAGTGGATTGATTCCAACATTTGGAACCCCCGATTTCTGGCAGCGATGATTTCGTCTGGGTTTGCGCGCCATGTGAAGGGTTTGGCTTCGCTGT
>JAYVRA010000023.1:0-2555 GCA_043776635.1 Phyllobacteriaceae bacterium
ATCACAGCGAAGCCAAACCCTTCACATGGCGCGCAAACCCAGACGAAATCATCGCTGCCAGAAATCGGGGGTTCCAAATGTTGGAATCAATCCACTAGACATCAAATCTTGGAACTCATAAGATTTTAGAACTTCAATCATTGTAATCTATAATTCACATTTTGCAAGATTGCCACTCAACCTTACTCATTGCCACTCAACCTTACTCAATGCACGCAAAAGCACAACCTAAAGATTAAACATCACAAAGGCCTAAAACTTTTAACAATCGCTTCCCGTGTCTCCACCCGCCCTGCACCAATCAAATCCAAGCAATAAGGCACAGCTGGAAACACCGCATCCAGACAGGTCTTGATCGAAGACGGCTTGCCCGGAATATTGATAATCAGGCTCGCGCCCCGCGTCCCGGCAGTCTGGCGTGAAAGTATAGCCGTCGGCACTTCGCGTAAGGATACCTGCCGCATCAGTTCGCCAAAGCCGGGTAATTCCTTGTGCAATACCGCCTGCATCGCTTCCGGTGTCAAGTCGCGGTCGCTTGGCCCCGTGCCGCCCGTAGTCAGCACCAAATCGCACTTTTCTCCATCGCAAAGCGCAATAATCGTATCGCGCACGCTCTCCATGCCATCCGGAATAACCCGCACTACCGGCTGCCACACGCTGGAAATAGCCGCCCCCAGCCAGTCCGCAATCGCCGGACCGCTCTTGTCCTCATACTCGCCGCGCGAAGCGCGATCTGAAACAGTGACGATACCGATTTTGACCATGAGAAACTCCTAAAAAACTGGCCTTGATAAGGGGATGCTTAATGTGCGATCGATCCATAATACTATCACACGCGAAATATATTCACCCGATCGGGTAATAGCGAAAATACTTCTCTTTCTATATCTTTTTAATAATGACTCCGTGGATCAACAGTTTAGCGGGATAACAAAATGAAAATAGAAAAAACATCAATCGCAACCACACTGCTTTTCGTTGCTCCGGGAATGACGGGACCGGCAAGTAGCGCTGGCATACATCCCCTCAAAAACACAATGCCGGCTGTCATGCTGGTCAAACAAACCAAAAAAGACGCAATATGGTCGCCCGTGAACCAAGAAACCGAAGAAGGCAAAATGAAGGATGCCTTCAAAAAGTTGAAGTCAGACGAAGGCTTCCGGCAGGCAATTGCCAGTGGTGATGGCGAAACTGTCGCCAAAATGATTCAAAGTTTTGCAAAAACAAACTATCAAGTCACAGTGAAATTTAAAGGCGATGGAACTAATGAATTTAAAATTTCAATTCATTGCGCCAAGGATTCGAAAGGCATCTGGCTTTTTGCAATCACCATTTCGCGGGCCTGATCACACGAGTATCTTCCTGTAGCCGGTTCTAATCCGGCTATTACGTCGATTTACTCCTTATCATTTATCAATACATATCACTAGCCAATGTCGCATGTTTTTGCTCAAATACTCCCAATCAATAAGAGCAAAATATGTTTCCCAACACCTCCAACCTCTTCTACCAAACCCGACTGCGCCGCCCGGTACTGGACCGTTCAGAGGGGATTTACCTGTGAGATAATACCGGCAAGCGCTATCTGGATGGCTCGTCCGGCGCGATGGTTTCCAACATCGGGTACTCAAATCCGGTTGTGCTCGAAGCCATGAAAAAACAGATGGAGAAATTCACCTTCGGCTACCGCCTGCACTTTGAAAACGAACCCGCTGAAACCTTCGCTACTGCAATCGCAAAGCGTATGCCTTAAGGGCTGAACCGCATTTTCTTCGTCTCCGGCGGGTCGGAAGCGGTGGAAAGCGCTATCAAAATCGCCCGGCAATATAAGGCCGCATTAGGCGAGGCCTCGCGTTGGAAGGTCATCTCGCGCTTTCCGTCTTACCACGGCTCCCCGCTCGGCGCTCTGGCCATCACCGGTATGAGCCAGATGAGCGCGCCCTTTTCGCCCATGATGACCGAAATGCCTAAAATCCCGGCCCCAACCTGCTATCTCGACTTAGGGTCTGACCCAAGGGCAGCGTGGCCTGCGCTATGCCAACATGCTGCGCGAGGAGATTTTGCGCCAAGGTTCCGAGACAGTGCTGGCATTCATCATGGCACCCATCGGCGGCGCCTCCACAGCCGCACTGGTCGCGCCCGATAGCTGTTATGACCGCATTCGCCAGATCTGCGATGAATTCAACATCCTACTCATCGCCAACGGACAACCTCATTCAGTCGAGGTCGTCATAAATGCAATCTGGACAATGCAGCGCCAAGCGGATTGTCTAGGAATGGATCCTATGGCCTTTGACGGTGAACGGGTGCGCATTAAGCAATTAAAGACGGGGGCAACTGTATGGGTGCGCCCGGCCCCGCAATTGTTGCCAATTTTGCAATGGGCGAAAGACAGGAAGCAAATCAGAGTGCACCTGAACAGTCGGGCCTGATATGGACGAGTGACGGATTTCGCGCCTCACTAGTGGATTGATTCCAACATTTGGAACCCCCGATTTCTGGCAGCGATGATTTCGTCTGGGTTTGCGCGCCATGTGAAGGGTTTGGCTTCGCTG
>JAYVRA010000024.1:0-9783 GCA_043776635.1 Phyllobacteriaceae bacterium
GGTGAACTCAATTCCTGTGCGCATAACCCTGAATCGCACATCCAGCAAAACAAGGGAATCCAAATCTGGACTCCTTCGTTGCGATCAATCCACTAGCAGCGCGGTTTCACCGGTTCGCTTGACGTTTGTGTGAAAAAATAGACCCTCCATTGAGGAGAAATTACCGGCGATCTTGCCTTCGTCAAACAGCGTGTTGACATGATATAGCCGAACCAAATCATCGCGCTTCCAAAAACCGGCGATTGCCACAACGAATGAAACAGCCAAAACAACCCGCCCTAACCAACGGATAAACTTGCGCATGGAAACCCTTCTTATTTTCTGTCAGAGGTAGCATCCCGTATTCCTAAAGAAAAGACGATACGATATGCGCTTTTTTTCTCCGGTTGAGACAGCCGATGCATTGACCTATCCGGGCCTCATTGCCGCAATTTCAGAGGTCTTTGCCAGCGGAGCCAGTGCACCGCAGCGCCATCATCACACCATGGAAAAGTCCGGCGAGCCGGATGCCGTTCTGCTGCTCATGCCCGCTTGGGCACGAGGTTTCGGTGTCGGCGGCGTTAAAATCGTCAATGTAACTCCCGGAAATGCCGCACGAAACTTGCCTGCCATCACAGCCAGCTATCTCGTTTTTGACGAGCTAACCGGCGAGCACAAGGCCATACTGGACGGCGCAACACTCACAGCCATGCGCACAGCTGCGGTATCCGCGCTGGCAGCCAGCCATTTGGCACGCCATGACGCGAAGACTCTGCTTATTGTTGGCTCAGGCCGCGTTGCCAACGAACTTCCAATCGCCTTCAAAGCTGTTAAGCCTATTGAAGAGGTATTGGTCTGGAGCCGCTCGTTTGACTCAGCGGCCCGCCAAGTAGCACAATGGGCAACAAAAAATATTAAAGCCACAGCCATTACAGATTTACAGGAGGGCGTCGCAAAAGCGGATATTATCTCCTGCGCAACCCTGGCAACGGAACCTGTTATCAAGGGCGCATGGTTGAAAGCCGGTCAACACATTGATTTAATTGGCTCTTATGCACCGCACATGCGCGAGGTGGACGACGAAGCCATACGCAGGGCAAAGGTTTTTATCGATACTGACGCCGCCTTGCATGAAACCGGCGATCTTATATCTCCGCTCGCAAGCGGCGCGCTGACGCGCGAGGCCATAGGCGGCACGCTTTATGTTTTGTGCAAACCAACTCAAAAATCATGGCGCAGTTCTGAGGATATCACCCTGTTCAAGGGCGTCGGACACGCGCTGGAAGACTTGGCCGCAGCAAAATTGGCGCTCTCATCCTTCTAAGACTCAGTTGACTTATAGCGGCTCGGCAAGAAAAGATGCACCAAGAGACACTCCCGGTCCTTCATATTAAATTGCTGTTGTAAATCATGACTATCCCAAAATTCTTGGCATCGCCCCTCGCGGCAATTACGGCTGTTTTTGCAGCATTCGGCGCAATTGCGGGCGCATTTTCCGGCTCTGTTCCGCAGATGATGGCGAGCGCAAAGCTCACCGACACCAGCTATGGTTTGGCCATAACCCTGATGATGGCCACCACTGTGGCCTCAATGGCAATCGCGGGATCACCAGCCGCCCGCTTTTCCCACCGCGCCCTCTTGTTGATTTTGCTTCCGCTTGCATGGGTGATCTATGCAGGCATGTTGATGGCGCAATCCTCTCTTTTCGTCTTTATCGCTGCTGCGCTGGCAGGGGCGATGCTGGGGGCATTGATGTGATCATGAATGCAGACGGCGGCGCGATAGAGGTGGATTTGAAGCGTCCCGTCTATACCGCCTTTCATGGCAACGTATCGCTTAGCGTTGCCTGCTTTTCGATTGTCTCAAGCATCCTGTCGACGAAAATCGGAACTTGGGCATCAATATCAGCGGCGGGAATTGTCGTAATTATTGCAATAGTAATGGTCCAAAAATACCTGCCGGCGCGGGTCTTGCCTGTGAAAAAATTGGTGGTTGGCGGTGTACGTCATTTCACCAAGCCATTGATTTTAAACGGTATCGCGGCGCGATTAGTGATAGCCTGCGCACTGTTTTGGTCATCAAAATTTCTGGCAGACAACGTCCCGCAACTTGCCGCTATTTCCGGCATTGGCGCTGCATTTTTTGGCCTCTGCAACGTATCGGTTCGCTTTTTCTGCGACAGACTAGGCACACACTTTGGTGAAACAAACCTAATGATTTCAACGATGTCAATGACAATTATAGGCTTTGCCGGACTGTGCCTCTCGACAGGCTTTGTGGCAAATGTCTTTGTCTTTGCACTCACGGGCTTTGGCCTCTCGCTTTTGTGCCCCTCCCTTTTTGCCATGTCATCGCGCGAAACCCCGCAAAACCGTGCTGCGGGCTTATCAATATCCATGCTGGTGGCTGGCGTTCCGCGCATCATCGTGCCATCCGCATTTGGTGTGATGGCGCAGAATTATTCGACCAGTGTGCCTTCGGTGCCTGCGCGTTCGTATTAGTTGTTGCGATAATGGTTATTTTTATTTTGAACCGTCAAACAACCTCTACACGGATAATGCAATAAAATCAGTATATTAATCGATATAAATCAATATTTAGTCATATTACCTTGAGGAAAGTACGCCCGGTTTTCAGGTTTGATTTTTACATCTTGTAAATCTCCGAAAAATCATCCATATGAGAGAAGTATGGAAACGGCCTATAGACTTGGCCTTGCGCTTAACTATCGCTCTGCTGACGTTCTTTACCGACTACTACACTAAATGGCTGACACCGTGTCGGCTAGCAAAGCGATATACGCGAAAGGCACTAAAAATGGCTTCTGGAACCGTAAAGTGGTTTAATTCTCAAAAAGGCTTCGGCTTCATTGCGCCGGACAACGGCGGCGCTGACGCATTTGTTCACATCTCTGCTGTAGAGCGTTCAGGCATCAACGAACTTCGTGATGGCCAGAAGGTATCTTACGAGCTCGTTGCAGATCGCAAGAGCGGCAAGATGTCAGCTGACAACCTCAAGCTCATCTAATTTAACGCGCTGATTTTTTCAGCGCACCTTACTTAGATCAAGCTAAGCCTCTGATTTAAATACCTTTAAGATGTTGACCCCGGATGTACGGGCAGCGTTGGTAGTTAAAAAAGAGGCGATAGAGATTGGCGCTTCACTGCGCAATAGGAACCCCGCACGTTTTAGGCTGCGGGGTTTTTTATTGATAAAGCCCATTTCATAGAAAAGTCACCGCCCAAATTTAGGTTGCATGGATACACAAAACCGTGTGAAATCATGCCAGTTAAAGTGCAGCGAAGGAGACTATTATGGCCAAAGGTCAAATGAAGAGCAACAAAGAGACAAAAAAGCCAAAGGCGGCTGATAAGGCGAAGGCTGCAGCAAAGTCTGGTGATCCAATCAAGGATTTGTCATCCAGCCCGTTTAAGACAGTGCCTAAAAAGGGCTGATAATTCACGCTTGCCGGTCGCTCAAAAACCGGCAGGCAAGCGTCTGAGGACGAAATGAAACCGCACCTTAATTGGCGCGGCCCGTGATTACATTTTTATCCGCACGGAACTTGGATCATACATAGGCTTGATCGAGACTTCCGCCTCGAACCGCATACCCGCGACTTCTATCTCATAAGATGAAGCCAATACTTGCTCCGGATTTTCGCCTTCACTTGGCACATAGCCAAGCCCAATAGCGCCGCCCAGCGCATGGCCGTAGTTACCTGAAGTCAGAAACGAGACAATCTTGCCGTCCCGCACAATCGGCTCATTATGGAACAGCAACGGCTCAGCATCAGTCAGCTTAAACTGCATAAGCCGGCGCTTTAGTCCCGCGTCCTTTTTCGCCAACACTGCATCACGGCCTATGAACGAAGGCTTCGACGTTTTCACGGCAAAGCCCAAACCTGATTCCAGCACATGGTCTTCATCCGAAATATCATGACCAAAATGGCGGTAGGCCTTTTCAATACGGCAGCTATCGAGCGTGTGCAGGCCACACAATTTCAAGTCCAAATCACGCCCCGCCTCACGCAACGTTTCAAACACATGGGCGGCCATATCCACCGGCGCATAGATTTCCCAGCCCAGCTCGCCAACATATGTCACGCGGTGCGCACGGGATATTGCCATGCCAATTTCAATCTCCCGCATGGTCCCGAACGGATGCGCCTCATTGGAAAAGTCATTGGGTGAAACCTTGTTCATCAATCTCCGCGCGTTTGGCCCCATGACACAAATCACCGCCTCGCTGTTAGAGACATCGCGGATAAATAAATGAGCAAAATCGGCACCATGACGGCGCAACCAGAACTGATCGCGCTGCACCGTTGCCGCTGGAACCACCAGCATATATGAGGTCTCAGAAATCCGCGTCACTGTCAGATCGCTTTCCACCCCGCCGCGCTGATTGAGCATTTGCGTATAGACTATCCGCCCGTTTTCAACGTCGATCTCATTAGCGCAAACATGGTTGAGGAACACGCAAGCGTCCTTGCCATCCACAGCTATCTTGCCGAAGGAGGACATATCAAACAGCCCGACATTGCTGCGCACCGCCATGTGCTCACGGGCATTATTGTCAAACCAATTCTGCCGTTTCCATGAATATTTATATTCGCCGGACTGCCCTTCATCAGCAAACCAATTGGCCCGCTCAATGCCCGCCACTTCGCCAAACACCGCGCCTTCGGCTTTCAAATGCTCATGCAAAGGCGAGCGGCGCACCCCTCGCGAGGTTGCCATTTGGCGGTACGGCCAGTGGTCGGCATAAAGCAGCCCGAGCGTTTCCGTCACGCGCTGTTTCAAATAGCGGCGGTTCTTTTGGAAAGGCTGCATCCGGCGGATGTCGACTTCCCAAAGATCAAACGGCGGCTCACCATCATTAATCCATTGCGCCAGCGCCATGCCCGCCCCGCCGGAAGACACGATGCCGATGGAATTATAACCGGCGGCAACATAATAGCCGCCCAGCTCCGGCGCTTCACCCAGATAATAGCGGTCATCCGGCGTAAAACTTTCCGGCCCATTGAAGAATGTATGAATGCCCGCTGAACCGAGCATTGGCATCCGGTTGACGCCCATTTCCAAAATCGGCTCGAAATGCGCAAAATCTTCCGGCAATTGGTCAAAACAAAAATCCTCGCGAATGCCATCCATGCCCCACGGCTTGGCGACCGGTTCAAACGCGCCGAGCATCATCTTGCCCGCATCTTCTTTGTAATAGGCGCATTCATCCGGCACACGCAGCACCGGCAGACGTCCAAGGCCTTCGATGGGCTCGGTGACAAGATAGAAATGTTCGCATGCGTGCAGCGGCACAGAAACGCCGGACATCGCCCCGAAATCCCGCGCCCACATGCCGGCGCAATTCACCACGACATCAGCGTCAATCCGCCCCGTTTCATGGCCTTGCGCCCAAGAAACGCCGGAAACGCGGCCATTATTTTTGTGAACAGCCGTCACTTTGGTGTGCTCAAAAACTTGTGCCCCGCGCATCCGCGCGCCCTTTGCAAGTGCCAGTGCAATGTTGCCGGGGTCGCATTGCCCGTCGAGCGGCAGATGAACCGCGCCAACCAGGTCGGCAATATTGAGATGCGGATACATTTTCTTCACCTCACGCGGCTCAATTTCGCGCACATCCACATTGAATGCACGGGCAAGCGAGGCCTGCCGGTAAATCTCTTCCTTGCGGTCTTGCGTTAGCGCCACCGTGATAGACCCGCACTGACGCATGCCCGTGGCGATGCCGGTTTCGGCCTCCAATTTCACATAAAGATCAGCCGAATATTTTGCCAACCGCGTCATATTCTGCGTGCCGCGCATTTGGCCGATCAGCCCTGCGGCATGCCATGTTGTGCCCGACGTCAGCTGCTGGCGCTCCAACAACACAATGTCAGTCCAGCCAAGCTTTGCAAGATGATAGGCAACGGAACAGCCGGAAATACCACCTCCAATGATGACAGCGCGGGCTTTTGCGGGAATGGTTTTGGCAGTGCTCATGCTACGTTCCTCGCTGCGCTCATCCTACGTTCCTCGCTGCGCTCATGCCCGTATCCTCTTGTTTTCCGGATCCCACAGCGGCTTATTTTCCTGAACCACGGCCCTGTAAAGCTGGCCGTATATCTCGACCTGAAGCTCTATTCCGGGAACATTGAGTTCAGTCTTTAACATGCCCAGCGAAATAGATTTATTGATACGATAGCCCCAATTGCCGGACGTCGTCTCACCCACTACTTTTCCCTCATGCCAAAGCGTGGACATATAAGGCGCGTCGCAATCTCCCGCATCGACGATCAGCGTCGTAAAGCTCTTCGTCGTGCCGCGCTGCTTTTCAGAAGTAAGTGCAGGCTTACCGACAAAATCATCCTTCGCCCAATCAATGAAACGGTCCAAGCCACCCTCGTTCAGCGAATAGTCGGACGAAAGATCGCCTTTCCAAGCGCGGTAGCCCTTTTCCATGCGCAAACTATCCAGTGCTTCCATGCCGAAAGGTTTGAGGCCGTGCGCCTGACCAACCGCCCATATCGCATCAAAAATCACCGGCGTGTCCTCCACTTTGGTGTGGATTTCCCAGCCCAACTCACCTGCAAATGACACACGGACAAGCTGGCAATAGCGCCCGGCAATTTGCGCGGACTGATGAGTAAGCCAGCTTTTACTCAAATCCGCATCCGTAAGTCCGGCCAAAATATCACGCGATTTAGGACCGGTGAGAATCTGGCAGGAGAACTGCTCGCTCACATCATCCAGCGTAAACGCCATATCCTTCGGCATGTGTTTTTTCAGCCATTCAAAATCATGCCACTGCGCGGTTGCCGCTGTGATGAGGAAGAAAAAGTCCTCATCCAGCGTCATGACTGACATTTCCGTCATAATCCGCCCGCGCGTATCGCTAAAGTAAGCAAGTCCAATGCGGCCCGGCTTGGGCAGCTTGCTGGCGGTAACGGTGTTCAGCCACGCCCGCGCACCCTCGCCTCTCAGGCGATAACGCGAAAAGCCCGGCAAATCGAGAATGCCGCAAGCATCCCGCACGGCCTCGCACTCAGCCTTAATGCGCGGCATCCATGGTCCGTCGCGGTCCCATGTCTGCGTGGTTTGCTCGGATGTATCATCCCCCGCATGCGCATACCAATTGGCGCGCTCCCAGCCATTGTAAGGCTTGAACTGCGCACCAAGTGCCGCGATGCGGTCATGAATCGCCGATTGCTTTTTGCCGCGTCCCGCAGGCCATGCATGTTTGGGAAAATGCATAGCATATTCATGACCGTAGGTCTCAACGCCCTTGGCGTTGGTGTAGCTTTGGTCTGCATAGTGCGTATAACGACGTGGATCGCACGACCACATATCCCATTCTGTCGCGCCTTGCGTAATCCACTCCGCCAGCACTTTGCCCGCCCCGCCGGATTGCGCAATGCCAAATGTAAACACGCACGCCTCGAACGCATTTGGCACACCCGGCATCGGCCCGATCAGCGGCAACCCGTCCGGCGCATAAGGAATGGGGCCATTGATCACTTTAGATATTCCCGCCGTACCCAACAGTGGCACACGGGCCATCGCGTCTTCAATATACCATTCCAAGCGATCCAGATCGTCAGGGAAAAGCTGGAAGCTGAAGTCCTCCGGCATCGGGTCGCTTGGGCTCATCCAGTGCGCCTTGCAATTGCGCTCATAAGGCCCGAGATTAAAGCCGGTCTTTTCCTGCCGTAGATAATAAGAGCTATCAACATCGCGCAGCAGCGGCAGCTTGTGGCCCGTTTCTTTGGACCACGCTTCAATTTCAGCAATCGGTTCAGACAGCAAATACTGATGGCTCATCACCATCATCGGCACCGTGCGCCCGCCATAAGGCTTGAACCATTCGCCGACACGTTGGGCATAATAACCCGCTGCATTAACGACGAACTCACAAGCAATATCGCCCTTTTCAGTATGTACAATCCACTGGTTATTTTTGCGCGAAACGCCCGTTGCTGGCGTGAAGCGCAAAATCGTCGCGCCTAAATCCCGCGCACCTTTAGCCAAAGCTTGCGTCAGCTGCGCCGGATCAATATCGCCATCCGCCGGATCATAAAGAGCACCCGCCAAATCATGCGTTTCCAAAAACGGATATTTGCCCTTGATCTCATCAACGCCCAACACTTCCAGTGCCATGCCCTGATAGCGCCCCATGCCCTTGGCACGTTTAAATTCCTGCATCCGCTGTTTGGAGTGAGCGAGGCGCACCGAGCCGGTGACATGATAATTCATCGGATAATCAACAGCATCAGCCAGCCCGCGATAAAGATCAGTCGAGTAGCGCTGCATGTTCATAATCGACCACGAGTTGGAAAAAGTAGGCACATTGCCCGCCGCATGCCATGTGGAACCCGCCGTCAGCTCGTTCTTTTCTAAAAGCACGCAATCCGTCCATCCGGCCTTAGCCAGATGATACAGGCTGGAAACACCAACCGCCCCGCCTCCAATAATAACAACGCGGGCAGTGGTTGGAAATTCGGCCATGATGTGAACCTTGGTGTTTGCACAGATGGTTCATGCTAGGTGAACAGTTTCAACTGTTCAAATGAAATTTGTACTGTTTTTTTCATTTTTCAATATTTGATTTGATTTTTTATTGTGAATAGTGCCAAATCCTACTTCGCCGTGCCGGCCCTCCTGTGGATATAAAAGCGTCTATTTCAGAGGGCCGTATTACACAATCGCACGAATTATCTAAGACACTGAACGTGTTTAAAAGCGCAAAAGCGGGCCTTATTGGACGGCATTTCGGCTGTAAATCTGGTTGGGTTTTGGCAGATTTGAACTATCGGGGATGATGTTGAGGTTGCTTGGGCTTGAGGAGCTGGCTTTTGGCAAGTAATTCCGAAGTCTATGCGGGGGTGATTTCTGATGATGATTGAAGGTTTGGTTGCGGGGGCAGGATTTGAACCTGCGGCCTTCAGGTTATGAGCCACGGCGAACGAACCATGAACAACCCCTCAGAACCGCGCTATCCTTCGCATTTTCCGTGGCTTGCAGCCCCCTCGCCCGGACCGCCCCTACGCCGGATTTCGCAAGAAACCGCCACGAACCTCTCCCTCTTGCTTCCACTGTGCTTCCACACGGGCAAAGGATGATGTTCCGGTAGCATGTCGATCATGCGTGCCGGGCTACAAGGTCACGATCAGGTTCTGTGGATCCAGCCGCGCCTCCCCGGCCCATCTGTAGGCGCAGGTCACTTCAGGATAGTCGAGGCAGGCCGCATTTGGTGCATCGATGGCCGGCGTACTAAGCCGCTTGTAATGGCCAAAGAACACCGGCTTGGCCTCGGCGCCATAGGCGCGAAATGCGATGTCGCCTTCGATTGGCGTCGCAGGAAGCGTTTCGGGGTCAGGCACGGACAATGCCGCATCGCGCCACGTCGTAGCGCCCGCTTGCCACCATTTCAGGCGGAGCCCGGTGCGCCGGTGCCCCGTGATGTCATGGAAATAGTGGGGTGCGGGCAGCTCTGCTTCCGGTCCTTTCAGCGTGGTCAGGACCGCGTCAGCAAAACCGCTGGCGTCGTTTTCCAGCGCAATCTCCTGCAGATCGTCCCATGCCAGAAGGCCGCTTGGGCGTCGTTCCAGGATCGTGGCCACTCGCGCATCATCCCAACAGGCATGAACAAGGCGCAAGCCGCCCAGATCAAGTAACAGGGGCAGTGTCAGGAACCAGTCGAGCATCTCGTTCGTGTCCGGCTGCCCAACGGGGAATTCATCCAGAAACGTCTGGTGCTGGGCCATGTTTTTGGGGGAATGCGCCCGCATGTAGCCATCATCCGTCCCAT
>JAYVRA010000025.1:0-33899 GCA_043776635.1 Phyllobacteriaceae bacterium
CACAGCGAAGCCAAACCCTTCACATGGCGCGCAAACCCAGACGAAATCATCGCTGCCAGAAATCGGGGGTTCCAAATGTTGGAATCAATCCACTAGAGCAAGTCGAGTTCAAATCAGTCCAAGAACCATGTAATTCGATTAGGCCACGGGGCGGACTCCGGTTCCGTTTGAACTCGACTTGCTCAAAAGTCTGGATAGTCATATTTATTTGTAAGTGAAGCTTGACGAATATTAAGGTCGCTCCAGTTGCTGTGCTATAATAGCTGTCAGGAAAAAAATGGCTAAAACAGATGCTTTTAATGCAATTTCTGATCCAAATCGCCGCATTTTGCTGGAGGCGCTGCGGCGTGAGCCGCATACAGTCAACGAATTAGCGGAACTTATTCCCACTATATCGCGCCCTGCGGTTTCGCAACATCTGAAAGCGCTGCTGGATGCGGCACTGGTAACTATGAAAGCACAAGGAACCAAGCGGATTTATAACATTAATAAGCCGGGCTTTAACGGCTTGAATATGTGGTTGGATCAGTTCTGGACGAAGGGCTGACATCATGTCACCATCCGCTCACTGTGATATGACTTGCGTGCGTATTATATGCGCAAAACCTACTCAAGCTGCTCGTGACAGACTAAGCGACTTACATAAATATTAGTATTCCAATATTCTCACGTCGAAACAAAGTCAGTGTTTGGCCCTAAAGGCGGCACTCATCTTCTCCCTCCGTCAACCTCGGGATAAGAACCCGAAGACGCCGACGGGCGCGCGAGCGCGTTGTGCTTGTCTACATAAGAGGAAATTCAGTGTCACGTGGTGCCGGATCGCAGCCGCTCGATTTCTTCTTTCAAATGAAGTTTCCGGCGCTTCAGATCGGTCAGGGCGATGTCGTTGGTGGACGGGTGGGCCATGGCCTCACTCAGTTCAGACTCAAGGGCTCCGTGTTTTTTAACGAGGCTCTCGAGATGTGATGCTATCGTCATACTTTACGCTCCTTAGGGTTGAAATAGAAATTTACCGGTAAGTGATTTGCCGGCAAAAATAATGTGCGCCCGGGAATAAAATCTGTCCATTGCGCGAGCGCGATATTTTGTGTTTTTTATAAATAGTGATAAACGAAATCCTGTTCCGCCAAGTGATTTGCGGGGCGCAACAGGTTGTAAGTTTCATTCCGCCGCGCAAATTGGTTTTTGCGGGGCCCAAGTTTCCAAGATGGGTTGACAATGTCCGAACAGGATCAGGCCGAAGTCCGCTTAGCGTTGGCGCGTGTGAAACAAGACCATAATGATTTTAACGCCGCCATCGACGCCATGATCACCATGGGCTGCGACCCACTTCAAATCCAGCGCATGAAGAAAAAGAAGTTGACGCTGAAAGACAGGATGACGCAGTTGGAGGACCAAGTGCTGCCGGATATCATGGCCTAGCCCCCGTAACTTCGGAGACAGTGCAAAAGTGCATGTTTGTTGATGAACTAAACAGCGCCGCCGTTGCAACGAAACACCAATACGGAAGTAATCCGGTGACACTGCGAAAATCGCATCATGACCGGTTAGCATTCGATGGGATAGCGATTTTTGCAGTGTCTCCGAACTTACGGGAAAGCTCTGCTTTGCATTCGTCACATTTGAATGCTAACCCGCCTCATGTCCGCCTTTGATCACAAATACCCATGCCATCAAAACCCTTCAAACAGAAACCGCTAACGCTCTCCGGTCGCGGTGTCACAGCGGTGCTGGGGCCGACTAATACCGGCAAAACACACTATGCGATTGAGCGTATGGTCAGCCATCCTTCGGGCATTATTGGCTTACCGCTGAGGTTGTTGGCGAGAGAGGTCTATACCCGCGTTTGCGAGAAAGTCGGAGAGAATAATGTTGCGCTGATTACCGGTGAGGAGAAAATTACGCCGCTGAATGCCCGTTATTTTGTCTGCACAGTGGAAGCCATGCCGCGCGAGACCAAGCTGGCGTTTGCGGCCATAGACGAGGTGCAGTTGGCGGGCGACCTTGAACGCGGTCATATATTTACTGACCGGATTTTGCACCTGCGCGGCCGCGATGAAACGCTGTTGTTGGGCGCGCAAACCATGCAGCCAATTCTTGAGCGTTTGCTGCGCGGCATAAACATCGTCACCCGCCCGCGACTCAGCCAGATTGTGCATTCCGGCTCCAAGAAAATCACGCGCCTGCCCGGCCGCTCGGCAATCGTCGCGTTTTCCACCGATGAGGTCTACGCAATTGCCGAACTCATCCGCCGCCAGCGCGGCGGCGCGGCTGTTGTGACCGGCGCTCTATCTCCGCGCACCCGCAATGCGCAGGTCGAACTCTACCAATCCGGCGACGTTGATTTTCTCGTGGCAACAGATGCCATCGGCATGGGCCTCAACCTTGATCTTGACCATGTGGCGTTCGCCCACACCCGCAAATTCGATGGTTGGCACTACCGCGAGCTAAACCCGGGCGAACTCGGCCAAATAGCCGGACGCGCAGGCCGCTATTTGCGTGATGGAACTTTTGGCACAACGGGCCGCGCCTCAGGTTTTAACGAAGAGCAGGTGGAGCGCATTGAGAGCCATGACTTTGACCCCGTGCGCGTACTGCAATGGCGCACGGCGCAGTTCGATTTCTCCAGCGTTGATTCGCTTCTTGCGACACTGGATACGCTGGCTCCTGTTGAAGGCCTCACCCGCGCTCTTCCTTCTACGGATGCCGAAGCATTGAATTTCCTGATTAAAGACGAGGATATTCTGCGCATTGCAGACAAATCTCATCGCGTGGAAACGCTGTGGGATGCTTGCGCACTGCCGGACTATCGCAAGATTGCGCCCGCCCAACATGCGGAAATTGTCGGGGCTATTTTCTTGGATTTAGCCAAACGCGGCCACGTCGATGAAAATTATATGGCAGAACAGGTACGCCGTGCCGATAATTCGGAAGGCGACATAGATGCTTTATCGCAACGTATTGCACAAATTCGTACTTGGACTTATGTGTCGCACCGGCCCGGGTGGCTGGCTAATCCGTTGTATTGGCAAGAAAACACCCGTGAAATTGAAAACCGCCTCTCCGATGCGTTGCATGAGAGGTTGACGAAACGCTTTGTAGACCGCAGGACAAGCGTTCTTATGAAGCGGTTAAGAGAGAATGCGATGCTCGAAGCGGAAATAACGGTCAACGGTGATGTCCTCGTGGAAGGGCACATTGTCGGCCAGCTACAGGGATTCCGGTTTGCCTTGGATGGCACGACCGGCGGTGATGATGCCAAAGCCATTCAAACGGCAGCGATGAAATCGCTGGCGCTGGAATATGACGCCCGTGCCTACCGCTTTGCGGCAGCGCCCAACGGCGACATTGCGCTGGGGTCAGACGGCTATGTGCGCTGGCTCGGCGCGCCGATTGGCTCGCTCGCAGCTTCCGATGATTTCCTCAAACCCCGCGTAATTTTGCTGGCCGATGAGCAACTGTCCGGTGGCTCGCGCGACATGGTGGAAACCCGCGTTACGCGTTTTGTGAATTTCCAAATCGACCAGGCCTTGAAGCCACTGTCTGACCTTGCCGAAGGCAACGGCCTTGAGGGTATGGCCAAAGGTTTGGCTTATCGCATATTTGAAGCCCAAGGCGTTTTGAAGCGTCGTGATGTGGCGGACGATGCCAAAGCGCTCGATCAGGAAGCCCGCTCAAACTTGCGCAAAATGGGTGTTCGGTTTGGCGCGTACCATATTTATCTGCCAGCCCTTTTGAAGCCCGCACCGGCGCAGCTTATTACTTTGCTTTGGGCACTGAAAAACGACGCTAAAGACAAGCCGGGCTATGGCGATGTGGTAGCCGCGCTTGCCGCCGGGCGTACTTCTATTGTTGCCGACCCTGCCTTTGAGCGCGAGTTCTACCGCATCGGTGGATTCCGCTACCTGGGCAAGCGTGCTGTGCGTATTGATATCTTGGAGCGCCTTGCGGACTTCATACGCCCGACTCTCTCGTGGAAGCAGGGCCAAGGCGCACGCCCTGCCGGTGCTTACGATGGCGGGCGCTTCATGGTGACACCTGCGATGATGTCCATTTTGGGGGCAACCGCAACCGATATGGAGGAAATTCTGCGCGGGTTAGGCTATCGCTCTGAGACGCTGTCGCTCGAAGTGGTAGACCGCAACACGTCGGAAATCGACGCCGCCGTTGCCGCCGCCGCGCCTGCGCCGGAGACACCGGAAGTCATTGTTGAGCACGTTAGAAAGATTGAGATTGCCGACAAGTCTGATGTCACGGAAGAGGTAGCCGAGGCCGTTGTGGTTGCAGAACCTACAGCTCCCGAAGAGCCGAAGACTGTGCTGTTGTGGAAGCAAGGCAAATTTGAGCCGCGCCAAGTGGAAGGCGCTCGTTCGAACAATAATCGCCGTCCGGCTCGTACTGCCGCTGGCGGTGCTGCACCTGCCGTCATTGAAGGCGCACCGGCGATACAAAACCGTGGTCCGCGCCGCGATTTCAAAAAGCCGCAAGGCGAGGGCGAAGCCCGTCACGGTGGCCGTCCACAGCGCGATAATCGCGGGGAAGGCAAACCTAACTTTGACCGCAATAACAAGCGCCCGAACGATCACAAAGGTAACGGCAAACCAACCGGCGATTATAACAAGCCGCGTGAAAAGGCCGAGCCTAAGTTCGATCCGGATTCGCCCTTCGCCAAATTGGCCGCTTTGCGCGACCAGATGAAGAAATAATTTATTTGCCGGGTTCCGAAAAACAACGGATCGACAAATGGCTGTTTTTCACACGCGCGCTAAAATCCCGCTCGCTGGCAGCCAAACTTGCCAGCGACGGCAAAGTTAAAATCAACGGCACCAAAACCGCCAGCGCCGCGCAAAGTTTACGCGCGGGTGACCGCATTCAATTCGACAATGGTGACGTCGAAAAAATCTATCTCGTCAAGGGATTGGGTACACGGCGCGGCCCCGCCCCCGAAGCAGCTAACCTCTACGAAGACGTGACCCCGCCGCCGCCTCCAAAGGACTTGGGCCTTGTTGCTGTTCATGGCGGGCGGCCTGAAAAATCTGATCGACGGGCCTATGAGAGGTTACGGGCGCAGATATTTGATCGGGACTGAGTTGCTCTGTAATGCATAGTTGTCGAAACCAAATGATACTTTAGCTTAGAGATAAAGTTCTAAATCGCCTCGCCCCTAAGCAACTTCGGCGCAGACAGCGACACGCCGGACGCTTGCTCCATGAAAAAATTCTTCACGCGCGGCATCCTGTCCACAAGACCCAACCCGATATCGCGAATAAACCGCAATGGCGCGATGTCGTTGGAGAACATGCGATTCAGCACATCGGTGGTGATGCCCGTTCTTACGGTGTCAAACCGCCGCCAGACTTGGTAGCGCTCCAGCACATCGAGTTGACCATAATCCAGCCCCAAGCGCAGCGCATCCACGATGGTTTCTGCGAGCGCTGCCACATCGCGGAAGCCCAAGTTTAGACCTTGACCGGAGATAGGATGGATACCGTGCGCGGCGTCGCCAATCAACGCGAGACGTGGTTTTACAAATTCGCGAGCCAGCGTAAGGCCAAGCGGAAACGCTTTTGGCGTGCCTTCAGTGCGAATATCGCCAAGCTTGAAGCCAAAACGCCGTTCCAGTTCGGTTTCAAATAGTAGCGGGTCCGATGCCACCAAACGATTGGCATCCTCAGTGCGCTCGGTCCAAACCAAGGACGAGCGGTTGCCTTTCAGCGGTAAAATTGCAAACGGCCCTGCAGGTAGGAAATGCTCTTCGGCACGGCCTTCGTGCGGGCGCTCGTGAGACACTTCCACCACAATTCCGGACTGGCCATAGTCAAAATGCACTGTCTTAATGCCCGCCATATCACGCAGTTTTGATTTCACCCCATCTGCCGCGACCAACAGACGGGCGGAAATTTCTGTACCGTTTGAAAGGGTGACGCCCATTGCGGACGTACTTGGAGAAATGGCAGTAGCCGAAACGCCGTCAGTCACATCGATGGCAAGCTCGCTGGCTTTTGCCCGCAACGCCCGCACCATTGAGACGTTGGGAACCATGTGTGCAAACGGCGCGGCGGCTTCTTTGTCGCCCGCAAAGGTGAGAAACACGGGGCGGACCGGATCATTCGTGCGCGAGTCTGTGACGATCATATCGCGAATGGTTTCAGCATCAGGCTCGATTTCGTGCCACACACCAAGCCGGGTAAGCATATGAACAGCGGCAGCGGCAACGGCGGACGAGCGCTTGTCGCGCTCCCACGCGCCCTTGGGTGCGCCATCAACGAGATGGATTTGCAAATGCGGCGCTGCAGACTTAATCGCGACGGCGCAAGACAGCCCTACGTAGCCGCCGCCGGCAATCAATATATCCAATTGTGTGCTCATTCAACCATCTCCGGCCTTGACTTCAACCACCCGAACCCGTCAACAATTGACCAATACGTCAATTGGAATCTGATTATGGCAAACGCGTTTGAAACGCTCCTTTCTATTCTCGACCTTGAAACCATAGAACACAATCTGTTTCGTGGTCGCAGCCCTGAGACAAGTTGGCAGCGGGTTTTTGGCGGGCAAGTGATTGGCCAAGCGCTTGTTGCGGCGCAGCGCACAGTGGATGCGCAAAGGCATGTGCATTCGCTGCACGGCTATTTCATGCGGCCGGGTGATCCGGCTGTTCCCATTATCTATGAAGTGGACCGCCTGCGCGATGGCGGCTCGTTCACCACCCGAAGTGTGGTTGCTATTCAGCATGGCAAGGCGATATTTACCCTTACCGCCTCGTTTCAGGCGGATGAAGAGGGTCTTGAACACCAGATGCCCGTGAAGTCCGGCATTAAAGGGCCGGACGGACTGATGAGCGACAGCGAATTTGGCAAAAAATACATGAGCCGGGCGCCGGACCATATCTCCGCCTATTTCCACCGTGAGCGGCCCATTGAAATGAAGCCAACCTCGCTTGACCATTATATATCCCGCGAGCCGCTGCCACCGGAGCAAAATGTCTGGTTCCGCGTGCTGGGTGACGTTCCACAAAATCGTGCGATACAGGCAGCCGTGCTGGCTTACGTATCAGATATGACGTTGCTGGACGGGGCGCTATTTCCCCATGGCCGCACAGTATTTGATCGCGATGTGCAGGCGGCGAGCCTTGACCATTCCATGTGGTTTCACCGGCCACATAAGTTGGACGACTGGCTTTTATACGCGCAAGACAGCCCCAACGCCGCCAGCGGACGCGGGTTTACGCGCGGTTCTTTCTATACGAAAGACGGGATTTTAGTCGCTTCAGTGGCGCAAGAAGGGCTAATTCGTGTGCGCCCACCAAAAAGCCCATAATATAGGCAAATTTTAAACTTTGCATATTTTTTAATCATTAGAATCTTGTGTCACTCATACCCAAGTGTCATTGAAATATATTATACTGAGATATTTCAAGAGTTTAATGCACAAAATTCAAACTGGCACGGTCCTTGTATTAACGCTTTTGTTACCAATCGGCCGGGCCGCTTGGCAATCGTTGGAGCGCTGCTTCTGCCGGACGGGCAAACATCAAGCGCCAGCGTATCAACCCGCAAGTATCAGGGGGCAATTGCCGCATGAAAATCGTAATGGCAGTTATCAAGCCGTTCAAGCTGGACGAAGTGCGCGATGCGCTGACGGCTATCGGCATCCAAGGTCTGACCGTGACCGAAGTGAAGGGTTACGGCCGGCAAAAGGGACACACCGAAATTTATCGCGGCGCGGAATATGCCGTAAGCTTCTTGCCAAAGATCAAAATCGAACTCGCCATTTCAGACGATATGGTTGAACCGGCGATCGAAGCCATCGGTAAGGCTGCCAAAACCGGCCAGATTGGCGACGGCAAGATTTTTGTTTACCCTCTCGAAAGCGCTGTGCGTATCCGTACCGGCGAAAAAGACAACGAAGCGCTTTAATAAGCCCTCCTCAAAAGGAATATATCAATGATGAGTAATAGTTCAAAGATTGGTGTTGCGGGCGGGCTGCTTAGCCTTCTTTCAGCGCTTCCAGCTTTGGCGCAAGACGCCGCCGCTGCGGTGGCTCCGGTCGTTGCTGCAGCCCCTATCCCTGATAAAGGCGACACTACATGGATGCTGGTTTCCACCGCATTCGTTATTATGATGACCATTCCGGGCCTTGCGCTGTTTTACGGCGGCCTCGTCCGGTCAAAAAACATCCTCTCCATTTTGATGCAAGTCTTTGTAGGCTTTTGCATCATTTCCATTTTGTGGGTGGTTTATGGCTACACACTTGCCTTTTCGGGCGCGGCAACGGCTGAAGAAGCCACCGCATGGACGCCATTTATCGGCGGGCTTTCCAAACTATTCCTGATGGGCGTCGGCACTGGCGTGAATGTTGAAACATTCTCCAAGGGCGTCGTTATTCCAGAACTAACATTCGTAATATTTCAGCTGACATTTGCGGCCATTACCCCTGCACTTATCGTTGGCGCGATTGCTGAGCGTATGAAATTCTCAGCTGTTATGCTGTTCATCGTTATCTGGTTCACTTTCTCATACCTTCCAATTGCTCACATGGTGTGGTGGTGGGGCGGCCCGAGCGCGTTCTCTGGTCCGTCAGGCTTCCTGTTTGGCAAAGGCGCTATTGACTTTGCCGGTGGTACAGTCGTTCACATAAATGCCGGTGTCGCAGGTCTTGTTTGCGCCATCGTTCTTGGGCCGCGGGTTGGCTACCTCAAAGAAGCAATGGCACCCCATAATCTGGTTATGACCATGATCGGCGCATGTCTGTTGTGGGTCGGTTGGTTCGGCTTCAACGCAGGTTCAAATCTCGAAGCTAACGGTGTTACGGCTCAAGCGTTCCTCAACACAATTGAAGCCACTGCCGCTGCAGCGCTCGCTTGGATGTTAGGCGAATGGATTACCCGTGGTCACCCGAGCCTTCTTGGCGCGGTGTCAGGCGCTGTTGCCGGTCTTGTTGCTGTCACCCCTGCCGCCGGATATGCCGGAACAATGGGCGCGATTGCCATCGGCGCGATTGCCGGTATCGTTTGCCTTTGGGCGGTCGTGGTTCTCAAAGCCAAGCTAGGCTATGATGACAGCTTGGATGTGTTCGGCGTCCATGGCGTTGGCGGCATCATCGGCGCGTTGCTGACAGGTATTTTCGTAAACCCTGCGCTCGGCGGCTCCGGTGTGTATGATTATGCTGCGGACGCTGTTGCGGCCTATTCAATGAGCGGCCAGTTGATCTCCCAGTTCTGGGGTGTCGCAGTGTCCATCGTGTGGTCGGCTATTGTCTCACTCGCTGCGCTTTACATCCTCAAAGCCACTATCGGGCTGCGTGTTGCAGAGCAGGACGAGCGCGAAGGCCTCGATATCACATCTCATGGTGAGCGCGCTTACAATTAAGTTTAACCAATAGCAGTTCCGGCGGGTCAACCGCCGAAACTCATCCTCCCGTCGCGGTGTTATTTCTAACGTGACATCGCCACTTTAGGGCCCGGGCAACCGGGCTCTTTTTTGCGCCATGGTTTGCTCAATGCAGCGGCAATAGAGCGAGTGCCAGCTATAACAGGTAAAGTTTACGGACATTATATGCCGCGATGGCTTGCTGTTCAGACTCTGTGAGCCGCGCTATCAAAGAGCGGCTTAACGCGATCCAGCGCGGCAGGCCAACACCCGGATTGACCACCGGCCAGTCCCCGCCCAACACAATTCTGGACGGACCAAAAGCCTTGATAATATCATCAACCCAAGGCGTTAGCATTTCCAAAGTTGCCATGCCAAATCCTAGATAAGCTGAAATGCCCGACATTTTGCAGTGCACGTGCGGTAGCGCTGCCAGCGCTGTTGTATCCGCCCCCCACTGCTCAAAACCATCATTGGAAACATCTGGCACCCCGCAATGATCAAGAATACAGCTACACAATACATTCCCGGAGCGAAGGCCTCCGGAATGAATGCCTATATAAAATCACCCCAACCATAGGAAACAGCGCGTGTCCGGCCAAGCTTCACAATTGGACATGTATGAGGGCGTAACGCCTCAGCAAAGGCAGCGCGGTCTATGGGTTATGGGCTTTGCAACGCTCGGCCTTGTCGCAGTGTTCATTTTTGAAAGCCTCTATAAGCTTGAAATGACCAGTTCCGGTTCAGAAAACTGGCGCATCTTGGGCTATGCCTATGTGGCATGGCAATTGGCGTCGGGCAGGTCATGACGCGAGGCGAAGACGGTTATAAATCTCTGTTTATTTTGCCAGCCGTATTGTTCACTGTTGCGCTTGTGAATTTTCCCACACTTTTTGGCTTTTACATAGCTGTAACTGACTGGAACCTGTCAGCATTCGAAGGGCGAAAGTTTAACGGTTCAGCGAACTTTTGGCAGATGATCGCGGACCCCTATTATTGGAACGCACTATTGAATATGCTGTATTATGTGCTTGCGATCTTGGTCGAGTACATAATTGCCTTCTCGCTGGCTCTGCTGCTCAATGCGCAAGTTAAGGCACGTAAATTCTTCCGCATGGTGTTTTTACTGCCGCTCATGCTGTCTCCTGTCGCGGTGTCCTGGATGGTCGGTAAATCCATAATGGAATATCGTTTCGGCCCGTTAGCCCGCCTTGCCCGCTATCTGGACTGGGAGGATCCCGCCTTTTTTTCAACGCCGTGGGTGGCAAAAAATATCCATAATGATTAGGGACGCATGGACGTTTATACCGTTTTTGATGATTATGCTGCTGGCCGGCTTGCAATCCATGTCGCGTGAAATTTTGAAAGCTGCCAAGGTTGATGGCGCAACGCCGTGGCAAGGTTTCTGGCAAATCACCTTGATACCGTTCGTCGATTTCAAGCCCGATTGGAAAGGTTGGCGCTCGCTTGGCCTCTCGCCGGACAGCCTGTTTGAAACCTCCACCGTGCGCGAAGAATTTATGAAGCGCTTTATGAATTCGGTGATTTGCTCGGCTGGCGCATCGCTGCTCGCCATCATCATTGGCAGCCTTGCCGCCTACGGCCTGACGCGCTTTCGCTGTAAATTCTTATGGATGCGCAATGAGGATATTTCCTTCTTTTTTCTCTCGCAACTCATCCGCCGCCAGTGGTTTTAGCCCCGCCCTTTTTAGTGCTCTACAAGGAATTAAACCTGCTCAATACGCGCATCGGCCTTATCCTGCTGTACACATTGATGGTGTTGCCAATTGTCATCTGAATTATGCGCGATCAGTTCAATTCCATACCGGTGGAACTTGAGGAGGCAGCGCTGGTGGACGAACTTTCCATATGGGGTGCGTTCTTCCAAATCGTATTGCCTATCGCACTACAGGGCATGGTCACAGCTTTTATTTTGGCGCTGGTACTGTGCTGGAACGAGTATTTCTTTGCCGCACTTTTGACCTCAGCAAATGCCAAAACCATGCCCGTCATAGTCGCCAGCCAGACAGGATCGCAAGGCATTAACCGGTGGTCGATGGCAGCACTTGCGACGGCTGCCATAGCGCTGTTAGCCATAATGGGCGTTGCACTTGAGCGTTATCTCATCAAGGGCATGACGGCAGGCGCTGTGAAATAATTCGGGTTGCGCTGGACAAATACTTGATTTGTGATCTTGTGGGTGAGTGATCATTAAAAAGGGAGCGCGGTAGTGAAAGTTCGAATATTCAATCGCCTGGGAAATACCGCGATTGCCTTCACAGAACTTGGTTTAGGCGCGGGCCCGCTAGGCAATCTTTACAAGGCGATTTCGGACGATGAGGCCCAAAACGTACTTGAAGCGGCATGGCAAAGCGGAGTTCGTTATTTCGATACCGCGCCACTTTACGGGCTTGGACTTTCCGAAACACGGCTAAACCGTTTTCTAAGAACCAAGCAGCGCGGCGACTATGTGCTTAGCACAAAAGCAGGCCGGCGCTTGCAAGTCTGCGAGCCAGACCAGCGCACCGGCATTGGGAGATTTTACAATGTTCCTAATCGCCGTGAAGTTTTTGACTATTCGTATGATGGTGTGATGCGCTCGCTTGAAGCCTCACTAGAGCGCCTTGGCGTGGATTATGTGGACATACTGCTGGCGCATGATTTGTGCATTTTTACCCATGGCACCAAACAATCGTCCGATGCGCGCATCGAAGAATTTATGCGGTCCGGCTATTATGCCATGCTTTCTCTGCGCGAACAGGGTGTAATCAAAGCGTTTGGCGGTGGCGTAAATGAGTGGGAAGTGTGCGAGACTCTGGCGCAGCGCGGCGACTTTGATTTGTTTTTGCTTGCCGGTCGCTACACATTGCTTGAACAGGACGCATTGCAATCGTTTTTGCCGCTGTGTGAAAATCTTGGCATAGGTATAATTCTTGGCGGACCGTATAATTCCGGCATCCTTGCAACCGGCCCTATCGCAAATGCAACTTTCAACTACTCGACTGCGCCCAAGGAAGTCATCTACAAAGTTACCCGCATTCAAGCTGTTTGCGCGAGACACAATGTGCCGATGATTGAGGCCGCACTACAATTTCCGTTGTTTCACCCTTCGGTGGTCTCTGTCATACCCGGCGGACAAATTGTTGACGAAGTGATTGGAAATCGCAAATATCTCGATAAAAACATCCCAAAGGCGTTTTGGCAGGATTTGAAAGTCGAAGGCTTAATGCGGCAGGATGCACCAACCGGCTAGGTATTTTAGATAACCCCCATCCGCAAAATGAAGTATCCATACGGTCCGGCGTCTGTCGTTTGCACGACAGCAAAGCATTTTCGTGCTGCCTCATAAAAGGCAAACCGTTACACTGATTTAATCTTCACCGGCTTGCCGTCCGCCCATCGGCGGCTACCTGCACGGCATAATGCGCCTCAACAATTTGCTCAGGAGCACCTACCACCTCCATACGGAAAGTTGGCTCATCAACGAAACTATCCAGCGGAAAATGGTGCTGCAACGCCATGGATAGCGTCGGCAAATCGGCATCAAAAATTGGTATCACGCGCCCGTGCACGGTATGCTTGGCTATCGAGGCTGCCGGTTGATTGCTATCGCAAATAAGAAGGTCATCGCCATGCCCTATTGATTTCAACACAAACAACAGCTCTGGACTTAACAACGGGTCAATATGGCGAAGCAAAGTAAGGCTATCCTTTATAAAAAATTTGATCGTGACTATTATATTTTACAAATAAATTAATTTTTATAAAGTTGAGACAAACTTAAAACAAAATAGCGGGTGCCATGCCTATGTCTGACACTCTTTTCGCCACTCGTCTCAATTCATTCAAAGTGAACGAAGCCCAATACTGGCCGGGCAAAAATGGCAACGTAACGACTGTGGATGTGTTGGAACGTGCATCAACGGTAACTAAACTAAATGCCGTTGACCACGATTTTCCTGACCATTTAAGCGGACATACTAAAGCTGAAATTGGCGGAAAACTTACCAGTCTTGGTATCCACTTGAACGGCTATGCGATGCGCTATTTCAGCCTGCCTGCGTTCAAATTGGGAGCGTTCACCAACCCCGATAAGTCCGTGCGACAGGCCGCCATTGACCTCTCCAAAAAGGGCATTGATGCTCTGGCAAAAGCCGGTGGTTCACTCATGACTTTATGGATGGGGCAAGGCGGTTTTGATTACTCCTTTCAGGCCGATTATGCCCGATTATGGGACAATACAATTGCTGCTGTACAAGAGGTGGCAGACCATAATAATCGTGTCGATATCAATATCGAATATAAGCCGAATGAGCCACGCTCGTTCAGCCTGATGCCGGATGTGGCCACAACGCTTTTGGCCTTGAAAGATGAAACAGGCCCAACACCGGCGTCACATTGGATTTCGCCCATGTGCTCTACGCGGACGAAATGCCTGCCTATGCTGCCACGCTTATTAATCGCCATTCACGCATTTTGGGCGTCCATCTTAACGACGGATACGGCAAGCGCGATGACGGGTTGATGGTGGGTTCGGTGCATCCAATACAAACCATCGAGCTGCTGCATATGTTGGATAAGATCGGTTACAACGGCGCGATTTATTTCGACACATTCCCCGATATCACCGGCCTCGATCCTGTGGCCGAATGCACTACAAACATCTCGACCGTTGAAGCCATTCGTAAGGTGGTTAACCGGTTGAGAGGCAATGAAATTCCGGCCTCGGCCATCCAAAGATGGATGCTGTGATCAATCAAGCAATTGTGAAGGCCGCTCTCTTCGGATCGTAGAGACCATGGAAATTGTGCCAGTCCATTACCAATTGCCCGCCACTAATATTGCTGCGACCGCTGCTATGGAAGTTGACTGCTTAACACGAGGCAAAGTATGAACGTGAAAATTGACCCGAGAACGATTGGCCCGCGCATACGCATGGTAATGCGCGAAATGACGCCGTCTGAAGCGCGGATTACCGAAATTGTTTTGGCCAGTGCTGTCGAGGAAAGTATGCCGCTCAAGAAGGTCGCGCAGGAGGCGGGCGTGTCTGAGGCTATGGTGGTAAAGACCGCTAAACGCTTAGGTTTCCCCGGCTATCGCGAACTGCGCACAGCGCTTCAAGCCTACAAGTCGCAGCCGACTGTCGATCTGCACGAGGAAGTGACGCCGGACGATAGCATGGCTTCAATTGTAAAAAAAGTATTCCGCACGTCGATCCAAGCGCTTGAAGAAACCCTGGCAATTTTGGACATGAAAGCCTTCGCCCGCGCAGTCGATTATGTTCATGGCGCAAAGCAGTTGGATTTTTATGGCCTTGGCGGTTCAGCGCAAATTGCGCGCGATGTCGCCCATAAATTCCTGCGCATCGGCGTTCGCACTTCAGTGTTCGATGACATGCATATGATGGCGATGTCGGCAGCTTTACTTGGCGCGGGTGACGTTGTGATCGCGTTCTCGCACTCCGGTCATACGTCAGCGGTACTGGATGCTGTGCGCATCGCACGCAAGAATAATGCCATCATTATTGCTGTGAGCAATTACGAGTCCTCGCCGCTGACTGAGCTTAGTGATGTGGTCTTATGCTCGACTGCGCAAGGCTCGTTTCTCACCAGCGAGAATGCAGCCGGGCGTATTGCGCAACTCAATATCATGGATGCGCTTTTCATTACCCTTGCGCAAAAAGGCTATGATAATGCCACCTTAAATCTTTCCAAAACCATGGAGGCTGTTGAAACCAAACGCGGGAATTAGCCTATGATCAAGCCGGAATTTGATGTCATCGTTTGCGGAAGCCTGCATCTCGACGTAATGGTCGGTGCGCCTCATTTGCCACAGCTCGACGAGACGGTTCCGGGTTCAAAATGGAGTATGGTGTGCGGCGGCAAGGGCGGCAATCAAGCTGTGATGGCGAGGCGGCTGGGATCGAAAACGGCCATGATCGGGCAGGTTGGAGACGATGATTTTGGCAAGAAACTGCTTGCCAATCTTAAAACAGAGAACGTCGATATACGCTGTATTTCTACCGGCCCAATTTCAGGATCCGGCATGAGCGTTGCGATTTTGGACAGGAATGGCGATTATGGCGCGGTGATTGTGTCCGGCGTCAACCTCGCGCTTGATGAGGCAGTTTGCGCTCAAAAATTTTTGGAATTGGGTAATGCAAAAATTCTGATCTTACAAAATGAGATTCCGGAAGCCGTAAACATAAGTGTCGAACGGCGGGCCAAAAAGTCTGGCGCAATGGTCTTTCATAATGCGGCGCCTGCACGCGGGATGTCCGATGAGTTTATCGATCTGATTGACGTGCTTGTGGTCAATCGCGTTGAGGCACAAATGCTTTCGGGCGATGCCGTCACAGACGCCGCCAGCGCAGCCACAGCGCTTGCTTACTATAAGCGGGAAAACCTCTCCATAATTGTCACCTTTGGAGGCAATGGTTTGGTGGTGCGGACCAAGGACAACACGACCACAATCCTTGCGCCGTGTAAGGTGAAAGTAGTCTCCACCTATGGCGCTGGCGATTGCTGTATTGGTGTATTGACATCACGATTAGAAGCGGGAGACCAGTTTCTGACAGCAGCCACATATGCCAATCACGCAGCAGCCCGCCATGTGGCGCTGGAACTGGCATCACGGGCTAAGTACACAGTTGAAAATATGCAGAAATAAACACTGCATGATGAAAATCTGCCCGTCTCAGATTTACCTGCTTCATCAGAAAGTGTCGTACTCAAGTGAATGCAAAAATATCGGAATTCTCTCAATTTGGAGGTGAGTTGCGTTTCCTTTTGAAAACTTCAAGCTCTAAAATTTTCTGGAACCATTGTGGCTCTGTTGCGTTAATATTTGAGATATTGCCAACGAGCGCCCGTTTCCGTGCCTTTCTAGTCCTGGCCTCGAAATTGAAATGCTCACAAGATCCGGAGACCCCGCCAATGCACCCTACCCGCAACACGCTGCCTGAAATTATTCGTGGCCAATCAGTTGAGCTTTTAAACAAGCATCTGGCTGCAGCAATTGATTTGCATGGACAAATGAAACAAGCCCATTGGAATGTGCGCGGCCCTAGCTTTATTTCAATTCATGAGTTGTTTGATAAGGTGTCGACCGAAGTCGAAGAGTATTCAGACCAGATTGCTGAACGCGCAGGCGGCCTTGGCGGTACTGCTTATGGCACGGTTCAAATGGCGGCGGAACGTTCTTTCCTCATCCCCTACCCGCTTGGAATAGCCGATGAAACACAACATATTTTTGCTGTTGCAGCGGCACTCGCAGCGTTTGGACAGTCCGCCCGCGAAGCCATTAAGCTGGCGGACGACTATGGCGATGCCGACACAGCCGACCTGTTTACGCAAATATCGCGCGGGATCGACCAACAGCTTTGGTTTGTGGAGGCCCATGTTGACCCCCAAAAAAAACATACCTGATCAATAACCGATTGACGCTTAATCAACGCCAATCCGAAAGACAGCAAAGTTAAATAAGTGTTGTCAGAATTATCGAAAGTTCGGTCCCCTCTGAGGCAAAATTAGACCCGACTTTGGCACTGCACGACAGTATTGAAAATTGGGTGAAAGAGGGTGGTGCGGGCGGTGAACACTTTTGATTATCGAGGAGTTTAGCAAAATGACGGCAACATTGCAGCGTGTATTAAACCAGCTTGATGAGCAAGATGTGGCGATAAGCGAGATTACGCCTGGCGACCATGATAAGGTGGTTCGCTACTGCTTGATCGGCATCTTTACGTTGTGTGTTATCGCTGCACTATGGGTGTCGCAAGTCATTGCAATTCCGATTGTAACGGCCATCATCTTCGGGCTGGTCCTCGGTCCGACCGTAGATTGGCTCACCGGGCGCGGCTTATCCCGTGCTCTGGCAGCAGCGCTTATCGGCGGCATCGCTTCGCTGGCGGTATTATCCATCGCAGCCCTCGTGGTCACACCAGTGGCCCTGATGAGCGACCAACTGCCATCAATCATAGCGGCCCTGCGGGCCAAGTTCCAAATCGTTTTGGATGTGATAAACCGCTTTGAAGGAACGCTTCCAAATGGACGTGCGCCTGCGGCCACAGGCAGCGCCACTGCTATTCCCATTATGAACATCGCACTGTCCTCGTCCGAAGTGCTGAGTGGATTTTTAATCTTTGTTTTCACTGTGTTTTCGTGGCTGGCCACACGTCGGCAACTCAAAGCACGGCTGCTGCGTCTTTGTCTTGGCCACCATGTGCGCCTTTCAGCGGCGGCTTGCTTTGACGATATTGAACGGCGACTGGCCACATATTTTGGCGTTGTCACGCTGATTAATCTAGCCATGGGTGGCATATGTGGCATGATCGCGTGGCGCGCGGGACTTTCATATCCGCTCTTTTGGGCAACTCTCGGCTTTGTGTTAAATTATCTGGTTTTTATAGGTCCGCTTATGGTCTCGGTGTTTTTATTCGGCGCCGGACTTTTGACCAGTACAACAGGGCTCGGGGCCCTTATACCCGCAGCGATTTACTATGGCATGCATCTTGTCGAGGCTAACGCGGTGACACCCGTTGCTGTCGGTCGCGGCCTTGATATTCCAGCATTCTTTGTGTTCGCATCATTCGTGTTTTGGCTTTGGTTATGGGGTCCGGTCGGCGCTATTCTCTCAACTCCAATTCTCATTGTCATTGCTGTCTCGCGCGATGCGCTTGCGCGCTATCATTCAACAGAAGATGAAGGTTTGGCGGATCCCACGGTAGCGATACTATCTGAGTCATCGATTAGAAATAGTGTGTGAATTAGGCAAAATAAGCGTAATTAGCGGGCAACAAATGATGATTTTACAAAGCAGCAATTATTTAAAATGCTTAGGGTCCGGACCTGTTAATTTTAGCGAAATGGTCGGGGTGATTTTTGGTGAGTGCCATTGGTGAGTGCCAGAGGCAAAGGCGCAGGAAATGCGGGCATGTTGCCTGCGGCCTCTTCGAGTAGCAAGCCTTTGCAACAAAGCAATCGCCGGCAAGCACCCGATTTTGGTATCAACAGGCGACTGACTTCACTCTGCGGCGTAATACCGCTTGAACGGGCTAAAGCCCGTTCTGCACGATTTTCTTTGCATATTTTCGTCATTTGCCTGCCATTTCGTCAAAATTACCGGGTCCGGATCCTAAGTGTCTTTTGACATAGACACTTTTTGTTTTTCAATTAATCTGAGGTTCAGTCTAGGAAATCTATTTTGTGATAACATTTTCCAGATCAGGCTCGATTAGCGGCGGAGTTTATGAAATGCCAGAAAATCTAACGGGCCACGTTGCAGATATTGCACAAATTGGCTCTGTGAATGCGATTCTCGAGGTTATCTGCCGGATAACCAATATGGGGTTTGCAGCCGTAGCTGAAATTACCGGTGAGCGCTGGATTGCTTGCAAAGTGCGAGATGAGGCAGGCTTTGGTATTAAAGTTAACGATGAACTGAATATGAGCGCCACATTTTGCCAAGATGTTCGCAACACTGGTGAAGGCGTCGTCATCGACGATACGCAGATCGATGCAGTCTACAACAAGTCGCCGTTGCCTGCGCTGTTCGGTTTTCGCAGCTATGTATCCATCCCTATTATTTTGGCAAACGGCAGTTTTTTTGGCACGTTGTGCGCTTTTGATCGCAATCCGGCCAAAGTGAATACGCCTGAAATTATCAGCATGTTCACGCTCTTTGCAGAACTCATTGCGTTCCATTTGGATGCGCAGGAAAACATCGCTAACAGCGCCAGGCATTTAGCCATAAGTGCCGCGAACCTTGCCTCCAGCGAGGCTCATTTGGCCACAAGTCAAGCAAATCTGGCGTCCAGCCGTGCTGCAGGTGCTGCCGACCGCGTCATGAGTGCGGCAAGCCTTGCCTCAAGCGAAGCCAACCTTGCCACCAGCATTGCAAGCGGCGCGGCGCACAGGGTCAGAAGCGCTGCCAGTCTTGCCACCAGCGAGGCCGATCTCGCCACCAGTGAAGCAAATCTTGCCACCAGCATTGCCAGCGGCGCGGCGCTTAGGATCACGAGCGCAGCCAGCCTTGCCACCAGCGAAGCCAACTTGGCATTCAGTGAGGCAAACCTTGCATCAAGCGCCGTCAATCTTGCTGACGCAAATCAAAATTCAGAATTGCGCGAACAGTTTGTTGCCGTACTCGGCCATGATTTGCGTAACCCGTTGGCGTCAATTTCAGCGGGAACAAGGCTGCTGACAAAGTCAGCAACCGATGAAAAAGTGCTGTCCATTTTAGTTTCAATGCAAAAAAGCGTTGTCCGCATGGCATCGCTCATCGACAATGTAGTTGACTTTGCCCGTGGCCGCCTCGGCGGCGGCCTTGGCCTTTCCATAACTGAAAATGAGGCGCTCGAGCCAACATTGCTGCACGTTATCAGCGAGTTGCAGTCCGGCTCTCCTGACTGCCTCATAGAAATCCACATTGCAAATTTAGATCCGGTCAATTGTGATGGAGGTCGTATTGGCCAAATGATTTCAAATTTGCTCGGCAATGCCATCACCCACGGTGCGCCCGATACGCCAATCATCGTGACGGCATTCACCACAAACAATATTCTTGAAATCAGCGTCGCCAATTGCGGCGAAGCGATTTCCGCTGACGTAATGGCGCGCATATTTCAGCCGTTTTTCCGGGGCGATGTTCGTACGTCTTTGCAAGGCCTGGGCCTCGGTCTGTTTATCGCATCAGAAATAGCCAAGGCGCATAATGGCACGCTGGCTGTAAGTTCATCGGCGAGCGAAACCAAGTTCACATTTCAGATGCCGTTGCAGTGACAAAAAATACCCGCGATTATCAGCGGGTATTCTTGTAAATTTGATAGAACATTTCATGTAAAAACGCCATCACGACGATACTTCCGGCGTGTTTAAGCAGCCGCGCTAATTTGTTCCTGTTGAATATGGGCGCCAAACGCTACCAATTTGGCATCCGCCACCGTTTCTTCATCGAGGCTAAGCTGCATTAATTTGGCAATCTCCTCATGGCCCAAAGCGCCTGCCCACATCACCAAGCTGCGATAACGCACCATCTCATAGTGTTCGATGGCTTGGCTTGAGGCAACGATGGCAATGTCTTTGACCGTCGGATCTCCAGCCTCGGCCATCAGGCTGCTGCCTTCCTCTAAAATGCCATTTATCGCAGGACATTCATGCGTCGTCGGGTTTTCCTTAAGCATTGCAAACACATGCTTAATGCGTTCAATTTGACCGACGGTTTCAGCCAAATGCGTGGTGAGCGCGTCTGCAAGGTCCGGGTTTTGTGTTTCCTGAATGATACCGGGTAACGCTTTCAAGATTTTATTTTCGACAAAATGGATGTCCTTTAATGTGTGAACGAACATCGCGGTAAGGTTTTTGATCGGCATGAGTTGGAACTCCTTGTCGTTTATTGAAATGGCGTCACGCAACCTTGGAGCCACGGGACCTACCTGTTTAAACGCGGCCGACGCGAATGAGTTCCACAAACTTCGGGACAGCTGACGGAACGATTGTTGCCTCCGTGCGTTTGGATTCAATATGTCAAAAAGGGTGCCTGAATGCTTGATCGGCCGATCTCAACGCTTGAACATCAGTTCCGTCCGGGCGCGTCATCGGCTGGCGGCAAAATTGCGGGTCTTCCCATTCGCGAAGATTTGTTGGCGGCGCAGGAGCTTTTTATTCTTGGCCGGACGATTGGCAACGACGCGCAAATCCAACTATCTTCGTGGGACGGATTTGATTTTCCGGCGCGTGCGCATGACAATGCCAAACGCCTTTTATCTAACTATCGCTCCACGGCCAAAGCCGCTGAAAGCCGTGAGTTAATAACGCCCGCCGCCGAATGGTTGCTGGATAATCACCACATGGTCGAGGGCCACGCCCGGCAAGTGGTTCGCGATTTGCCGGTCAAATTTTATAATCAACTGCCAACCATTTTTCTGGGTGACGGACAGAACGTGCCTCGCTCGCTGGCGTTGGCTTGGGTTTTCGTTGCCCATACCAACAGTAACTTCGACGTCACGGCGTTCACGTCGCTGGTCGAAGGATTTCAGAAAAGCCAAGTGCTTGATATCGGCGAAATTTGGGCGCTACCGGCAATTTTGCGCATGGCGCTGTTAGAAAACCTGCGCCGTATTTCGGACCGGGTGGAAAATTCGCGCAAAATGCGCGCTGCTGCAAATGAATTTGCCGATCAGATCATTCAACAGCTTGATGACAAAGAGATCGAAAAGCGTTTGGAGAACCAGACTGCATCGACTCTGGACGATGGCTTTTCCGCGCAATTGCTGTATCGCCTGCGCGACGGCAGCCACAGCGCGGCCCGCGTTTTGAGCTGGCTGGAAGATCATCTGGAGGCGCGTGGAACAGACGCCGAGGAATGTATCATTGCAGAGCACGCACGCCTTTCAATGGGCAATCTCACCGTTGGCAACATCATCCGTAGCCTGCGCCAAATTGACGATATCAGCTGGACTGAGTGGTTTGAATCCATCTCCCGTGTGGACCGGCAACTGCGCACAGGCAGCGATTATGGCTTACTGGATGCCCGTACCCGCAACAGCTACCGCGATGTGATTGAGCGCGTGGCACGACACTCGACATTAAGTGAAGTGGATGTCACCAACGTCGCACTTAGCTTAAGCAACGACCCGGGCGAACCACATAATATCGGACACTTTTTGATCGCCAATGGCTTGAGCGATTTCTACGATGCCACACACTATCAAATGCCGCTAAATGAGCGCCTCGGCCGCGCTTTTCTTGGTACTCGCTGGCTTGGCATTGTCGCGCCGCTGGTGCTTTTAACGCTGGCGACAATTGGTTTGGGGATTTGGTTTTTCCAAGCCAATCATGCTCCCATAATGCCTGCGATGGTGCTGGTGGTGCTGTTCGCCCTGCCCGCATGTGAGGCAGCAAGCGGATTTTTCAACTACGTTTCATCCGCACTGTTAAGACCTGCACATCTGCCAGGATACGCGTTTATAGACGGTATCCCGCACGCTTCACGCACGTTCGTTGTTATCCCCTCGCTCATCTCCAACCGCGATACAATTGATGAACTTACGCGCAATTTGGAAGTCCATTATCTGGCCAATACAGACAAGGAATTATACTTCGCCTTGGTGACAGATTGGCTGGACAGTGCCACGGAAAAATCTGCGATTGACGATGAACTACTCACCTATGCAACAAGCGAAATAGCACGGCTTGCGGCGAAGTATCAGCACACCGGCGGACGCCGCTTTTTCCTGTTGCACCGCCAGCGCCTTTGGAACGGGGCGGAGGGCGTTTGGATGGGCTGGGAGCGCAAGCGCGGTAAGTTGCATGAGCTGAACTTGCTACTGCGCGGCGATCATAACACGACATTTATACAGCCGGATGTCGACCTACCCACAGACATTCAGTTTGTTTTAACGCTGGATTCCGACACCCGCCTGCCCCGTGACAGCGTGCGTGAGTTGGTAGGAAAATTGTCTCATCCGCTAAATATCGCCGTGATTGATGAGACCTTGCAAACCATCCGCAAAGGTTATGCAATTTTGCAGCCGCGCGTCACACCCTCGCTGACCACGGGTTCGCAGGCGTCGGTTTTCCAACGAACATTCTCGCTTAATCGCGGTCTGGACCCTTACTCGTTTACAGTCTCCGACCTTTATCAGGACTTCCTCGGCGAAGGCACATTCACCGGTAAAGGCCTTTATAATATCGATGCTTTTGAAGCCGCGATGGCGGGCCGCATTCCGGAAAACTCTGTGCTTAGCCACGATCTGCTGGAAGGCTCGTTTGCCCGCTCCGCGCTGGTGACAGACGTTGAGTTTGTTGAAGATTATCCCGTCCGCTACGATGTAGATGTCTCACGGCAGCATCGCTGGGCGCGGGGTGATTGGCAGTTGTTGTTCTATATTTTTAATTTTGCCAATGGGCTTCCGGCCATTGCGAGGTTCAAAATGCTGGATAATTTGCGCCGCTCGCTCACGCCAATTGTGTGGGTCTTAGGCTCAATTACAGCATGGATCATGTTGCCCGTGGGCGCTGCGGCTGCATGGCAAACCATTCTTATCATCAGCATTTTTGTCGCCCCCACACTTTCACTGTTCAACGGATTGATTCCAGCCAGCGCGTCGGCACTTCCCGGCGGCTACATCCGCACCCTTGGCACTGAAATTGCCAACGCCAGTGCGCAAGTTGCGCTTCGCGTTGTGTTTATGGCGCATCTTGCCAGTGTGATGGCTGATGCCATTGTCCGCACATTATACCGCCTGTTTTTCTCGCGACGCCTCATGCTCGAATGGAGGACGGCGCAGCAGGCGCATGCGTCCGGCAGCGCGGGCATTCTGTCTTACTATCGCACCATGTGGCAATCACCAGCCATAGGTGTTCTCGCTATCATACTCGTTCAGGCGTTTGGCCATGGCGCATGGGTTATTGCCGGTGTATTTGCGTTCCTATGGATAATGGCGCCCGCACTGGCATGGTTTGTCAGCCAGAGCGCAAAGACTGAGGATGCACTGGTATTAAGCAAAAGTGACGAGGCCGCGCTTCGTATTGTGGCCCGTAAAACATGGCGCTATTTTGAGCGCTTTGTATCTGTGGAGAGCAATTTTCTGCCGCCGGACAACTTCCAAGAGGAACCACTGCCGGCCATCGCCGAGCGTACCTCACCGACTAACATAGGCATATATCTACTCTCAACTGTTGCCGCGCGGGATTTTGGCTGGATATCGCTTGTTGAGACAATCGAACGGCTCGAGCGGACACTGACCACCGTTGAAAAAATGCAGCGCTTTCGCGGTCACCTATACAATTGGTATGACACCCGCAACCTCAACCTTATGCAACCGCTCTATGTCTCGACGGTCGACAGCGGCAACATGGCGGGGCATTTGGTCGCGGTAAGCTCAGCACTGAAATCATGGAGCGAAGCGCCGGCTGTATTTCTGATGGGAGATACGCGCGGCATCGGCGACGTGGCGGCAATCGTCAAGCAAAGTCTGGTTTTGGTCGCAGACGACCGTCGTTCCATCCGGCCGCTACGCAGCCGCCTTTTTGAGCGTTTAGCTGGATTTGAAAAGACCTATGAAACGCATATTTCTGAACCGGAACTGGCTCCGCTTCGCTCAATCAATCTATCTTTGATTGCAGGTGAAGTCGTTGCGCTTTCGTCAGATTTAAATGATGAAGTGAAGTCAGACCAATCACAGAATCTGCTGCAATGGGCGCAAGCTTTGCATGCCACCTGCGAGGCGCACTTTAACGATGCCTCGTTTGATCGCGCCCGACTGACTATATTGCGCGGCCAGCTTTTGGCCGTTGCCGAGCGGGCCCGCAAGTTGGCATTTGAGATGGAATTTTCTTTTTTACTTAATCCAACGCGCTTGCTGCTTTCCATAGGCTACCGTGTTGATGAGCAGCAATTGGATGAGTCTTGCTATGATCTTTTGGCTTCAGAAGCACGGCTGACAAGCCTTTTTGCCATCGCCAAAGGCGACGTGCCAAACGAGCATTGGTTCCATTTAGGCCGCCCTATCGTGGCGGTAAACTGGCAGGCGGCGCTGGCGTCGTGGTCCGGCTCGATGTTTGAATATTTAATGCCACCGCTTGTTATGCATGAGCGGCAAGGCGGACTTCTCAACCAGTCAAACCGCCTCGCCGTGCGCCGCCAAATTGCTTATGCCAAAGGGCGCAATGTGCCGTGGGGCATATCCGAATCCGCCTTCAATGCGCGCGACCGCGAGATGAATTATCAATATCGCAATTTCGGTGTTCCCTCGCTTGGTCTCAAGCATGATCTGGTGCAAGACCTTGTGATTGCGCCTTACGCAACAGCGCTTGCCGGGCAGTTTTTCCCCGCCGAAGCCGTACAGAATTATGCGCGTTTGCGTGATGTTGGCGCTGAAGGACTTTATGGTTTTTACGATGCCGTAGACTTCACACCATCGCGGCTCCAAAAAGATCAACCCGCCGCCGTCGTACAAAACTACATGGCCCATCATCAGGGCATGACAATTACGGCAATTGCAAATGCGGTCTTTGACGGCTTGTTGCGCGATCGTTTTCATGCTGATCCTGTGATTGAGGCGGCAGAACTATTGCTGCAAGAAAAGCCGCCGCATGAGCTTGTTCCGGTGAAAAGTGCTGATACCAGCGGTGCGCCGTCGGAAGCACTGTCACAACTGCAGCGCTCAGAAATTCGCATCATTGACAATCCAGCGGCAAGCGAGCGCCAGACGATACTGCTGTCAAACGGTCATTACTCCACGATGATTACAGCCACAGGGGCCGGCTATTCGCGTTGGAACGGTCTTTCCGTAACGCGCTGGCAAGCGGATCCTACGTTTGATTTGTCCGGCACATTCATCTTCCTGCGCGATATGAGCAGCGGCCAAACCTGGTCCGCAACGCCAGCGCCACGGCCACTTCCTGACGAGGTCTGCAATACGATTTTTTCTGACGACAAGGCCGAATTTCACAAAGTGGCGGGCATGATAACTTCGCGCCTCGAATGCCTCGTTACATCAGAATATGACGGCGAAGGCCGCCGTATTATCTTGACCAACACTGGCAATTTTGACCGGCTGATCGAAGTGACGTCATACACCGAGCCGGTGCTGGCCTCAGCGCAGGCCGACGCCGCGCATCCGGCATTTTCCAAAATGTTTGTCAAAACGGAGATCGGCGCGGACGGCAACGTAATCTATGTCACACGCAACCGTCGCACAAAATCTGATCCGGATATGTGCGTAGCGCACATGATTGCGGATGCGGCACCAACAGGACATAATACGCAGGCTGAAACAGACAGGCGTCTGTTCATAGGGCGCGGTCGCGATATCACCGGTGCCGCCGCGTTTGATCGCGGTGCAAGGCTCACCGGTAGCCAAGGCTATACACTGGACCCGTGTCTTTCACTGCGCCGCATCGTGCGGGTTCCGGCAGGCAAAGATGTAAAAATCACATTCTGGACCATTGCCGCGCCAAACCGCGAAACAATTGATGCCGCCGTTGCAAACTTCCGCCATGGCGAATGCTTTGCACAAGAGCTGCATTTGGCATGGTCGCGCTCACAGGTGCAGCAGCGTCATACTGATATCACCTCCAATGAGGCAGCGCTATTTCAGCGGCTCGCAATGCATCTCATTTATCCAGACACACTGCTTTCCGCCGCAGATGATGTCGTTGCGGGCGGCATTCGCAAGCAATCAGCGCTGTGGCCGCTGGGCATTTCGGGTGATAATCCGATCTTTGCACTGCGCATTGATGACGAAGGCGACCTGCCAATTTTGCGCCAGACGTTCCGCAGTCAGGAATATTTACGTTCGCGCGGCATCGTATCAGACCTCGTGGTTATCAACGAACGCGCCGCCTCCTATGCGCAGAATTTACAAGGCGAAATTGACACTTATCGCGAATCTGCGAGCAAGCGCGGATTGGCTTCAGGACCGGGTCAACATATCTTTACTGTTCGCCGTGACCTGATGGATTTGGAGACATATCAAGCGCTGCTCGCCGCTGCGCGTATCCTGTTTCACGCCCGCAACGGGACGCTGTCCGAGCAGTTACTGCGCGTCAAATCGAAGGAGCACCCGCAAACAACCGCGTCATTTTCAAATGCAAAACGACTTTATCAAGCGAAAACTTCGCTGGCGCTCGTGCCTAAAACACCATCCGGTGAGGGCCTGCACTTCTGGAACGGTTATGGCGGATTTGACCCGGAAAACCGCGACTATGTGATCCGTCTGGCCTGCGGCAACGCCACACCTCAACCGTGGATTAACGTCATCACCAATCCCGGTTTCGGCTTCCATATCTCGGCAGAAGGCGCCGCCTTCACATGGAGCAAAAACTCCCGTGACTATCAGTTAACGCCGTGGAGCAATGACCCCGTCACCAACCGGCCCGGCGAGGCCTTCTATATTCGCGACCTTCTGAGCGGCGAAATATTTGCACCCCAGCCAGCGCTTTCGTACGACGCAAATGCCGCGTACGAGACACGCCACGCACCGGGTAAAACGACCATAACTATGGAGGCTAACGGCCTTACCTCCAAAATGACCCACATTATGGCGGGCGGCGAACCGGCGAAGCTGACACAAATTAAAATTACCAACAGCGGCACTCAGGAACGGCGACTGCGCGTCTATTCCTATGTGGAGTTGGTTCTTGGCAATGACCGTGCCCGAAACGCTCCCTATATCGACGTCAAATATGACAGTGAAACGCAACTTCTCACGGCGTCGAACCCGTTTAGCATGGAGTTTGCAGGACGCACCGCTTTCTTGGCCGCTGATTTTCAGGTACAGAGTTTCACAGCGTCCCGTGGAGATTTCTTTGGAAAAAGCCATGACATCAAGTATCCGGAAAGCATTACCGGCAATGCAACTTTGAGCCGCTCGACTGATACATCGGGCGACCCCTGCGCCGTGCTGGCGTGCGATCTCGTTATGCCTGCCGGAGAGACACGCAGCATAACTTTCATGCTGGGTGATACCGACAAGGCTTCCGATGTGGCAGATCTGGTCGCGCGGCTGCGCACTAAAAACTTTGCCGAATGGGAACGGCACGGCATCGAAAAGTGGGAGGATTTCCTTTCCACATTGCAAGTGGAAACGCCCGACGAGGCTTTCAACTTGATGGTCAATACGTGGTTGCCGTACCAAAGCATGGCATGCCGCATTGAAGCCCGCAGCGCTTTTTACCAAGCCTCCGGCGCATTCGGATTCCGCGATCAGTTGCAAGATACGGCGGCGCTTTTGATGCATAATCCGGACATCGCCCGCACCCAAATTTTGAGTGCGGCAGGGCGGCAGTTCAGTGAAGGTGACGTCCAGCATTGGTGGCTGCCCTCAACTGGTGCAGGCGTTCGCACAACGATTTCCGATGATATTGTCTGGCTTGGTTATCTCACCTCGCACTACACAAACGCCACCGGTAACAGCGCGATTTTAGATGAGCAAATTCCCTTCATCACCGGGCAAAAATTGCAAGCCTGTGAGCATGATGCGTTCTTCCAGCCGGAAAATTCCGGTGAAAGCGCCTCACTCTACGAACACTGCGCACGCGGGCTGGATCTCGCGGTCAAACGCACCGGTCCCAATAATCTTCCCCTCATCTTGGGCGGCGATTGGAACGATGGCATGAACCGCGTCGGCGAAGGCGGCAAGGGCGAAAGCGTCTGGTTAGCATGGTTGCTTTTGGACACGCTTCAGCGATTCGATGCAATTGCAACGACACGCGGCGATGACAAGCGCGGTGCCGCTTGGCGTGCCCACTCTAAAAAGCTCAAACTCGCCGTCGAGAAGCAAGGTTGGGACGGTGCATGGTATCGTCGTGGCTCGTTTGATGATGGTACGCCGCTTGGTTCGGCCACTTCAGACGAATGCAAAATTGACTCTATCGCTCAGTCGTGGAGTGTGCTCTCCGGCAAAGGCGATCCCATCCGTGCCGGACTGGCGATGGATAATGTCGTGGCAAAGCTGATGGACAAAGAGGCTAATATCATCCGCCTGTTCACGCCGCCATTTGAACATACCGCCAAGGAACCCGGTTACATCAAAGGCTATCCGCCGGGCGTGCGCGAAAATGGCGGCCAATATACCCACGCCGCCACATGGGTGGCCTATGCGCTGGCGAAAATGGGCCGCGTTGACGAGGCCTGGCAGGCATTTGAGATGCTCAATCCGGTCAACCATGCACACAGCAAAGATGCCGCAGAAACCTACCGCGTCGAACCTTATGTCGTAGCCGCTGATGTTTACGGTGAAGACAATCGAACAGGACGCGGCGGCTGGACATGGTACACCGGCTCGTCAGGCTGGCTCTATCGCACAGCAATTGAGGCTATACTGGGCATTGAATTGAAGGACGGCAAGCTTACCATAAACCCGCGCATTGCTTCACATTGGGATGGTTATTCGGCGAAAGTTCGCATCGATGGTAAGATGGAGACTATCACCGTCAAACGTGTTGCAGGAAGCAGTGAGTTTGATATTACACGCTCTTAGCCGAAACAACGAATTACCGCCGCAGTAATTAGAGGCCGGCGGAATCTTAATAAATCACAATTCTAATGCTTGAATTCGCCATGCCCCGAAACGCCAACAAGCCGGACCGGAGCATTAGCTTGGTGGTAAGCCACCTGATCTTGCAGCATCGCAAAAGCACTATCGCGCGTGTCGTCCCGTGATAAGGCAACGGCGACATTAGCCTCAAGAAACCCTTCCCTGGAGCCGCAATCAAACGTCCGTCCGGTATATTCAAATCCGTGGAAAGTTTGGGTCATCGCAAGTTTGCGCATCGCATCTGTCAATTGGATTTCCCCGCCCGCACCGGGCGTTTGGGTCTCCAGCAGCCCAAATATATCGGGCGCCAGGATATAACGCCCATTGATGTAAAGGTTTGATGGTGCCTCAGCTGCCTTTGGCTTTTCCACCATGTCAGTGATTTCAAAACCGCCGAAGCGCTCTTTTCCAACAGCGACGATACCATATTTGGAAACATCTTGCGGATCGCACGATTGCAGGGCGATAATATTGCCGCCGACTTTTTCGTAAAGCTCAATCATGCTCTTAGTGCAGGAATGTTCGCCGAGCATAATCATATCGGGAAGCAACAGCGCGAACGGCTCGTTGCCTATGATATCTCTAGCGCACCAAACCGCATGGCCAAGGCCAAGTGGTTCTTGCTGACGGGTAAAGCTCATCGCGCCGGCGCGAGGCTGGGAGGCAACCAGAATCTCAATGCTGGTGTTTTTACCGCGCCTCAGCAACGTGTCATTCAGCTCATAATTATAATCAAAATAGTCTTCAATGACGTGCTTATTACGACCGGTGACAAACACAATGTGCTCTATTCCAGCCTCGACCGCCTCATCAACAATATATTGAATCATCGGGCGATCAACTATGTTGAGCATCTCTTTGGGCACTGCTTTAGTGGCTGGCAGAAAGCGTGTTCCAAGACCGGCCACCGGCAGAACAGCTTTTCGAATGCGCTGCATTTCAGACATCACTATCTCCCTTTTGCATTACATAGAATGAACTCATATTATCAATTTTAGTTCCTGTAATCATGCTTATTTTGAGAGCAAATCATCGAAACCGGAACAGTTTGAGCTGCGTCACGTTGGTCTCCATGAGGGGAAACCAGATGGAACAAATTGCCGCGTTTATGCTTTTGATATCTTGCTCAGATGACCTGTCATCGTGCAAGGAAATTCCAGCGCCAACGGTTTCGTATCAAACGTTGCATGACTGCCATGTTGATAGTGCGCATCTGCTTACCGAACATGCCGCCCGACAAATGATCTTAGCTGCCTGCATTAAGACAGATGCATCAGCACTTTATAGCAATGCCACTATTGTATGGGATATTTCAAAGTCCGGCGAGTTAAATGCCGGGTTCATTCTTTCCAACCCAAAATTCATGGCTGCTGCAAATCTTGGAACTGGAAAGTCCACGCTACAATAAATTCCAAAAATCAATGGAACCAACTTTCAACACAGGCGTTTTACCGGCACACAAAAAAGGATATCGACATGAAAAAGTTCCTCTTCATTTTACCACTCATAGCAATTTCGGCCTGCACCGCCACTGAACGCGGCGCAGCTTATGGCGGGCTTGGTGGTGCGGCCATTGGTGGCCTCGTATCGGGCGACGTCGGCGGCGCAGTCGTAGGCGGTGCCATTGGTGCGGTTGCCGGAGGTCTTATCGGTCACGCTTCCGAGCGCGGGCAGTGCCGTTATCAGGGTCGCAACGGTCGTACTTATCTTGCCCGCTGCCCGGCCGGCTATTAAGTCTAAGGAGACAATATCATGAGAGGTATACTGCTTTGGGTTATCGGTCTTCCCCTGCTGATCATCATTATATTGTATCTGTTTCATTATATTTGATCTTTGGCACAAGGCGCGTAATTACCCAATTATAGCGCTGCATGAAAAGCCCGCCTTCCACCCGGCGGGCTTTTTCATTTTTGTCCGGAACCAATTGCGGGCGACAGCGTTACTGATATGAAGGAGAAATAAAATGCAAACACGTACATCAAAAGTAAAGAATGCGGTCAACGATGTCATTTCAGACGCCGATATTGAAGGCCGCTTTGAGCAGGCCCGAACAGAATTTTTGAAGCTTGCCGACAGCCTCGCAGAATCCGGTTCTGCTAAGGCGCGCGAATACACAGCGTCTGCCTCGAGTGCTGCTGCAAGTATCCAAGACAGCATTTCCAGTGTCTCAGGCGATGCAATCGATAGCTTTTTGGAGCAAATTGCCGCGATTGAAAAAGACATGGCAGGCCGTGTGCGCGAAAAGCCGCTCCATGCGCTGGCGATTGCCGGTGGTATCGGCTTCTTGATCGCCCTGTTGGCGCGGCGTTAACATCCATGTCACAGCTTACCCCTATGCTCGTTGCACTACTGTCTACCGATATAAAGGCGGCGGCGGAGACGGCAAAACGAAACACAATTTGGTATTCTGTGGCGGGCATTTTTATGCTTGGCGGGTTCGGTTCAATCGTTGCCGCCGGCACTATTTATCTCAGCCGGATGCGTGACCCAGCAGTTGCTGCACTGATTATGGCGGCACTTTTATTTGCAATTGCGCTGTTTGTCATCGCTATATTAAGCGCAGTCTCGGCGTACAAAAAACGCAACCGCCCCGCCATCCAATCCAGCAAACTATTGGCAACTACCGCCGCACTGGCATTTGCACCTCTAATATTGGGTAACCGCAAAACAGTGGGCCTTGCCGGAGCTGCCGCATTGGGATTTCTTGCGGCAAATTATATGCGTTACCGTAAGACCGGCGTCCGTGCGTCGCTCGATCGTTCATTTGGCAAATAGTGGATCAGATAAACGGCCGGTTCTTTTCCGTCACCACTTGCCAAGCAGCTATTTTGCGCAAGCCCTGCTCATCAAGCACTTCAAACCCGCGATCAAGCCAGTTTAGCAAACCAAGCTTCACCAAGCGGCGCAAGGTCTTATTGGTGTGAACCAGCGACAAACCAAGTGTATCTGCGACATGATATTGCGTAAGCGGTATGACGGTGACAGCGCCATGCGTCATCCCGGCTTGGTTGGCGCGCTTGTATAAAATTGAGATAAGATAAGCCAAGCGCTCCATTGCCGTGCGACGCCCCACACTCAATAAGTTCTCGTCAAGTATCCGCTCCTCACGTGACGCAATCCATGTAAGATCATAGCCTAAAGTTGGATGGCCGGAATAAAGCGACTTCATCTTTTCGCGCTCAAATACGCAAAGCGAAACCGGTGACAGCGCCTCAACTGAGTGCTGCATATCGCCCAGCAGTGAGCCTTGTAACCCAACCAGGTCACCAGGCAGAATATAATTCAATATTTGCCTGCGCCCGTCTTCCAATATTTTATAACGGAAGCCCCAGCCGCGCAGAACTGTGTAAAGATGCGGGCTGGCTGAGCCCTCCATCAAAATGGTCGCCCCCTTTTCAACATGCAGTTCGCCGGTTTTAAAGGTCTTTACGAAATTAAGCTCATCGGCGGTGAACTCACGAAATTGCGCCATCCTACGCAGCGGGCATTGCTCGCACTTGGTCTTTTGTACCTTCAATGTGGTTGCCACATTATCTCCCGACCTATTGAAATTAAGTAGCAAATGCCCTTTGCGTAATCGCAGCATCCTTGGATTCCGGACCGAAACTTTGCGCGCCATCAACACCAAGTAGCTCTTGCAGCCGGACACGGGCGCGGTTAACACGGCTCTTAATTGTGCCTACCGCGCAGCCGCAAACCTCCGCTGCTTCCTCATAGCTAAGACCGGAAGCCCCGATAAGAATGACAGCCTCGCGCTGATCGTCGGAAAGTTTGGTCAGCGCCACTTGCATGTCTTTCAAATCCAAAACACCATACTGGTCGGGATTAACTGAAAGGCGCTCAGTGAAATAGCCTTCGGAGTCTTGGATCTCGCGGCCGCGTTTGCGCATTTGACTGTAGAAAAGGTTGCGGACAATCGTAAAAAGCCACGCCTTCATATTGGTTCCAGGCTGATAGCTTTCTTGCCGCGCCCACGCATTCATCACGGCGTCCTGCACGAGATCATCAGCCTTATCGTGACGACCGCTCAATGACATAGCGAAAGCGCGCATACCGGGAATATGCGTCAGTAATTCACGCCTGAATGAATAGACAGGTTGGGGTTCCGTAATCATGCCTTACCTCGTCGTAGCGCCGACTTGGGCCTTCTCGGCTGCATCCAATTTTTCGAGCAAATCTAGAAAACGATCAGGAATACCTTCACTTTCAATCGAACCATACATTGTGCGCAACATGCGGGAGATATGATCGGATGGCTGAGTGTCTGCGGGCTTAATATTTCCCATCTGCTTGGTCTGTCCTTTGCCTGAATCGTCGTTCATCACTTTGAAATCCTATGTCTTGGCAAATAAAACGCGCGGTTTTAAAAAAAGTTCCAAAAAAGTTCCCTAGTGGATTGATCGCAACGAAGGAGTCCAGATTTGGATTCCCTTGTTTTGCTGGATGTGCGATTCAGGGTTATGCGCACAGGAATTGAGTTCACC
>JAYVRA010000026.1:0-33535 GCA_043776635.1 Phyllobacteriaceae bacterium
TCGACGAAGGTTTCATACGTACCTTGCACGATGCCTTGCGAGCCGATGTAAATCCATGACCCCGCCGTCATCTGGCCATACATCATCAGGCCTTTGCGATCGAGTTCGTTAAAATGCTCCCACGTTGCCCAATGTGGTACGAGGTTGGAATTGGCGAGCAGCACGCGCGGCGCATCGGCATGGGTTTTGAACACGCCAACGGGCTTGCCGGACTGCACCAGCAAGGTTTCATCGTTGTTGAGATCTTTCAGCGAAGCCACGATTTGGTCATAACTGTTCCAGTCCCGCGCGGCGCGGCCAATGCCGCCGTATACCACCAGCTCGCCCGGCTTTTCGGCGACCATCGGATCAAGATTGTTCATCAGCATACGTAAGGGAGCTTCTGTCAGCCAGCTTTTGGCTGTGATATCTGTGCCGGTGGCGGCGCGGATAACGCGTGCGTTGTCGATACGGGTATTCAGGGTCATTAACTAAGACTCCGTTGAGCGGGCAAAAGTGATTGCGGTTTGTAAAATATCTTCCAAGCGGCGGCGCATGGATGCGGCGAAATCCGCATCGTAGGGCACAGGCCAATTGGCCTCGCTGACCGCGCCAACGGGCTCGCGCATGTATGAGCGGCAGGCCAACTCCATTTGCAGCGCGTGAACGCCGCGCTCCGGCTGGCCAAAGCTGCGGGTAATCCAGCCGCCTTTGAAGCGGCCATTGACAATGTGGGTTTCGCCACTGGCGGCCATAATTTCTGCGACGCTATTTTGTAAGGTAACTGAGGCGCTTTTGCCGTCGTTTGTGCCGAGATTAAACACTGGCAACTCGCCGGCAAACAGGCGCGGGATGACTGAGCGGATTGAGTGGCAATCATAGACCACGATTTTTTTATAGCGCTGGCGCACACGCACCACTTCATTGTGCAGGGCTAAATCATAGGGGTCGAAATATAGCGCCTTGCGCCGCGCGACTTCCGTCTCATCCGGCTCTTCGCCCTCTAAATAAAGCGGATTGCCGTCAAAAGTTGACGTCGGGCACAGTGTCGTTGTCGTCTGCCCCGGATAGAGCGAGATGCCGGACGGGTCGCGATTGACGTCAATAACGGTGCGGGAAATATTGGTGCGAACCACTGTTGCGCCAAGAGCCGCCGCAAAGTCATAAAGCTGTTCAATCCACCAGTCGGTATCGCGCAACGCCAGCCAGCGCGAGGCCAGCTTGGGTTCGATGTCCGCCAAGTCGTTCCCCGTGTGCGGAATGCTCACCAGCAGCGGCGCATCGCCCAGTGTGATTTGAAGCCAGCTGCTCATATTGTAACGCCGGGCAAGGGGACTGCATGAGCAGCTACGACGACCGCGCCAGAACGTACAAGGCCGATGGCCTTTTCCATGTCGGGATGGAAATAGCGGTCATCATCCAAATGCGGAATGTCTTTGCGTACCAGCGTTCGCACCGCTTCCAATGCAGGGCTGGATTTTAGCGGGGCGTGGAAATCGCAGCCTTGGGCGGACGCCAAAAGTTCGATGCCTATAACGGCAGTCGCATTTTCGATCATCCCCATCAGGCGGCGCGCGCCATGGGCGGCCATGGAGACGTGATCTTCTTGGTTTGCGGACGTCGGGATGGAGTCCACGCTGGCCGGATAGGCGCGTTGTTTGTTTTCCGAAACCAGCGCGGCGGCAGTAACTTGCGGGATCATGAAGCCGGAGTTGAGGCCGGGCTTCGGGGTTAAGAATGCGGGCATGCCGGACAGCGCAGGATCAACCAACATGGCAATACGGCGCTCTGCCAATGAGCCAATTTCGCACACTGCCAGCGCGATCATATCGGCGGCAAACGCAACGGGCTCGGCATGGAAATTGCCTCCGGAAAGCGCAGTGTCGTCCTCTGAGAAAATCAGCGGATTATCCGTCACACCATTGGCTTCGGTTTCCAAAGTGTGTGCCGCTTGGCGCAGCAAATCCAGCACCGCGCCCATCACTTGCGGCTGGCAGCGCAGACAGTAGGGGTCTTGCACCCGCTCGTCACCCTCGCGGTGGGATTCGCGAATTATAGACCCCTTCATGAGATTGCGCAGCGTAGCGGCGGTTTCAATCTGACCTTGGTGCTTGCGCAAAGCATGGATGCGCGGGTCGAAAGGTGCGTCAGAACCTTTGGCAGCATCTGTTGAAAGTGCGCCTGTTACCAGTGCGGATTGATACAAAATCTCTGTCTCAAACAGCGCCGCGAGCGCATAGGCCGTGGAAAATTGCGTGCCATTGAGAAGTGCCAACCCCTCTTTTGCGCCAAGTGTCACAGGCGCTAAACCCGCCTGCTTCAAAGCGTCTTTGGCAGCCATGCGTTTGGTCCCGAGATAGGCTTCGCCGACGCCTATCATGATGGTCGCCATGTGCGACAGCGGCGCCAAATCGCCGGATGCACCGACTGAGCCTTGCGTTGGAATTACCGGCGTGACGCCCTTGGCGAGCATGGCTTCGAGCAACTCAATCGTCTCAGGCCGTATGCCGGAAGCGCCTTGCGCAAGGCTGGCGACCTTCAGTGCCATCATCAGTCGCACGACAGCTATCGGCATGGCTTCGCCAGTTCCGGCGGCGTGACTTAGCACGATATTGCGTTGGAGTTTTTCCAAGTCGCTCCCGGGGATGCGCACGCTGGCGAGCTTTCCAAAGCCTGTGTTGATACCGTAAACCGGCTCGCCCTTGGCAACAATCCGCGCAACAGAGGCCGCGCTGGCGGCGATGCCTGCGCGGCACGAAGCATCCAACATTGGCAATGCACCGCGATAAATGCGGCGCCAATCATCCAGCTTGGCAAACCCGGGTTTCAGCGTGATTGATGTCATTTGCCTCTCCAAATTCTTTTGTGCAGCGGGTTAAACCCCATTCGATAGACAAGTTCAGCGGGGCGTTCGACGTCCCAGATTGCAAGATCCGCAAACTTGCCCGCCTGTAATGTGCCGATGTTTCGTTGTTGACCAAGCGCACGCGCTGCCTCGCGGGTGACGCCGGCTATGCACTCATCCACTGTCATGCCGAACAGCGTGGCGGCCATGTTCATCGTTAGTAACAGCGAAGTGAGTGGCGAAGTGCCAGGGTTATTGTCACTGGCAACGGCCATGGGAACGCCCGCTTTGCGGAACAGTTCGATAGGCGGTTTTTTCGTCTCGCGGATAAAATAGAACGCACCGGGCAGGATTACCGCCACAGTTCCGGCTTTGGCCATCGCCGCCGCGCCTGCCTCGCCGGTATATTCAAGATGGTCGGCGGACAGCGCACCATACTGCGCCGCAAGCGCTGCGCCATTCAAGTTTGAAAGCTGATCGGCATGGAGTTTGACTGGCAGGCCGAGCCCTTTGGCGGCGTCAAACACCCGCGTCATTTGAGCGATCGAAAACCCGATGCCCTCGCAAAATCCATCCACGGCGTCCGCCAAATTTTCCAATGCGATCGCAGGCAAAATTTCAGCGATAATTTTGTCGATATAGGCGTCTTTGTCGCCATTCATTTCCGGTGGCAGCGCATGGGCGGCGAGGCATGTCGTGGTGATATTGATGTCACGCAGCGTCGCCAAATGCCGCGCAGCGCGGAGCGATTTCACCTCATTGGCACTATCCAAACCATAGCCGGATTTGATTTCGATGGTGGTCACGCCCTCAGCGATGAAAGCATCCAAACGCTGCAAAGATTGCGCCACGAGTTCATCCCCGCTGGCTGCCCGCAAGGCTTTGACCGACGAAACGATACCGCCGCCGGAGCGGGCGATTTCTTCATACGTTACACCTACGAGACGCAGTTCAAACTCATTGGCGCGGTTTCCGGCGTGGACTAAATGGGTGTGGCAATCGATCAGACCCGGCGTTATCAGACGCCCCTCACAATCAATCACTTCTGCTTTTTCGATGATGGCTTGCGGTATTTCAGTTTCCGGCCCGGCGAACACGATGCGTGTCCCATCAGCGACGACAATACCGTTTTCGACAATGCCAAGCCCCGGTGCATAGTCAGCAAGCGTTGCAAGGCGGGCATTGCGCCACGCTTTCAAACCGGATGATCGCGCTGTACCATTTGCCATGTATAGAAATTTTGCTTCCCTTAATTTTTTATTATGTATAGACATATTAAAATGAAGCGCAAGTGGAAAACATAAGCATGGAATTGTTTGCTGATACTGTTTTGACAACGCAAGGCTGGCTTGAAAACGTATCGCTGACCATTGCCGACGGGCGCTTCACTGCACTCGCTGCGAACAGCAAAGCCATACCGGAGGTAGAGCATCACGCCATCATTATCCCCGCGATTGCCAACCTGCATAGCCATGCTTTTCAACGCGCTATGGCGGGTCGCACAGAGCGGCGCGGCGTGTCCCCTGACTCGTTTTGGACGTGGCGCGAGGAGATGTATCGCTTCGCACTCATCATGTCTCCGGATGAGGTAGAGGCAGTTGCCACATTGCTTTATGTGGAGATGTTGGAAGCAGGGTTTTGCCGCGTCGGCGAGTTCCATTATTTGCATCACGCGCCTGATGGCAGTCCCTATGATAACCTTGCCGAAATGGCGGAACGCATCGCTTCGGCTGCGGTTTCGAGCGGTATCGGCTTAACATTGCTACCGGTTTTCTACGCCCATTCATCGTTTGGCGGGGCAGAGCCGGTTGCCAATCAACGTCGATTTATCAATGGGTTAGAGAAATTTGAAAAGCTCTTGAATCAATCGGCTCAGACTTTGAATCAGTTAGGTGGCGCAAATATAGGGATTGCGCCGCACAGCCTGCGGGCAGTGACGCCGGACGAGCTTGGTGCATTGACGGCTATGGCTGAAAACCGGCCGTTTCATATCCACATTTCAGAGCAAATCAAGGAAGTTCAAGACTGCATTTCATGGTCCGGCGCGCGGCCTGTTGAATGGCTTTTAGATAACGCCAAAGTGCAGTCAAACTGGTGCTTAATCCATGCCACCCATATGACCGGCGCCGAGTACAAAGGCGTTGCAAATAGCGGCGCGGTGGTTGGGCTTTGCCCGATTACCGAGAGCAATTTGGGTGACGGTATTTTTGATGGCGAGCGCTTCGCAAGCCATAGCGGCACATTCGGCGCGGGGTCTGATTCCAACGTGCAAATTGACCTTGCCGGTGAACTGCGCCAGCTCGAATATTCGCAGCGCCTGGGTTTCAAATCGCGCAATGTGCTTGCGCGGCCAAATGGATCAACAGGTCGTGCTCTGTTTGAGGGCGCGATGAAGGGCGGGCATCAGGCGCTTGGCGCGGGTGACAGCGGCATCGCTGTCGGGCATCAAGCGGATTTTATTTCGCTCGATAAAAAGCAGTCGGCGCTGTTTGAAATGAGTGGCGACCAGATTTTGGATGCGTGGATTTTTTCCGGCCAACGCTGTGTGGATTGCGTTTGGGTGGCAGGCAAAAAAATGGTGACTAACGGGCGCCACCATTTGCGCGACGCGGCGACCAAGCGCTACAAGCAGGCCATGAAGAAGCTGGTTTCGCAATAATCCATGTCGATCGATTCCCAATCACTGCATCAACGCATTTTGACTGAGATCAGTGATAAGATCGTTTCGGGAGAATGGTCGCCGGGGTTTCGCATTCCGTTTGAGCATGAGCTGACCGGGCAATATTCCTGCTCGCGCATGACTGTGAACAAGGCACTTTCGCAACTGGCGGCGCAGGGATTGATTGAGCGGCGCAAGCGCTCCGGTAGTTTTGTCATCCGCCCGAAGAGCCAAGCGGCTGTGCTTGAAATTCATGATATCCGTATGGAGGTGGAAGCGCTGGGTGTGCCCTATGGCTATCATTTACAGGGCCTTGAAAAGCGCAAATCCAAAGCCGTTGATAAAGCCAAACTAGACGTCGCCACCGGTACGCCTCTCATCGAACTCAGTGCTTTGCATAGCGCAGGTGGTCTGCCGTTTTGCCTTGAGGAGCGATTGATAAATAGCGCCGCTGTACCTGAAGCGAGCGCTGAAAATTTCCGGGATACAGCGCCCGGTGCTTGGCTTATCGGCCATGTGCCGTGGAGCCGCGCAACCCATACGATTGGCGCGACCGGTGCGAGCGCAGGCGCGGCTTTGGCGCTGCATATCACGCACGGGGCGCCGTGCCTTATAATTGAGCGCCGGACGTGGACATCCGAACAGCCGGTGACGCATGTGCGATTGACTTATCCCGGCAATGCCCATTCACTGGTGGCACATTTCGCGCCTTAGAGTGCTCATCGTTTTGATATAATCGAAACGATGAGCACTCTAATTCTTTGATTTGGCGCATTATTCTTAACCGTGATGTATACACATCACTCGAAAATGCTCCTTAACAAAAATGACCTCCTCCAATTTCGCCGACATCATTATTATTAAAGGCAGTGTGACCACTCTTGATACAGCCAACGTCACATCACTGGCGCTTCAGGGCGCAGGGTGCTGGCGAGCGGAGATGAAGCGCGTGTTGCGGCGCATCGTGGGCCGGACACCAAAATTATAGACGCCTGGGGAAACACGGTTCCCCCCGGATTCTCTGAGAACCATATGCACATCTTCACCGGTGCGGCGGAACTGGATCATTTGCAGCTCGGCGGGGTGCATGGGCTTGCGGCCTTGACCAAGGCGATTCTTGCTGATGCCACCGGCAGGCCCAATCAGCCGGTGCTGTTCACTCAAGTTGCGGACTATGCGGTTTTGGGGGCTGATGAAAATCTCGACCGGCAGAAGTTGGATGTGATTATCAAGGATCAAGCCATCCTTATTTCCGCGCCGGACCACCATACATCATGGGCCAATACCAAGGCGCTGGGGATGGGCGGTATTCTGCATGGCCGCGAACTTAATGTTGGCAATGAAATTGTGATGGATGACGACGGCGCATGATTTGACAACAGCGGCCAAAGTGCACCGTCAAGACTATCTCGATTTTCTGCCCACAGTCTGGGACCGCTGGACCGCCGAGGGCCGGACTGGAACAGCCCTTCCCTTCTGCTGGCCGACGCGGGGTCTGCGCGGCGATAGGCGTCCGGAATTTATTGACGGCTTGCTCGGCTGCTACTCATTTGATGCAGGCATCGGCTTCGTTTCCGGCACATGGGATGCCATCAAATCCTCGCACGATACCGCGCTTACCGCCGCCGCGCTCGTCAATGCCGGACAGCCTGCTGCATTCGCGCTTTGCCGTCCACCGGGTCATCACGCGGGCGCGGGCTTTATGGGCGGCTATTGCTACATCAACAATGCCTGTGTTGCCGCGCAATGTTTCCTCGATCATGGCGCCAAGCGTGTCACAATTTTGGACATAGATTATCATCATGGCAACGGCAGCCAAGAGATTTTTTATTCCCGCGCCGATGTGCAGGTTATAAACCTCCACGCCGATCCTATACAGGAATACCCCTATTTGTTGGGTAGTAAAGACGAGAGCGGCGCTGGCGCCAGCGAAGGGTTTAACGTGAATTACCCGATGCCATTTGGAACAACGTGGGAGACTTGGGTTTCCGACCTTGAGGAAGCCTGCATCATGCTTGCTGCCAACCAGCCGGATGTTGTGGTGGTTTCACTCGGCGTCGATACATTTGAGAAAGACCCGATCAGTAAGTTCAAACTGCGTAGCGAGCATTATCCGCTCATCTGTGCGCGTATTGCAAAGCTTGGCCTGCCCACTTTGTTTGTCATGGAAGGCAGCTACGCCGTCGCTGAAATCGGCATCAATGCCGTTGGGGTGCTCACCGGATTTGATGGCAAGTGACATTTGAACCCCGCGATGTGAATTTGAGCAACTGGCGCAACGCGCCATATTCATCTTGGGCATCTCAAAATGTCAGCGAGATTGTGCATTCGGCGGTTTCGCCGGCAATCAAAAGCCCGAGACCGCCGCTAAACCTGCGGGCCGGTTCGCTGCACTCAAAGTGAAAGGCACGGATGGTGCGGGCATTTCGCTGACTGCCTTTTTGGAAGCAAGCCACACAGATTCATTCGTGGTGATGCGTGACGGCGTGATCATCGCCGAGTGGCACGCACCGACGTGCGATCTCTTAAAGCCGCATTTGATCTTCTCTGTTTCGAAATCCATCACCGGCATTTTGGCCGGCATTCTTATTGGTAAAGGATGAATTACTGAAACCGATATCATTTCAAAGCATGTGCCGGAAACGCAGGGCTTTGCTTATGGCGATGCCACCTTGAGTAATCTTTTTGACATGGAAGCGGCGCTGGATCTTGATGAGAATTATCTCGACAAGTCCGGCGGCTTCGATCGCTATCGCCGCGCCACAGGATGGAACCCGGATGATGCCTCAAAGTCATCCACGGACCTCAAAACATTCCTCAGCACCCTCAACAAGTCCGCCGCTGAACATGGAGTCACCCATTCTTACCGGTAGCCAAACACGGATATGGTTGGCATCGTGCTGGAGAGGGCGGCTGGCAAACGCATCCCGGATCTTATTAGTGAACTCATTTGAAAGCCGATGGGCGCACATAGCGATGTACACATTACTGTGGACCGGATTGGAACATCCCGCACGGCTGGCGGCCTATCCGTGACACCGCGTCATTTGGCGCGGTTCGGCGATATGGTGCGGCATCAGGGCAATGATGTCGTTGGTCAAAATTGGATTGCAGATTTGTGGACCGGCGGCAGCCGCGAGGCATGGCGCAACGGCGATCAGGCCGATCATTTTCCGCAAGGCTCCTATCGCAGTTTCTGGCACGGGACCGGCATGGGCGAACTCGCCGCCATCGGGATGCACGGCCAGTGGATTTGGATTGACCCGCGAACTAAAACCGTGATTGTCAAGCAATCGTGCCAGATATTGCCGACTGATGAGGTTTTACATTTGGCGATAACGGATGTTTTGAGGTTTGTTTCTAAAACGCTCTGATCTCGCACCGTTTCCGTGTCATATCCGCATCGCTTCCGCACTCATTTCGCATCACTTACACATCATATCCGGGCGTTTGCCGACCGGATTTCAGACTGGCATTTTCTGGGTTTTAAGCCATTTGCGAAAGCCCTCAAGCGGCGGGTAGCCTTCGCGGTTTGCGGGCCAAACGAGATAGTAGGAACCCACGCTTTTCATCGGCAGAGAGAGTGCCGGAACCAGTTTTCCTGTTGCCAACTCATTCTCAATCAGAAACTCCGGTAGCAATGCAAAGCCGATGCCGTGGACACAAGCCTGCGCCATTGTAGCAATCTGGTCAAACACCATGCCGCCGGAACCGGATGTCGTTACACCTTGGGCTTGGAGCCAAATGCCCCAGGCCTCCGGCCTTGTTGCCAAATGCAATTGCGGGCTGCGCAATAAATCTTGTGGTTTTTGAATATGTTGCGCGGCAAGCACTTCCGGCGAGCAGACGGGAATGACGGTCTCGTCAAACAAATATTCGCTATGCGTCATCGGCCAATCATTGCGCCCGAAATGAAATGCGGCGTCTTGGCGGTCGGTTTCGAAGCGGAAAGGCTGCAATCTTGTTGTCAAATTCACGGTGACGCCAGGGTGTTTGCTAAGGAAATCCGGCAGTCGAGGCGCCAACCAGCGCGTACCAAATGTCGGCAAAATGGCCAGATTGAGCGTGCCGCCCTCGGGGTTTGCCTTCAGTGCCAGCGACGCAGAAGCTATAGATTTCAATGCGTTACGGATTTCAGCCGCATAGCGCTCACCCGCCAAGGTCAGATGCACCCGCTTTTTATCGCGTACGAAAAGTTCCACCCCAAGCTGGCCTTCCAGTGCCATAATCTGGCGACTCACCGCGCTTTGCGTCAGGTCGAGTTCACGCGCAGCCTCGGTAAAACTCTGCGTGCGAGCTGCCGCCTCAAAGGCGGACAGCAGGCTGATAGAGGGCAAAAACCGGCGCGGGACGAGCATTTTATCATTCCATTTTCGAATGAAGTGATGAACGAATAGTGATTTACTATAGGCTATTGCGGGCGCATAAGCAAATTAGAATGATTTTTTGGAATGTTTGACAAGATGCGTGGCAAATCATCCATTTTGTGCGAACATTGCCATTCACACCAGATCAGCACCGGAATTATACTCATGGAACGTCCTTTATTAAAGCCAAAAGATGCCCCGGACCTCTCACGTTTTTCGTGGGATGATGCGATGCTTTTGGACGATCAGCTATCGGACGAAGAGCGGATGATCCGCGATTCGTCCCGCGCTTACGCTCAAGAAAAGCTCCAACCAAGGATCATCGAAGCCTGGCGGGATGAGACGACTGACGCCGGAATTTTCCGCGAAATGGGCGACCTCGGCTTGCTCGGTGTGACCATTCCGGAAGAGTACGGCGGCCTCGGCGCGTCCTATGTTTCCTACGGTTTGATCGCCCGCGAAGTGGAGCGCGTGGACAGCGGATACCGCTCTATGATGTCTGTTCAATCGTCGCTGGTGATGTATCCAATTTATGCCTATGGCACTGAAATACAAAGACAAAAATACCTTCCAAAGCTTTCCTCCGGCGAGTTTATCGGCTGCTTCGGGCTCACCGAGCCTGATGCCGGATCTGACCCTGCGGGCATGAAAACCCGCGCTGTAAAGACAGCCACCGGCTATCGCATTACCGGCTCCAAAATGTGGATTTCCAACGCGCCGATTGCCGATGTTTTTGTGGTTTGGGCCAAGTCCGAAGAGCATGGCAACAAGATCAAAGGCTTCGTTTTGGAAAAAGGCATGAAGGGTCTTTCTGCGCCAAAAATTGGCGGAAAATTGTCGCTGCGTTCCTCCATCACCGGCGAAATTGTGATGGATAATGTGGAAGTTGAGGAAGACGCGTTATTGCCTTTCGTTGAAGGCCTCAAAGGACCGTTTGGTTGCCTCAACCGTGCCCGCTATGGCATCTCATGGGGCGTGTTGGGTGCTGCAGAATTTTGCTGGCAAGCGGCGCGGCAGTATGGGTTGGACCGCAAGCAATTCGACCGGCCGCTGGCGCAAACACAGCTTTTTCAGAGGAAGCTGGCGGACATGCAAACCGACATTACCTTGGGATTACAAGGCTCTCTGCGCCTTGGCCGCCTGATGGACGAGGCGAAGGCTGCACCTGAAATGATATCGCTGATGAAACGTAACAATTGCGGCAAGGCACTGGATATCGCACGGGCCTCACGCGACATGCACGGCGGCAATGGTATTCAAGAAGATTATCAGATCATGCGCCACATGGTGAATCTGGAAACTGTGAACACCTATGAAGGTACGCATGATGTGCACGCGCTGATACTTGGCCGTGCGCAAACCGGTTTGCAGGCGTTCTTTTAAATCTCATGGATCGCGCCACTATTGTTCACGGGAACTTCCTGAGACGTGTTACCGCTGGTGATTTTCCGGCGAGGCGCAGCGCTTTGACTTTGGCCGAATCCGGACTGACCGCTGACCAATTGGTTGGCATTTTCCGCAGCCAGGTTTTGAGCCGCCATCTTGATCGCACAGCCCGCAAATTGCAGGCGCGTGGCGAAGCTTTTTACACTATTGGTTCATCCGGCCATGAGGGCAACGCTGCAATTGCGGCTGCGTTTCGTCATGATGATATGGCGTTTTTGCACTATCGCGGGGCGGCGTTTCAAATTGAACGGGCACGGAAATTACCCAATCAAAACATGATGGAAGACATGCTTTTGTCATTTGTCGCGTCCTCGGATGATCCGATTTCCGGAGGGCGGCACAAGGTGCTTGGTTCAAAATCTCTGTTCATCCCGCCGCAAACTTCCACCATCGCCTCGCATTTACCCAAGGCGGTGGGTGTTGCCTTTTCTATTGGTTTGGCCAAGCGCATCAAGCCGGAACATAAGCAATTGGCCGACGATGGCGTGGTGCTGTGCTCGTTTGGCGATGCGTCGCTGAACCACTCCACAGCGCAAGGCGCAATCAATACCGCGAGCTGGACTGCCTATCGCGGCCTGCCTGCGCCCATCGTTTTTATCTGCGAAGACAATGGCATAGGCATCTCCACCCGCACGCCGGACGGTTGGGTGCGGGCGAGCATTTCCGCCCGTCCAGCCATAGAGTATTTTTATTGTGATGGCTTGGATGTATTGGAGACTTACAAGGTTGCCAGTGAGGTTGAGGCGTTTGTGCGCTCGACACGGAAGCCTGCATTTTTGCATGTGAAAACTGTCCGGCTCTATGGACATGCGGGGGCGGATTTGCAGACCGCGTACAAGCCAAAATCCGAGATTGAAGACGAGGAAGCTAACGATCCGCTGTTGCATACGGCGGCTTCCCTTTACCGCGAAGAGATTATGTCGCTGGATAATATTCTCGATGTTTACAATGACTTAGCGTTGAAAACCGAGCAATGCGGTGAAATGGTTGTTGCCCGCCCAAAGCTCAAAACCGCCGGTGATGTGATGGCAAGCATTGTGCCGCCGCACCGTGCGAATGCGCCAACAAACGGCCCTTCACCCGAGGCTCGCGCGGCGAGTTTTGACAGTGATATGACCTTGATGGCGCAGCCGCAGCACATGGCGCGGCTAATCAATTTTGCTCTTACTGACATGCTGCTGGAGCACCGCGAAATCGTGATGTGCGGCGAGGATATAGGCCCTAAAGGCGGCGTTTATGGCGTCACACAAAAGCTTCATGACCGCTTTGGGCCTGGCCGGATTATTAATACGTTACTTGATGAACAGAGCATTTTGGGGCTTGCTATCGGGCTTGGTCACAATGGTTTTGTGCCGATACCCGAGATACAGTTTTTGGCCTATCTGCACAATGCGGAAGACCAGCTGCGCGGCGAAGCGGCGACGTTACCCTTCTTCTCCAAAGGCCAATTCACCAATCCAATGGTGCTGCGAATCGCTGGTCTGGGCTATCAAAAAGGCTTTGGCGGGCACTTCCATAATGATAATTCACTGGCGGTTATCCGCGATATTCCAGGTGTTATTCTAGCTGTTCCTTCCAATGGGCGCGATGCGGTTTTGATGCTGCGCGAAGCGATGCGGTTGGCGCGGGAAGAGCAACGGGTCATCGTGTTTGTCGAGCCGATTGCACTTTACATGACGCGGGATTTGCATCAGCCGAAAGACGGGCTGATGACGTTTGACTATCCGCAGCCTGGCGAGACAGTAAAGATTGGCGAAATTGGCGTTGAAGGAATTGGCACTGATGTTGCGATTGTCACTTATGGCAACGGCGCATTTTTATCGCGCCAGGCCGCTAAGCTGCTCAAAGATCAGCATAATATAGACTGCCGTATCATTGATATTCGCTGGCTGGCTCCGCTTAATGGTACGGCCATTGTGAAGGCGGCGCGTTATTGCGCGTCTGTACTTATCGTGGAAGAGTGCCGCATAACCGGCTCGCAAAGTGAGGCTTTGGTGGCACTGTTTGCCGAAAATATGACGCCGAACCAAAGCGTGTCTCGAATTGCCGCTACCGACTCATTCATCGCACTGGGCGGCGCTGCAACTGTTACTATGCCGAGCCGCGATGATATTATTGAGACCATTTTGGCACTTCCTGCTTATGCTAACTCTCAAAAACAACAAGGAAAACACTCATGACCCACGCCGAAATATTAGCCGCCTGCGGCCTCACTAAAGACTTGATTTCAGGCGGAACATTGGTCGTGACTACGCCTGTTGACGGCAGCGAAATTGCGCATCTTAAAATGGATAGCGTCGCCGTGACAGAGGCTAAAATTGCCAAGGGCGTTGCTTCATTTCATGCCTGGAAGAACGTGCCTGCTCCGCGCCGTGGTGAATTGGTTCGGATTTTGGGCGAGGAACTGCGCCGCGAGAAGGAAGCGCTTGGCCGTTTGGTCACACTGGAATGCGGAAAGATCTATCAAGAAGGTCTTGGCGAAGTTCAAGAAATGATCGACATTTGTGACTTCGCCGTCGGGCTCTCCCGCCAGCTTTACGGCCTGACAATTGCGTCTGAGCGCCCGGGCCATTCGATGCGCGAAACATGGCATCCAATGGGCGTTTGCGGCATCATCACCGCGTTTAACTTCCCTGTTGCGCCATGGGCGTGGAATGCTGCGCTGGCGTTGGTATGTGGCGATCCGGTGCTTTGGAAGCCATCGGAAAAGACGCCGCTTTGCGCCATCGCAACGCAGATTATTTGTGATCGTGCCGTTGCCCGCTTCGGCGCGGATGCGCCGGAGGGCTTGATTCAAATCGTTGTCGGCGAGCGGGATACCGGCGAAGTGATTGCGCATTCAAAGGACGTTGCGATTGTTTCCGCGACCGGCTCCACGCGCATGGGCCATGCTGTTTCGGTGGCGGTAGCCTCGCGCTTCGGCCGCCCGATTTTGGAACTTGGCGGCAATAATGCGATGATCGTTGCGCCGTCGGCTGACCTTGAAATGGCACTGCGGGCGATTGTGTTTTCAGCAGTGGGAACGGCCGGTCAACGCTGCACCACGCTGCGCCGCTTGATTGTGCATGAAAGCATTTACGACACGCTGATGCCGCGCCTCAAAAAGGCTTATGACAATCTGCCGGTTGGTGATCCATTGGCAACGGGAACGCTCGTCGGCCCGTTGATTGATATGGACGCGCTGACGGGCATGGACGCAGCTATTGCTGCCGCCAAGATTGACGGCGGCAAGCTGCACGGAGGCGAGCGTACGATGTCATCCACTCATGGCAACGCGGCCTATGTGCGCCCTGCGATTGTTGAAATGCCCGGCCAAACTGCCGTGGTGCATAAAGAGACGTTTGCCCCCATTCTTTACGCTGTGAAATACAAGACGTTGGATGAAGCCATCGCGTTACAAAACGAAGTGCCGCAAGGTTTGTCGTCTTGCATCTTCTCGACAGACGTGCGCGAGACGGAAGAGTTTTTGTCCGCGGGCGGTTCCGACTGCGGCATTGCCAATGTAAACATCGGGCCATCGGGCGCGGAAATTGGCGGGGCGTTTGGCGGCGAAAAAGAAACCGGCGGCGGGCGCGAAAGCGGATCGGATGCGTGGCGCGCTTATATGCGCCGCCAGACCAACACGATCAATTATTCGCGTAAACTGCCATTGGCGCAGGGCATCAAGTTCGAGATTTAGACTTTAAATCCACTCCCGCGCAAGGCAAGTGGAATACACATTTTTGGGAGACGTTATCATGAAATCCATCGCAGTCCTTGGGCTTGGGAAAATTGGCAGCCTTGCCGCGCAGTTGCTTCACGATAGCGGCTTTGACGTGACCGGCTATGATCTGCGGCTGCCTGAAAATAGCGGCGCGTTTCCAGTTGCGATTATGGATACGGCCTCGCAGCACGATTTGGGCGTGGCGTTTAGCAAGGTTGATGCGGTGCTTTCATGCCTGCCGTTCCATCTCAATGTTGGTGTGGCGAACGCGGCTCATGCGGCGGGCATTCATTATTTTGATCTCACCGAAGATGTGCCGACCACCAATCATATTATTGAATTGTCAAAGACTTCCAAGGGCTTGATGGCCCCGCAATGCGGCTTGGCACCGGGCTTTGTCGGCATTGTCGGCGCATCACGCATCGCCATGTTTGACCATTGCCGCTCTATCCGGATGCGTGTTGGCGCTTTACCGCAGAACCCGACCGGGCTGATGGGCTATGCGTTTAATTGGTCTCCGGAAGGCGTGGTGAATGAATATCTCAATGATTGCGAAGTGATCGAAGGCGGCGTGCGCAAGCTGGTCTCGGCCATGGAATGGAATGAGACGCTGTATATCGATGGCGTCAAGCTCGAGGCCTTCACCACGTCCGGCGGGCTGGGCACCATGTGCGATACCTATTTGGGCAAGGTCGATAATATTGACTATAAAACTATGCGTTATCCTGGCCATATGGAATTGATGAACTTCTTTTTCCATGAATTATTGATGCGCGATCACCGCGAGCAGGCGGGCAAAATCCTAACCGATGCCAAGCCGCCAGTGGATGCGGATGTGGTCTATGTACATGTGGCGGGAGAAGGCGTGATCGGCGGTAAGCTGGAGCGCAAGGAGTTCGTCCGTGCTTACCGCCCGATTGAAGTGGCTGGAAAATCCCGCACTGCGATTGCATGGACAACATCGGCGTCAGTTGTCGCCGTCATCGAAATGGTGCGCGATGGGGCCTTGCCAAACAAGGGATTTCTTAAGCAGGAAGATATTGGTTTGGACGCTTTTTTCGTGACGCGAACCGGCAAGTTATACGCTTGAAATTATGTTTGTGATGAAATGTAAACTGTCATAGACCCGACACAAATTACGTGATTGACTCTCGTCTTGCCTTGGCGGAGATATATTCGCGGGGCACGATGGTTGGGAGATCATTCATGTCGTACTTTGCCCGCATTTTCTTTGGTCTTGGTCTATTTTTTGGCGGTGTGATTTCGCACGCGGTCGCTGCTGAACAAAACCGGTCGATTGTACTAACCGAAAATGGTGATTATTTCGGTTTTGATCTGCGGACCCAGCAAAATGTGACTATTCAAGACTGTAAAGCGATCTGTATTGGCGACAAGGCCTGTCAGGCATTCACTTACAGCAAGAAAAAATCATGGTGTTTTCTAAAGTCTGATCACGGGACTGTTAAGAAAGCTGCCGGATCAATTGCTGGTGAAATTGTTGTTGCATCCACACCTGCAAAGCCCGTTGAGGCGGATATTGGCGCTGCCAACCCACTGGATTTCACTGGTAATTATGATGCTGATGCGCAAACTTACCGTGCCAATCTCGTTGCCGCCGCACCAAAAGACCAATCAGCCGGTACTGCAAAGTTGATAGACGCCGCTGATGCGGCAATGGAAACGGGTGATCCACGCTCCGCCTACCAAGGCTATGGCGCGGCACTTGGGATCACGCCTGATGATTCAAGCCTATGGACAAAATTGAGCCGCGCCGCTCTTGCCACAACACCGGCAGAAAATGAGGTAACTTTTTTGCAAAGCGCAGCTGTTTCCGGCGCTTTAAACGGATACCTCAACTCACATACGGCCCCAGCCCGTGCTGAAGCGCTGGTGGCTCTTGCCAAATCACTAGAAAAGCGGGAGGATTTTCGGCCCGCTCTTAGCGCTTACAAAGCAAGCCTTGAAGTTGTCAGCTCAAAGGATGTCGAGGCTGCTTATAAAGATTTGCGCAGCCGCAAGGGTTTCCGCGTATTAGACTATTCTGTTGATACAGCGTCGCAAACCCCGCGTGTTTGCGTGCAATTTTCTGAAGTTTTGGCTGATACTGACTTGGATTTTGCGTCATTCCTGACCCTTGATGGTCAAACGCCAAAGTCAGTTACCAAAGATGCTCAGCAATTGTGTATTGATAATGTTGCCTATGGACAACGCTATAAAATAACGGTGCGCCAAGGCTTGCCATCGAGCGTGGATGAAACAATTGAAAGTCCGGTTACACTTTCGGTTTTCGTGCGCGATCGCAACCCGTTTGTTCGCTTTGATAGTAATGCGTTCGTACTTCCAGGTACTGCACGACGCGGGATTCCGATTACGGCGGTTAATTCTACACAGGCCACTCTCAATCTCTATCGTGTAAACGATCGCTCGTTAACTTCACTGCTTTACGGCTCTCAGTTCTTAACTCAGTTAGACAGCTATGGTGTCGAGCGCGTTAAGTCAGAGATTGGTGAACCCGTATGGACCGGTGATATTCAACTCGCCAACGATCTCAACAAAGAAACAATTACGAGTTTTCCTGTTGATGAAGCGCTGCCAAAACGCGAACCGGGTGTCTACGTATTAACGGCGAGGGCGCTAGGTGATAAAAGTCAAGACTATGATCCTCAAGCAACACAATGGTTTGTTGTTTCCGATATCGGACTATCAACTTATACAGGAACCGATGGGCTGACGGTATTTGCCCGTTCGCTCGGGTCTGCCAAGCCGATCAAGGGCATATCCCTCAAGCTTTTAGCCTTAAATAATGAGTTGCTTGGTGAGGCTGTAACCGATGCGTCAGGCAAGGCTGTGTTTGAACCTGGTCGTGTACGGGGCACAGACGGGCTTGCTCCTGCGGTTTTAACGGCAGACAAAAGCGGTGATGATTTTGTCTTCCTTGACATGAGGCAAGCTGGATTTGATCTCTCCGATCGGGGTGTTACCGGCCGTGCCTCGCCCGGCGCACTGGATGTATTCGCCTATACCGAACGCGGCGTTTACCGTCCCGGCGAAACAATTCATGCTGCGGCCCTGGCGCGTGATGGTGCGGCAAATTCGGTCAACGGGCTTCCATTGACTTTCATTTTCAAGCGCCCCGATGGTGTCGAAGAGCGCCGTTTTGTGTCTAATGGCGAGGCATTAGGTGGTCATACCGTTGATTTGGTGTTGAGCGATAATGCTCAGCTTGGCACGTGGACAATGCAGATTTTTACGGACCCTAAAGGTTCACCAATTTCTGAAAAAAACGTTCTCGTCGAAAACTTTATTCCTGATCGCACTGAATTTGACCTGACAGCCGATGGCACCGATGATCAAGGAAATGCCAATGTGACTGTCGCCGGACGTTATCTCTATGGCGCTCCGGCCGGTGGTCTAACTCTCGAAGGCGAAATGGTATTTTCGCCAACGCGAACATGGGATAAGTTTGCAGGATATGAGTTTGGTTTCACAGAGACTGATGCGGAAGCGGAAGCACCCAACAAAGTTGAACTAGCGGATCTTCCGGTTCTGGACGGCGACGGTAAAGCCACGTTCCCGGTTTCGCTCGCGTCCGGTTCGGAAAGCGGCAATATTTATGCCGGAAAAGTTACGTTGCGTATGCGTGAAAATGGTGGCCGCGCAGTGGAGCGCTCACTTGACCTCACAATACCTCCAGTTGGCGATATGATTGGTGTCAAACAAGGATTTGCGCTCGGGCAAACAGCAGAGAACTCATCTGCCTCTTTCATGGTAATTAGTGCAAATGCAGCGGGAGAGCGCATAGCTCTTACCGGCCTTAAGTGGTCAATCTTTAAGATTGACCGGAACTACCAATGGTATCGCGACGGTTCGTCATGGCGTTATGATCCCGTGAATCTTACTACAAAAGTTGCTGATGGCGTAATTGATACCAAAGCCGATTCGGAGATTGAGATTAAGGGTAACGTGCAATGGGGCCATTATCGTTTAGAAATCGAAAGTCCCGATGAAGCCGGACCTGCTACGAGTTCGGATTTTTATGCCGGATGGTATGTGCAGTCCTCATCAACGGAAACACCTGATGGATTGGAAATTGCGCTTGATAAATCCAGCTATAAAGCTGGTGATACTGCCAAACTAAAGGTTACATCGCGCTATGCCGGCGAGATGCTCATCACAATTGGTGCAGAAAAACTTCTGGCAACGCAGAGTGCTGTAATTCCAGCGGATGGCGCGACAATTGATGTTCCTGTTGGTAGCGATTGGGGTGCAGGAACTTATATCACTGCAACACTTTATCGCCCCGGCGATAGCACTGAGACCCATATGCCAATGCGTTCCATTGGCTTGAAGTGGCTTGGTATTGATCCCGCCGACCGCAAACTTGCTGTCTCCTTAGACATGGTTGATAAAATGCAGCCACGACAAAAGTTGGTTATCCCCGTTTCGGTGGCCGGAAACAGCGTGAGCGACGGTGCATGGGTTACGGTATCGGCGGTTGACGTTGGTATTCTAAATCTGACCAATGAAACGCCTGCGGACCCGGATGGCTGGTATTTTGGCCAGCGCCGGATGGGTCTGGAAATGCGTGACATATACGGTCATTTAATCGATGGCTCGGCGGGCGCTTTTGGCAAATTACGTACTGGTGGTGATGCCCCGCAAGCGGCCAGCCAAGGAAGTGCTCCGACCGAAAAACTCGTCGCATTTTTCTCAGGACCCGTGAAGCTCGACGCTGAAGGAAAAGCCAGTGTTTCATTCGATCTGCCACAGTTTAACGGTACTGTTCGCGTCAACGCTGTAGCGTGGACAAAGTCAGGCGTTGGACATTCCACGAAAGATATTATCGTTCGCGATCCATTGGTTATGATTGCCAGCGCGCCGAAATTCATGGCGCCTGATGATGTGGCGGAGGTGAACCTGGACATTGCCAATACTGACGGGCCCGCGGGTGACTACAAGCTAGAACTTATTCCGGCTGGCGGCATTCAAATTGCCGATGGTGATATTCCCGAAAAGGTAACCTTGGCGGCTGGTCAGCGCATGTCGTTGAAAATACCCGTTGTAGCGGGAGAGCCGGGAGCCGGGTCACTCAGCGCTCAAATCTCGAATGGTAGCGGGATGAATGTCACAAATGCGGTGGATATTCCTGTGCGTTCCGGCGTGATGCCGGTGACGACAAGGCGTGAACTTGCCCTCAAAGCCAAGGGCGGCAGCGTAACGCTAAATAAGGAACTATTTGCGGACAGTGTGCTTGGCGATGCGTCGGTTAGTCTATCAGTATCGCTTACATCGGTATTCGATATTCCGGCTTTGCTGATGACACTGGATCGCTACCCATATGGCTGCGCAGAGCAGACAACCAGCCGTGCGTTGCCGCTGCTTTATTTCAATGAGCTTTCTGCCGCGTCCGGGTTACCTGCGGATCCAGAAATTGCGTTTCGTATCAATGAAGCGATTACGCGGGTACTTTCCTATCAATCATCTTCCGGTAGCTTCGGCTTGTGGGGGCCCGGATCGGGTGATTTATGGTTGGATTCTTACGTCACTGATTTCTTGACAAGGGCTCGTGAACAGCAATTTGCTGTGCCAGAAAACGCGGTTATTCAAGCATTGGATAATTTGCAAAACTCGCTTTCAGTCGATGTCGATTTAAAAACGCAGGGCAATGAAATTGCTTATGCAATCTACGTCCTGGCACGTAATCGCAAGGCCTCCGCAACTGATTTGCGCTATTATTCAGAAAGCCAGATTGATCAGTTCACAAGCCCGATGGCACGGGCTCATCTTGGTGCGGCATTGGCACTTTATGGTGATCAACCTCGCGCCGAGACTGCGTTTCAATCGGCGCTGACATTAGCCAAGTCGGGCACAGTTCTGAATATTAATCGCGGTGATTATGGCTCCGCGTTGCGTGATGGCGCAGCCATGCTGGCACTAGCGGCAGAAACGCAGCCGACCCCTGCTTCTATCTCTGGCATGGTCGAGGAAGTTTCAACATTGCGCAAAAAAGCGACTTATACCACCACTCAAGAGGATGCATGGATGCTTATGGCTGCAAGGGCCATCAAAGAGGGCAATGCTGCGCTCTCATTGTCTATGAATGGTGAAAAGCATTCTGGTCCGTTTGCCAAACGCCTCACTGGATCAGAAATTGAAGCCGGTGATCTGACTGTTGTTAACGAAGGTGACACTCCAATTGCCGCTGTGATTACCAGCGTAGCGGCGCCGAAGGAGCCCCTGCCTGCGAGCGGTAATGGTTTTAAGATAAACCGTAAATATTACCTGATGGATGGCACGGAAACCACCGTAACCGAAGCAAAGCAAAACGAACGCTTTGTGGTTGTGCTTAACGTATCCGAAGATAATAATTGGCCTTCACGCTTAGTGGTAACGGATCTGCTGCCAGCCGGACTTGAAATTGAAAACCCGCACCTGATGACGAGTGCCGATCTTGCCAGTTTTGATTGGCTGGGTGAAATTGAGGTGGCGCATAGCGAATTCCGGTCCGATCGGTTTGTGGCTGCACTTGATCCGTCAACAAGCGGCGCGCGCACGTTCAATCTTGCCTACACAGTGCGGGCCGTTACCCCCGGTACTTACATGATGCCAGCAGCGGTGGTTGAAGATATGTACCGGCCGGGATATGCGGCACGAACATCGACGTCGCGTATGTCAGTGCTGAACGGGCAGTGATGCGTATCAGGCCAAAATTTTATAAGTGGGCGGCGGGGCTGGGTCTCGCCGCCATCATAACCAGTGCCGGATTGCTAGCGCTGGATAGAGCCTATCCTCCACCTCTACCAGAAACACTGATTGTCTCACGTGAGATTGTTGATCGCGATGGTCTGTTGCTTCGCGCTTTTGCAACACCTGAGGGGCGCTGGCGGTTTAAGGGCGATCGTTCAAATGTTGACCCTGATTTCATCAAAATGCTACTGGCATATGAAGACGGGCGCTTTATGAAGCATGACGGCGTCGATCCGATGGCACTTGCGCGGGCGTTTTTGCAGTTTGTCCGCCATGGCAAAATTGTTTCCGGCGGGTCGACAATTACGATGCAGCTGGCGCGGCTGTTGGAACCGCGCAAGGAGCGAACGTTCGGTGCCAAGCTGCTGCAAATCGCCAGAGCGATACAAATTGAACGTCGCATAAGCAAAGAGGAAATACTCAGTCTCTACCTTACCTATGCGCCTTACGGCGGCAATATTGAGGGCGTGAGGGCTGCGTCGTTGGCTTGGTTTGGCAAGGAGCCTAAGAAGCTGACATTAAGCGAGGCAGCCCTTCTGGTGGCCTTGCCGCAATCGCCGGAATTGCGCCGACCTGACCGATATCCTATGCAAGCGAAGTCTGCCCGCGACAGGGTATTAGACCGAATGGCCACAGCAGGATTAATACCACCTAGTGAAATCGCCCGTGCCTCACTAGCAACAATTTCAAAATTCCGTATATCATTACCTGCATTAGCCCCCCATCTATCCGAGGCAGCACGTTTAAAAAATCCTGGTAATTTGCGTGACCAACTGACCCTAAAACGAAGCGTTCAAGTGGGATTGGAGCAAGTGGCACGCGATGCGGCGCGCAGACTGGGGCCAAAACTTTCAGTTGCAATTTTAATGGCGGATGTACGCTCCGGTGAAATTTTAGGCGAAGTGGGGGCAGCTGATTATTTTGATCGCCAGCGTGACGGGTTCATTGACATGACCCGCGTTCCGCGCTCGCCGGGGTCGACGTTAAAACCATTGATTTATGGATTGGCATTTGAAAACGGCATTGTCGCTCCGGAGACGATTATCGAAGACCTACCGGCCAATTTTTCCGGATATAGACCGCGAAATTTTGATAGCACCTACCAAGGCGATGTCAGCATTCGTCACGCGCTGCAATTATCACTCAATGTGCCCGCAGTAGAGTTACTGGAGGCCGTAAGTCCCGCTACCCTTTTTTCGAGATTAAGAAGGGCCGGTGCAGAGCCGGTAATGCCGAAGGCGGAAGCGCCGGGCCTAGCAGTTGGCCTTGGTGGGATTGGACTTTCGTTAAAAGATTTAGTTCAGACCTACGCCTCAATAGCAACTTTAGGAAATGCAGTTTCGCTCTATGACGGCGTCTATGGCGCCCGATCAGAACCTATACGCATGGCTGTATTATCACCATCTGCTGCTTGGCAAGTCATTGATATCCTTGCCGGTCTTCAAGCTCCGCCCGGCACATCCGCCCAACCAATCGCTTATAAGACCGGCACCAGTTATGGCTACCGCGATGCTTGGTCAATTGGCTTTGACGGGAAATATGTTATCGGGGTCTGGGTGGGCAGACCGGACAATGCGGCAATTCCCGGTATAACCGGCGGCGGCACGGCGGCGCCTATTTTGTTTGAAGCCTTCAAACGTTCCGGGATAGAGCACCAGCGACTGCTCGGCGCACCGCATGGCACGCAAATGCTGGCTCGTTCTGAATTACCATTATCGCTGCAGCGTTTCGTAAAAATTGGTACTGGTCTGGTCAGCATAAAGGCTAGCGTAAAACCTCCGGAAATTATATTCCCGCCGCAGGGCGCCCGTATTGAACTTTCACAATTATCCGATGGCTCACCACTGCCGCTAATGCTCAAATTGCAAGGCGGAAAAGCGCCCTATCATTGGCTTGCCAATGGCGTGCCTTTACTTGGTGCGGTTCGCAAACGATCGCAAAGCTGGGTTCCCGATGGATCCGGGTTTTCACAACTAACAGTCGTAGATGCTAACGGAGCGGCGGCAACCGTTAATATATTTATTGAATAATCTGACACGCTCAGCTTGGCAGCGTCAACTTTACTGAAAATTTGTGTTTCAGTTAAAGAGATAGCTGATACGGGCTTGCAAACGTTGGATGCTAACATCTATGCCAGTATTGCTGAAGTTTTTGTAGAAAGAGTGGGTGTAGTCCGCTCCTAGAACAACATTACTTGTAAGCGCATAATCTACGCCGGCACCCAACTGTAATGCTGTATCTTTTGAACCAAAGAAATTTTTGCTCGTGGAATGTTGAACACCAAAGGAGCCGTAGGCGTACAGCTTGTCTGTTGCAAAACCCGCGCGTAATCGACCGCTGAAAAAAACAGACGATTTGACATTTGAACCGTCCGTAAACGTAATGTCAGCATGGTCAAGCGAAGCTTCGACACCACTCACAAAGCTTCCCATTTGGATGTTGTAACCAACAAAACCACCTTCTATATGGTTCTGACCTGTAGCGTTAAGTGAATCCCAAAGCCTTCCGCCGCCCAATGATAGACCAGCATAAGCACCGCCCCAACGACCCTCAACCGGCATTGCGGGTGTTGCCTCGTCCGCTTGTATCACCGGTACGGAATCCATGCCCACCATATCAGCTGCGGCACAAGTTATCGTGGAAATCATCAAAAACGCAGAAACAAAGTACTTTTTCATCGGTTTACCAACCACTTTGTCTGCCCAATGCAGACTTTCACGATTCATAGTGAACGAATATAGTAAACAAATGGTTTCTGCGTCTTCTACCCTATTTTGAGCAACATGCTCACTCTTGTGTGGCCTTTCGGGTTTGTTGTTGAAATTACGGAAAATCGCTCCTATTTCATATCTTTAACGCTCTTAGGCAGGACACACAGCATTTCATATAGTAGATTTGCGCCGATTAGTGCCGTGTTTCCAGATAGGTCATAAGGTGGAGAGACTTCGACCAAATCGCAGCCGACCAAATTTAACCCTGCGCAACCGCGCACCAATTCCAGCGCCTGCCAAATTGTCAGGCCGCCGATTTCAACTGTTCCGGTGCCGGGCGCAAAGGCGGGATCAAGACTATCGATGTCATAGGTTAAATAGGTCGGTGCATCTCCAATTTTCGTGCGGATGTTATTCATCAATGGTTTCAATGACTTACCCCAGCATTCCTCGGCCTGAACGACTGTGAAACCCTTGCTGCGCGACCAGTTGAAATCCTCCGGTGAGTAGCCTGTGCCACGCAGGCCAATTTGGAAAACCTTGTGGGGTTGCAACAATCCATCCTCAAAGGAACGGCGAAATGGCGTGCCGTGAGCAACTTTTTCACCGAACATGTCGTCGTTAATGTCGGCATGGGCATCAATATGGATGAGTGCGACAGGGCCGTTCTTTTTGGCAATGGAGCGCAATATTGGATAAGTTAACGTATGATCGCCGCCAAGCGTCAGCGGAATGCAATCATGTTTGAGGATGGCGTCGTAAGATTGTGTAATGATATCAACGGTTTTTTTCAGATCAAACGTATTGATAGCAACATCGCCAATATCCGCAACCTGCATGCAATCAAACGGCGCAGCACCTGTCGCCATATTATAAGGGCGCAGCATTGAGGATTCGGCGCGGATTTGGCGCGGGCCAAAGCGGGTACCGGGACGGTTTGACGTACCTATATCCATAGCGACGCCAACGAAACATGCATCCAAGCCTGAGGCATCACTTTGGGAGGGCAGGCGCATCATTGTGGCAGGACCGGCAAAGCGTGGCATTTCATTGCCGCCTAGTGGCTGGTTGAATTTATGCGTGCTCATGTCATTGATATCCTTATTGTTTTTGCTTTTCATCAAGCCAATTCCGGATGAGTATTTGGTAGCGCTCACCGCTGAAACTGGGGAAGTGACCACCGTGCACAAGCCGCACCGGCAGGGTCAAAAGTCTCTCCATTGAAGCGATATAGTCAATAGCATCGGAGTGATATGTGTCCTCAATTAAAGGTCCGTCATACAAAATGTCGCCGGAAAACAGAATGCCGGTTTTGGCTTCCCATAATGCGATTCCACCGGGCGAATGACCAGGAGTATGGATGACTTCAAAGTGCCGGTTGCCCAAATCTATCACATCAAGATCAACCAAAATTCGCGTGGCTGGAGCGCTTGGAACGGCGTAACACTCTGAACAATATGGCTTTTCCGGCAACGCATCAAAAATGTCATCGGTTACATAAGGGTCTGCAAGCGTGTTGGCGCGGGTGGGGTTGGCAAGTAGATCAGCCTCAGCGCGATGCACAGCGCGGTGCTCGAATTCATGGTGGCAGCCGATATGGTCAAAGTGGGTATGACTGGCAACAGCGAGTAGCGATTTCTGCGTAACCAGTGGAATCCATTGGGTTAATGACACCACGCCCATTCCGCTATCCACCAACATGTCGCGATCCCGGCCTCTGATGTGCCAGATATTGCAGCGATAAAACTCTTTGATATGCGGCTCGCAAATATAGGTTACATCATCAGCAAGACGGTCTACGCCGTACCAGTTTTCCGGTTTTATGCGCTGCATCAAGACGGCTCCTTTGATGGCAAAACCACAATGTCTTTGGCCTGTACGGCGAGTGTAATCATGGCTCCGTCTTGCACGTTTTCGAAAGTCGCCATGTGTGCGGTAAGCGCACGGGGAACGCCCGAATATGGTACGAGATGACAACGGAAATGAGTTCCAAAGAATGCGGATTTGGCAATTTTGGCAGAACCGAGTGAAACGAGTAGCTCTTCGTGATTTTCAGATTTTCTAAAATGCTCAGGGCGAATGCACAGCGTCACTTTTTGGTGCGGCAGAGGTACGCCGTGGACGAAGCTGGAGAGCGGCAATGTAATAAGGCCAAGCTCCGTTTGCACCATTGCACTGCCGCCATGCAGCACGTCCCTCATCTCACCGTCAATGAAATTCACCTCACCCATGAACCCCGCCGAGAACAGCGACTTCGGGCGCAGATAGATTTCCGCAGGCGAACCGATATCCTCTATCCGGCCAGCATTCATCACGATAATACGATCGGCGATTGCCATGGCCTCTTCCTGATCATGGGTGACGTGAACAAAAGTCGTGCCGATGCGGCGCTGGATGCTTTTCAGTTCATCCTGCATTTGGCGGCGCAGTTTCAAATCAAGCGCCCCGAGCGGCTCGTCGAGCAATAACACATCGGGGTCGACTGCGAGTGCACGGGCAAGCGCAACCCGCTGACGCTGGCCGCCGGAGAGCTCATGCGGCTTTTTCGATGATGCGGAGTTAAGCCCAACCATATCCAGCAGCGCCAGCGCTTTCGTGTCACGCTCAGCCTTTCCCATTCCGCGCATACGCAAGCCGAAGCCGACATTATCAATAAGCTGCATATGCGGGAACAGTGCATAGTCTTGAAACATTGTAGTGGTCTGCCGCTTGGCTGGCTGGACGTTCGTGACGTCTTTATCATTGATCAAAATCTGACCGGCAGTAGGCGACAAGAACCCGCCAAGAATGGAGAGTAACGTCGTCTTGCCACAGCCGGATGGACCAAGCAGCACGATGAACTCGCCTGCCGCGATTTCCAATGAGACGTCGCTTAGCGCTTTGAAATCGCCAAATGTCTTGCTGATATTTCTGATCGAAAGTGGCGCTGTCATGGTTTTTTGGACTTTCTGAACAGCGTCAATTCAAGCGTGATGAGAATGATAACTGAGACTAAAAATACCAGTGAGCCGATGGCATTAGTCTTGGGGTTGAGGCCGGAGCTGAGCAGGCTCCAAATTTCGACGGGCAACGTGACATCGAAGCGCGAAAGCAAAAATGCGATGATGAATTCATCCCAGCTAAAGGTTACTGAGAGAAAGAACGCGGCTAAAATGGAAGGCATAAGCATGGGTGCGGTGATGAGCGTCATGACCATGAAATCAGACGCACCGAGATCGCGGGCGGCGCGCTCTATATTAATTTGATGATCGCCCATCGAGGCATAGATGATGGCAAAACACAGCGGCATATTGATGACTATGTGCCCAATGCCGACCGTCCAAAGCGAGAGCGGGATCTTGAAGTAATTCAGCACAGTGAGCAGCCCGAGCGCGATGATGAGATAGCTCACCGTCATCGGTGCAATGAGCAGGCCGCGCTGGAAACCGGGGTAAAGCAGTCTGTATCTTGCAAGTCCACAGGCCGCGCAAAAGCCGAGCAGGCAAGAGATTGACGACGACACAAACGCGACCAGCAGCGAGTTTCGCAGTGCTCCCATGAGCTTGGCATCGGTAAATATCACTTCGTACCAATGGAGTGAAAAGCCATTAAATGGCGGCACCGGCAAACCGCCATCTTGAAACGAGTACAGCACTAAAACCACGACGGGCAGAAAAATAAACCCGTAAATCAGTGTTGCATAGAGCGTTGAAAACCCGAGGAGAAATCTGTTGCGCATGTTACGCCCGCTCAATCTTCAGCCAGCGGGCACAGGCGATATAGGCGATTGTCACGGCAAGCATCAAAACAATCGAAAGCGTGGCCGCCATTGGCAAATCCGCACGACGGCCGAGTTGAAGCATGATGATTTGCGGCAGCACCAACTCATTGTTACCACCCAAAATTTGCGGCGTCACATAGTCACCGATGCACAAAACAAAGGTGAGAAATGCGCCAACCATAATGCCCGGAAGCGTGAGCGGCAGCATGACATACCAGAAAGTTTGAAATGCATTCGCGCCCAAATCCGCTGCGGCGCGGCGGTAGTTGGGCGAGAGTTGAATCATGTTGGAATAGATGGTGAGTGTAAGTAGCATGACGAAGAAATGCACAAAGCCGATGATGGTTGCCGTGCGGGTGCTGGCGATATCAAGCGGCTCTACAAGCAGGCCCCAAGAGATCAACGTTTGATTGATCATGCCGTTTTTCGCCATCACCAAAAGCCACGCATAGGAGCGAATGACATATGAGGTCCAGAAGGGCAGTACTGCCATAATCAGCGCCAGCCGCTGGTATTTTTGCGGCACGCGCACGGCGATGATCCATGCGAATGGATAGGCCAGCAGCACGGATATAATGGTGACCATTGCGGTGATTTGCAGCGAATTAAACAAGCCTTGGAGCAGATAAGACTTCTCAACGAACGTCATATAATTATCAAGATTCCAGACGCGGATGACATCCTTGCCCTGCCGCGACCACAGGCTCGTGGCGGCCATAAACAGAAACGGCACGATGAAAAATACTATTGTCCACGCAAGCGCAGGCGCAACGAAGCCATAAGCTTTCTTTCTGTCGGATTGGTCGAGGCTCATGGACATGGTGGATTCCAGAAAAGCGTGTTCTTAAAAATGCACTGGGCAAGATGGTCTTCTCCCCGTTTCTCCAATGGGGAGAAGGTGGCGCGTAGCGCCGGATGAGGGGCGGAAGAACAGAAAATTTGGGCCAGTACCATCCCTGACCCTGCCCTCCCCCCCTTGAAGAAATTGGGAGATGAGGAGCCGGACATTTCTACTGCTGCAACATTTCTGTCCACATATCCTGAAACTTGATATCGAGCTGTGCATTTGGAACCGGATAAAGCTGGGAGTTTTTCAAATAACCCGCTTGCTCGTCCCAGCGCAGTCGTGCACGTTGCTCGTCGTTGAGCAAAGGACCGGCCTTGGCGTTTGCGGGCATTGCCCAGTAACAAGCAGATAATGCCAAGCGCGATTGGCCTTCCGGGGACAAGATATATTGCACGAATTTCAGCGCCAACTCCGGCTTTTTGGAATCTTTCATAACGCCGATTGATTGCGCCCAGCGCACCGCGCCTTGATTGGGAATTACCCAGTCCAAATTTGGCTTGTCAGCAATCAATCCCGCCGTCAGCCATTCGCCACCACCGACGACAATATCCACCTCGCCCGTCGCCAGTGCCGTTTGGGCGGCAACGACGTTGCTCACCTGCTTGGCGTTGGCGCGCAAGGCAAACAATTTATCTTTCAAAGCAGGCAAATCCGCATCCGAAAGGCTTGCTGTGGTCTTGCCCAGTGCAATCCCGGTGAGGCCCACGATTGGCAGATAATAATCATAAATCGCCATCTTACCCTTGTATTTATCAGACCAAAGTGTTGCCAGATCCATCATGTCTTTGGGGTCAACTTTTGTCTTGTCAAAGGAGATCGTGTTGTAGCCAAACTTTTCCGTGACTGCATATGTTTTGCCATCGCGGGTGTTGTTTGCCTCCATGCGCACTTCGGGGAAAATATCCGCAGTCGGTAATTGGTCCGCTGGCATTTCGCCCAAAATACCGGCGTCTATAGCCTTAGGCACGTCCACGCCATCAATGACGAATACATCCCAATCACCCGGCTGCGATTGCTCGATGATGGACATGCCCGCGCCCGTGCCCTCATATTCCTTGGTGTTCACTTTGACATTATTGGCCTTTTCAAACGGCTCAATCAACGCTTTGCCGGAATGGTCGCACCAGACCAGCGCGTTGAGTTCTTCGATAGCAAACGCAGGTGACACAAACGCGACGAGCGCTGACGACATCAGCAATTTAATGGAAATGTTTTTCATTATTTTTCCTCCCGGTTCCTGACCTCTGGTGAAAATGCAGTGCTTATCGGCATATCTATTTTTTTCTTGAAAAAAATATTGAATGAATTCATTATTTAAGTCAACGTGATATTTGTATCATTTTCATGAGGCCATATTCATGACCGGACTGCGCGCAAAACAGAAGCGGGACCGTAACAAGCGCATCTTGGATGTGGCGACTTCACTGTTTCGCAAGAGTGGTTTCGACAGCGCACGCATGGAAGATATCGCCGGCCTTGCTGAGGTTTCCGTCGGCACTTTGTATAATTATTACGAGAACAAAGGTGATGTGTTGCTCGCCGCCGTGACCATGGAAGTAGAGGAAGTGCTGGAAGCCGGGCGCATTCTTGTGGAGGCGGAATTTGTCTCTGTGGAAGGCTCGCTAAACGCGCTTACCGGACAATATTTCGATCACTCGCTGGTTTATTTAAGCAAGGAAATGTGGCGCATCGCCATGGCGACAGCCATCCAAAAACCGGACTCGCCTTTCAGCAAACATTACACCGATTTGGACCAGCGCCTGTGCGGGCAAGTGTCTGCGCTTATCCACCGCCTGCAGCTGCGCAATCTGGTCAGCGCAGGCATTGATGCCAAGGCTGTCGGCGAACTTTTCTTCAACAATCTCAATATGATGTTTATCGAATTTGCAAAGGATGATGCCATGACCATCGACCAACTAAAAGCCCACGTAGCGCGCCAAAACCGGCCGGTGGCAAAGCTGATTTCAGCGGTAAGGTTATGAGCGCCGCAGACGTTATTGCCGCTGCGAATAGTCTTGTGGATGCCTTTTCCCGGCATAATCGCGACGCCTATTTAGCCGCGTTTGCACCGGCAGCCACATTCATTTTCCACAATCTGGACCGCGTACTAAACTCCCGCGCTGAATATGAAACCGAATGGGATTTGTGGGAGCGCCGCGACGGATTTCATGTGGTAAAGTGCACATCCACAGACCAGCACGTTCAGCTTCATGGCGATGTGGCAGTTTTCACTCATAATGTAGAAACCTATATCAGGTTAGGCGACGATATTGTCAGCAACTTTGAGCGCGAAACCATCGTATTTGAGAAGACGCCAGCCGGAAATTGGCTTGCGGTTCATGAGCATTTGTCTGCGCAGCCGCTCCAGCCAAGTGTTTTGGCGAAGCAAATTGAAAACCGGCCGATATCAGCCGTCTCATGACGATGTTCGCTGGTCAGGCAGCAGAGGTTGGTGCCCACTGAGACCATTATAAACGCTGCCGCGATGGTCCCGAACACGCCACTCAGCCAGCCCTTTTTCGAGCAATCTTCATTTGCTGCAACAGATGCCGGTGCGACGACTTCGCTGAATTTTTCGAAGAAGTCGCCAGCAAGTTTCTTTGCTGTGCCGTCAATCAAACGGCTTCCAAGCCGGGCCGATTTACCACCTCGTTCAGCGTTAACATTGTAGTGCAAAATCTTTGTCCGGCCGTCCTCTTCGAGAACTACTATCGCGCCACCCTTGGCAAAACCCGCCATTCCGCCATTGCCTTGACCAGAGATTTTATAGCCATGCGGCGGATCCAAATCTGGGAGTGTCACTTTGCCGGAGACGCTGGCTTTGACCGGCCCGATGCGCAACGTTACTTTTGCGTTCAATTCGTGCTCAGATGTTTTTTCCACGGAATCGCAGCCGGGGATGCACTGGCGCAGCACGTCCACATCGTTGAGCGCTGCATAGACTGCTTCGCGCGAGGCCTCGATGCGCCGGGAGCCGTTCATGTCCATACGTGTATTCCTTTATGCTGGGCGTTGCCCGCGACGGTTAATCTCAATCATTTCGGCCACGATAGAAAATGCGATTTCATCCGGCGTGATGGCCCCGATATTGAGCCCTGCGGGTGCGCGGACTTTGTCCAAAAGGTACGGGTCAATGCCCGCCGCATGGAGATCACTTTTCAATGCGGCGGCCTTTTTGCGCGAGCCGACGAAGGCATAATATTTAGCCGGAACATAGATGATGGCTTTTAACGATGAGCTATCGCCGCGCACTTGGGTTGCAATGACAACGAAGCCGCGTTCAGTCCCATCTGTGGGTTTCGTAAAGCCATCAATCAGTCTACCAGTTCCACCAAACACGCTGTGTTCCACCAGTGGCGCACAGACGGTGATAAAGAAGCCCATACGTCGCCCGATATCTGCCAACGCGACCGCGACGGGTGATCCGCCAAAAATGATCAGGTTCGGGCGTGGCAAAACGGGTTCGACAAACACATCCATCGTTCCTTGGCCGGGGCAGATGTTTTTGGCATAAATTACGCCGTCTTTGGTCTCGCCTGCGCTGACGTGCATGTCCTGCAACAAATCATCCGGCGCCACGCTGATGAGGCGCGGCTGGCCGTCTGCCGGTGCTTCCTTGAGCCATAATCGACATGCGCTCCATGGCACGCTGTGCGTTCTTTTCGCGCAACGCGGGGGAAATATGGATGAGACGGATATGAAACACAAAGGCTTCCGCCTCGCGGAAACTATCCAGAACGCCGTGCATGAAGCGCAGAAAAATCGCAGAATAAAGGCTCATAGAGCCGGACGCATCAAGCAGCATGAGCTGCCGCAGGCGCTTATCTTTGCGTTTGCAATGAACCAGCCTCAGCGGCGTTCCGCCTGTCGCGATGCTTTTGTGGATTGTGCGACGCAGGTCTATCCGCCGACCGGTGCGCCGCGCCCGCATCCGCCGTGTAAGCCGCGTGGGCATGGTTTTCGCCAATCGCTCCGCAATCGCGTGGGCCTTGGCGGGTTCTTCGGGGTCAGTAATGTGGCGGAAATCCGTCTGCGCGAGCAACTCAGTTTGCAACGCGCCATCGCGCTTGGATTGGCCAGCCCCGGATGTATCACTGTCCTCGCCGCGCTCGACTTTACCGGTGTTTTGATTGTCCGCCGGACCGCGCTTGCCCGATGGCGCATTTTGCAATCCGGCAGGCGCTTTTTGCGGTTCACCGGATGTGCGGGTAGCGGATTTCATGGCGCGTGCCAGCCAATAAGCATCAAATATCTCGTCAAACTTCTGCCAGTAAGATTGACCCGAACAAAATAGCGCCCGCAGTGCAGGGCGCAGCGTGGTTACACGACCAGCGCTTGGCCCGCTCATGATACCCAGCGCATCGCGGGTCTCGGCTAGTGGATTGATCGCAACGAAGGAGTCCAGATTTGGATTCCCTTGTTTTGCTGGATGTGCGATTCAGGGTTATGCGCACAGGAATTGAGTTCACCG
>JAYVRA010000027.1:0-33088 GCA_043776635.1 Phyllobacteriaceae bacterium
CGGCGTCAAACAGTTTGAACGGGCCACGGCCAGTCCTTCACTGTTTTCCTTGCATAGTTTCGCCATTCGCCTGCCATTTCGTCAAAATTAACAGGTCCAAACCCTGGCATTCACCAAAAATCACCGTAACCATTTCGTCAAAATTAACAGGTCCGGACCCAAAATCGCGTGAATGTGATTTGATGTTACTGAAAGTGGGTTTATGCAGCAAACGGGTACGATCACAACGGAGGCTTCGGCCATGAAATTATTTTCTACAAGTGCGCTTGCGGGTCTCTTTTTTGCTGCCATTGTAATACCGGCTTTCGCCGCAGGTGAGGAACCGGCCGCAAACACGCCGGATGCCACCAAAACACAGGCTGAGTTAGACAAAGAAGCAAAAGCCTGCAAAGAAACCAAGGGCAAGGTTTGGGATCTGAAAACCAAGAAGTGCGTCGATCAGCAGGCTGGCCTGTTGGACGATGATAGCATTTTTGAAACCGGTCGTTTTTTGGCGGATTCCGGGCGCTACGATGAAGCCATAATGGTTCTCAACTTTGTTGCCAACGCAAAAGACAAACGGGTTCTAACGGCCCTTGGGTTTTCATATCGCAAATCCGGCCAGGTTGATGTTGGACTGAAATATTACGAGCAAGCGCTCGAAGTTGACCCAAACTATGTTCTAGCGCGGGAATATTTGGGTGAAACCCTCATTCAAAAGGGTGATATTGAGGGCGCGAAGGCACAGTTGACCGAAATTAAGAACCGTTGCGGTGAAAGTTGTGAGGTTTATGCTGATCTATCCAAACAGATTGATGCGGCTGTAAAAAGCTAAAAACTGCAAAAAACAACTACATCGAAAAAGCGTTTATTTTTCACGTGAATTGTTGGACAAATAGCGCTATAAACTAAATTAAGATCAGAAACGCGGTTCCCGTATTCGAATTCGGGGGCCGTTTTATTTTGCCCGGGCGGGCTAAACAAAGAGAGGGCACGCTTGTGTCAAGGCAATCTGTTCCGATGACGGCATCGGGTTTCGCTAATCTCAAGGAAGAACTGCGCTGGCGTCAGCAGGACGAGCGTCCGCGAATTATCGAGGCCATTTCAGAGGCGCGGGCTCACGGCGACCTATCTGAAAATGCGGAGTATCATGCTGCTAAAGAACAGCAGTCGTTGAATGAAGGCCGCGCCGGCGAACTTGAAGATTTTTTAGCGCGTGCAGAGGTTATTGATGTTTCCAAGCTTACAGGCAGCAACATTAAGTTCGGCGCAACTGTTACCCTTGTCGACGATGACACCGCTGAAAAGAAGGTTTATCAAATCGTTGGCGATCAGGAAGCAGATGTGAAGGCAGGCCGGATTTCGATTTCTTCGCCAATTTCCCGGGCTTTAATTGGTAAGTCCGAAGGCGATACCATTGAGGTGAACGCACCGGGCGGCGCACGCGGCTACGAGATATTGAGCGTTAAGTTTGTCTAGAGCAAGTCGAGTTCAAATGAATCCTACAGTATCAGAATTCATCCGGTTCCCGGGGCTAATTCTGATTACATTCGAACTCGACTTGTTTTAGCTCACGGGCAAAGCCTATGTATGTAGATATCCGCTCAGTTGATGTGATCGCGCCTAATTTTAAACAGCGGCTTTCCGGTGTCACATCCACGATCATTCAATTGGTTCCCCATCAGCGCCAAGCTGGGCTGGCAATCGCGGCGATTGGTCCAGGTTTACCCGATAGCGTGCCAAAAATCAGGTTCCGCGACCTTTGGCGGCTCTGGATCAGGCCGCGATCCGGCAAAACGCGGATTTGGCATGCGCGGCGTAATATAGAAATGTTGCCCGGCATCATTATGCGCGATGTTTTGCGTATGCCAGTTAAGCTGGTATTTACCTCAGCGTCCCAGCGCAAACATTCTGCCTACACTAAGTTTCTGATCCGCCAAATGGACCATGTCATTGCCACAAGTGAGAAAACAGCCTCCTATTTAACAGTTTCGCATACTGTAATTATGCATGGCATCGATACAGCGAAATTCTGCCCTGCAGATATGATTGCATTGGCAAAACAAAATGTGGGATTACCCCCAGATAAGTTCATTGCCGGATGTTTTGGTCGCATTCGCCGCCAAAAGGGTACGGATTTATTCGTGGACACGATGATTGCCGTTTTACCCGATCAACCACATTGGCTGGCTATAATTGCAGGACGAACAACAACTGAACATGTTGCTTTTGAAAACCTGATGCGTTCAAGAATTCGGGATGCAGGACTGCAAGATCGCATTCTGTTTGTAGGCGAACATTCGCAAATCGCAAAATGGTACCAAGCGCTTGATCTCTATATTGCACCGCAGCGCTGGGAGGGCTTTGGCCTCACGCCATTGGAGGCCATGGCAACCGGGGTTGCCGTTATAGCTACCGATGCGGGAGCCTTTCGCGAACTGGTGGTAGAAGGCCTGACGGGTAATATCGTTGCGCCAGACGATCTATCTCAATTGATCCAAGTGGTCGCTGACCTCATGAATTCGCCCGCGTTGATTACAAGTTATGGTCACCATGGGCTTGAAAGAGCACGAACATTATTTCCATTGCACACCGAAGTCGCTGCCTTGGAAGCCGTCTATAGAAAGTTTTCCTAAATTAAAAAATTTTGATGTATAACAAATAAAAGTGCATAACGCTTCACGCTGAAGCGATACAAAAGTTAAATGAAAAGTCCGTTATTCACCAAGATTGGCTGCTCAGCACGGGCAACACCATTTATCGCAGTTCATAAAACGAATTGTTCCGGCTCCTCCCCCGCAACGAATAGCCATGTCTTGCAAACGCGGCAGCGCAGCCAACATAGTCTCCCTTTGCACCTTGGTGCTCAATCACAATCCGCTTTGGCAATAATTCGCGCGGTGTGCCATCTAAGAATGGCACCAGCGCCTTATCCTCATGGCCCTCAATATCAATTTTAAGACCGTGGATTGAGGTCAGCCCAATTTCAGTAATTATCGCAGCAAGAGTGCGGACTGTAACTTGGCCATCCTGCTTTTCAACAAGCGCTATAATCGCTATATCGTCTTTACGGATTACCAGATCACCACGACCTTCAATATCGCTCACCGCACATGAAATCATGCGTATGTTTGAAAGATTTGAGGCGGAAGCATTCCACAAAAATAAGTCTGCCATTTTAGGATTGGCATCAATCGAAACTGTAATTCCGTTAGGTGCCGCCTTGGCACAAGGCAGTGAATAGAGACCTATGTTGGAGCCAAGATCAACAAAATTTGAGGTAGCGTGAGAACTTTCCAAAAGAAATTCAATATCGCGATTATTATATTTTGGCTCGAGCAATATGCCATATTCAATGAGGTTTTGATTGCCAAAAAGTCGAAAGCTACAGCCGCGAAAAATCACATCAAGCGGCGTTCCGGATAGTCTCAAAATCAGCGCCGTAACAAATCCACGAAATAAGCCTCGCCTCAGAATAGAGTTTCTGGCAACAGTGATTAAGCAGCGCTGTAGCACATTTGGTTTAAACGTGCCAAAGGACAGCGACGCAAACGCATTACCGACTGCGGTCTCACTAGTCGTCGTGGCGCGGAAATAGCTTGCCAATAATATTACCTTTGTTGCTCTGAACTTGTCAGTCCATACGTGCAAACGCCGTAACTATCTATATCTTCCAACAAAAATGAACGCCAAAAATAATCGCATTGTGAGCATATTGCCCGTAACTCTCGTAATGTCTGTGGAAACGCGACGATCGGCGCACTCAAGCCTTGAAAAATTAGCATAGCCGGGCCATTTCAGTTGTCGAAAATGCTCACGAACGCATAGATAAAACGCACACGCCCGCCCCTCTCAATCAGGTAAAATTTATGTCCTATATCCACGCGCCCGTCATTATTATTGGTTCCGGCCCCGCTGGGTATACCGCTGCAATTTATGCGGCGCGCGCCATGTTGAAGCCGGTGCTGATCGCGGGTTTGCAGCAAGGCGGGCAGCTAACCATCACCACCGATGTTGAAAATTATCCGGGCTTTGCCGAGCCTATACAAGGGCCATGGTTGGTTGAGCAGATACGCCTGCAAGCAGAGCACGTTGGCGCGGAAATTGTCAGCGATATTGTTGTAAACGTCGATATCTCACAACGTCCGTTTCATGTGACCTGCGATAGCGGCACCAAATACACTTGTGATGCGTTGATAGTGGCGACGGGTGCGCAGGCTAAATGGTTGGGCATTTCATCTGAGCAAACATTCAAGGGCTTTGGCGTTTCTGCTTGCGCCACCTGCGATGGATTTTTTTATCGCGGCAAGGATGTGGTCGTGGTTGGCGGCGGCAATACTGCCGTTGAAGAGGCCATATATCTTTCGCACATTGCCAAATCCGTGACAGTTGTTCATCGGCGCGACCATTTTCGCGCTGAAAAAATCATGCAGGACCGGTTGTTTGCCAAGGCGAATGTTAACGTGGTTTGGAACAGCGCGATTGACGAAATCACGGGTGAAACCAGTGTTCCGCCATCGGTTACCGGCGTTCGGTTAAAAAATGTTCAAACCGGAGCGACCACGGACCTTAAAATTGACGGCGTTTTCGTCGCTATTGGGCATTCGCCTGCGGTTGAATTGTTCCAAGGCAAGCTGAAGCAAAAACCAAATGGCTATTTGTGGACAGTGCCGGGTTCAACTGCGACTGATGTACCCGGCGTTTATGCGGCGGGCGATGTGGCTGATGATATCTATCGTCAGGCGGTGACAGCAGCAGGACTTGGCTGCATGGCGGCGCTTGAGGCTGAGAAGTATATTGCCGTGAATGCGACGCATAAAATTGCTGCCGAATAAGAGCACAAGGGTCGGACACATAGAATGCCGGACGGGGAGGATGACATGCCACTTGACTGGGATAAGCTTCGAATTTTTCATGCCGCTGCCGAGGCGGGGTCGTTTACACACGCTGCGGATAAGCTGCATTTATCACAATCAGCCATTTCGCGGCAGGTTTCCAGTCTGGAGCATGATGTCGGCGTGCCGTTGTTCAGCCGCCATGCGCGGGGGCTGATTCTTACAGAACAAGGAGAATTATTATTTCGCACCGCCCATGATGTGCTGCTAAAACTCGAAAATGTGCGGGTTCGACTCACTGAAAATAAAGATACGCCGACGGGCCGTCTGCGCGTGACAACCACTGTGGGCCTTGGCCAAGGCTGGCTTGCAGACCGCGCACCGGAATTTATTGAGCAATATCCAGATGTGCAGTTACAGCTTTTGTTTGACAATGAAGAGCTGGATTTGAACCTGCGCCACGCCGATTGCGCGATTCGCCTGCGCCAGCCGCAGCAACCCGACCTTATCCAAAAGCGGCTTTTTACTGTGCATTTCCATGTTTATGCCACGACCGGCTACATCAATCGCTTCGGTAAGCCGGAAACTTTGGCTGATCTTGATAATCATAAGCTGGTGACATTTGGTGAACCGGCCCCAACTTATATCAATGATATCAATAATTTAGAGACTGTTGGCAGACCGGATGGCGATCCACGCCTGCCTGTATTGCAGATCAATAATCTATTGTCAGTCAAACGTGCGGTCCAGCGCGGCGTTGGCGTTGCATTGCTACCGGACTACATGATCGAGAAAGATAGCGGACTGGTGCAAGTTCCGATCGATATGGAAATGCCGACGTTCGATACCTATTTTTGTTATCCGGAAGCAATGAAAAATGCGGCAAAACTAAATGCTTTTCGCGATTTCTTGGTGGCGAAGGCAAGGACGTGGAACTTTTAGTTTTAAACCCTGATGAAGGGCATACCCATAAGCGCTTGCGCAAATAGCGCGGCCACCAACAAAACTAAAACCAATAGCGCCACGTTCACAAAACCGCGATTGGGAAGCAGCCATGCAGCAAATGGTAGAGCTTGTGCGATGTGAAGCGCTGCAAAGTGGGGCACGCGCAAATCTCCGCCTGTTGTTGACCAATAGAAAAATGCAAGTCCGGACGCATCGCTGACATCGCCGCCGACTGAATGACCCGTAGTGGAAGACATATAGCCTGCGACTATCGTGGTGAGGATGCCGGACAAGATGAAGCCGGTGCCAGTGGCATAGGCCATTATTGATATGCCTGATTGTAAGATTTTCCAACCAATGTAGATTGTGACAACCGTCAGCGACACAGCGCCGACGCCCATCAGAGCGTACATTATGGCGCGAAAGGCATCGGAATTATTGAAGTGCGAGGCCTGTCCAAAGCTGGCATTGTAGCTGATCCAGAGCATTTCAGCGGTTGCTGAAAATATGAAAACATAAGACGCGCGGCGTACGCCCTTGGCCTGTTGTAGTAATACGGTTGGCAGCAAACTGATGCCGAAGGCCAAGGTGATGCCATGGACGCCAAGTGCGAGCAGAAACTTCGCCGGTTTATCCCATACATTGACACCGTTGATGAGGCGCGGGTCAGTGAACGTCAGCATCATAACGGGAACAAAAAAACATAGTAATATCAATGAAAAAGTCGTGAAAACGGGCGAGGCCTTCCGGAGTGGTGCAAGGCTTAAGGACAAGTGTTGTAGCGGTGCGTAGTTTGCAACAGCACTCATGATTGCATATCCTTTCGCGTGGACTTTATAATCTCGAAGGCAAGAAAACCCATGAGGCCAAACATAAATGTGAGAGGCAAAAGCGGTATCAAAGGCCAACGCGGGAGCTTTAGTTCCGCGCTTTGCCGGGCGATGCGCGCGCCGATAAACAAATCAAACGCCAAGTAATGCACCCAGCCTGACAGCGCGGCGAAAGAATTGGTGAACAGCTTTTGAACATTCTCAAGGCTGTCGAACCCGCCTTCGGATCTGGCAAAAAACAAGAGGATCAAAGCAGCGTAAGCGGCTGACAATAGCACTGGTATCCAAAGCCCCGCGAGCTTGTCGCGCAACCAGTCCCGCTTGGTTATGATGCCGATGGCGAGCGAAATCCAGCCGCATAAGGCAATGATGTTGAAGGTTTGAAACAGTGTTGAGGCGGTCATCGACATCTCCAATCTTTACAGTGACTAGATTATTTATGATTTAATTTTGACAGTGTCAAGATGTTCGGGTAAAATGAAATGATGAATGAAAAAACCTATCATCACAAAGACTTACGAGCCGGATTGGTGCTGGCCGGTCGCGCTATTCTCGAATCAGAGGGGCTGGGTGCGCTGACATTGCGGGCGTGCGCGCGCCGCGCCGGAGTTTCGCACGCCGCGCCTTCGCATCATTTTAGCACAGTAAAATCGCTGCTTTCAGCGATTGCCGCGAGCGGGTTTGATGATTTTGTGGCGGCGCTTGAAGCTGGCGCTCATACAAAAACGACTGCGCAGGAGCGACTTTTCGCCATGGGCATAAGCTATACGCGCTTTGCAGCCAACCATCCGGCGCTGTACCGCGTGATGTTTGGCGGTGAGTCGGGGCAGGAAATGTCTCCAGACTTGCTCGAAGCAATGTCAAAAGCATGGACCCGGTTAGTCGGATCAGTGGGCGATGTGACGGGGCAAGCGAATGCAAACGGCGCTGCTTTTCACGTTTGGGCACTTGTTCATGGCTATTCCACACTACTCGCGAGCGGGTGTTTGCCGCCCATGATTGATGCCGAAAGTGAATTAAATCAGATGCTTAGGTCGACACACCTCGCGATTACGTCGCCTGCATGATGGCTCCAAGCCATGCGCTCATAGCAGGCCAGCAATGCAAACTGCTTCATTGAAATATCAGTCCCCCATCTGCATGTATCCATCATCTCAAGTGCGCAATTTCCTCCTCCCTCCGCGCGCTGTGAGTGTTCCCCTCTGGAGGCTTTGCCTGAAATGGCTCACTCCACATCTCAAGCCGGACTTTTTGTCCGGCTTTTTTTTGTCCAAAATTTGAGGCCGGAAAGCAAACGCCATCCGCGCGGCGAACGCGCGATGATGGTACGCAGTAGATATGTAAACAGTGCGGAAGAACTACGCCGCGTATTTGCGCAATGAACGGGCGGGCGTTGCGCTCGTAACGCCGATATCGCGCAAAGCGTCCTGCATTTCGCGCTGCTTCAAAGTTTTCGGCGCGGCGATGAAGCGGCCAAAAGTTGTCGGCGCAATTTCGGGGCGGGCAAATACAAAGCCCTGAACGTAAGTTGTTCCTGTCATTTCAGTCAGCTCAAGTTGCCATAGCTCTTCGATGCCTTCAAACACGGTTTCAATGCCGCGCGCGGTAAATTGCACCACCATTGATTTGAGTAAATCATAACCCGCCTTGGTTCCTAAAAGGCGCGTGACCCAGCGTCCATCGAACTTCACAATATCCGGGCGCAAACGGGCCAGCCGCCCGGCATCAGAATGGTCGGAGCCGTAATCGTCAATCGCCAGCTTGAAGCCATTGGCTTTGATCGCATCCGCCAGTGAGACCAGCAGCGCCGGGGTCTTGGATTTTTGCTCTGTGATTTCGCAAACGAGCATGTGTGGGCTGGCACCGCTCTTGGCCCAACTGCGGCGGATGCCGGCCAGCGCGGCGGACACGTCCAAAATATTATTGAATGCCGACGGGTCGATATTGAAGAACAACATGACATTTTTCACTGGCAGTGTGGCGGCGTTTTTCATGTGCAGGTCGCGCGTAAGCGTTTCCATGGCAAAGCGCTCTGCCTTGGTGATATTTTTGAAAAAAAAGCCTGGGGTAAAATTACGACCTGCTAAATACGGACGGATCAAGCCCTCAAACCCGGCAATTACCGCCCCGCCGGGCTTCAGCGAAAATATCGGCTGAAACGCACTTTTCAGCTGCCAAGGGCCATAGAGCTGTACAAGAGTTCCATCTTTTTGCGGCAGCGCGCGGGATATTGTTTGCGGGGTCATCGTCAACGTCCAATTTCAATCGATAAAATTGCACATGCGCTGTCAAGAAACCGTTAATAATAAGATTTTGCCTTGCGATAAAGCCCTGTCTGCCGCATAGGTACGGCGTAAAATTTTGCCTTTTTGGAGTCTATTCTTATGGCCTTTCTTGCTGATGTCCTTTCCCGCGTAAAGCCTTCTGCAACCATCGTCATTACCCAGAAGGCACGGGACCTGAAAGCGCAAGGCAAAGACGTGATTTCGCTTTCCGTCGGCGAGCCGGATTTTGACACGCCGGACAATATTAAAGAGGCCGCCATTGCTGCTATCGCTCGCGGCGAGACGAAGTATCCGCCGGTTTCAGGCATTCCGCAGCTGCGCGAGGCGGTTGCCGCCAAGTTCAAGCGCGAGAACAGCTTGGATTATAAGGCGAGCCAAACTATCGTTGGTACCGGCGGCAAGCAGGTGCTTTACAATGCGTTTTTGGCCACGCTAAACCCCGGCGATGAGGTCGTCATCCCCGCGCCCTACTGGGTATCGTATCCGGAAATGGTAGCGCTGAACTATGGCACGCCTGTTATCGTGATGACGACGCTTGAAAATAACTTCAAGCTGCAAGCGCAAGATCTTGACCGCGCTATCACGCCGAAAACCAAATGGGTGCTGCTCAACTCGCCGTCTAACCCGTCCGGCGCGGCCTATAACTACGCCGAAATGAAGGCGCTGACGGATGTGCTGGTGCGCCATCCGCATGTGTGGATTTTGACCGATGATATGTATGAGCATCTGGTCTATGGCGATTTTCAGTTTGTCACGCCGGCCCAAGTCGAGCCGTCGCTTTATGAGCGCACATTAACGATGAACGGCGTTTCCAAATCCTACGCCATGACAGGATGGCGCATCGGCTATGCCGCCGGCCCTGAACATCTCATCAAGGCGATGGACATGGTGCAAGGCCAGCAAACCTCGGGCGCATCCACCATTTCGCAATGGGCCGCAGTCGAGGCGCTGAACGGCCCGCAGACACATCTGCCAGTCTTCCGCAAAGCCTTTGAGGCGCGGCGCGATCTGGTGGTTTCCATGCTAAACCAAGCCACAGGCATGGTCTGCCCCAAGCCCGAAGGCGCGTTTTATGTGTATCCGAGCGTCGCTGAGCTGATCGGTAAGAAGACGCCATCAGGCAAGCTGATTGCCACTGACGAGGATTTCGTCGTGGCGTTGCTGGAGGAAGAAGGCGTTGCGGCTGTGCATGGTTCAGCGTTCGGGCTGGGCCCGAATTTCCGCATCAGCTATGCGACAAGCGATGTGCTGTTGGAAGAGGCTTGCAAGCGGATACAGAGGTTTGCTGCCAGCTTAAAATAATCCCTGTCAGTCTTAAACATATACTCCACTATCTGCGCAACTCACGCCATTGAACGCGCAGACAGTGGCCGCTAGATCAAGCTACCATTGACATATTGGTGCAATAAGGATGCGACAAGCGTTTGGAAAAGCATGCCCTTGCGCGACGCGTTTGCTTTCAACAGGCTTACGGTGAAAGTGCACAAATTCCCGCTGTACGGTCGCCGTCTCGCACAAATCACCCCGTAAGTTCGCAGACAGTGCATCATCGCGGCATCTTTGCCAACTGAGCGATTGCACAGCAGCGCTGAAGCACAGTCACCGGATTACTACCGGTTCTGCACGGGGGTTGCTGTTGCCACTGTTCCGAAGCACGGGTTCGGCCTCTGCACTGCGCTGGACTGAATGACGAAGGGGCACGCCTACTTTTCAAGCACCCTATGTGTAGGAGCCATGCCAACAACACTTCTTAAACCGCAATCCGGGCACAGTTGGTGTGACTACCAAGAATCGGAACGGAGCATACATTCGGGTACGTGAGCACCGGAAGCGCAGAAAATCGCATCAAATGCCCAGCAGTGCGTATCCGTCATGTGGTTTCTCACTCAGCCGCCACGCGCATCGTGGGTCCGACATCCTTATCCCGCGCGTCAAACATCGCACGCGCGTCAACGATACGTTGACGGTTCGTAATCGCCCATTGCGCAACGACACCAAGAGGTTCCGAAAGTGAGTGGCCGAGCGCCGTCAGCTCATAGTCCACGCGCGGCGGAATTGTCGGGTAAACCGTGCGCGTCACGAATCCGTCGCGCTCCAGTGTTTTGAGGTTAAGTGTAAGCATTCGTTGAGAAATTCCCTCAACACCGCGCCGTAATTCGGAGAAACGCTGCGACCCGTCATTGAGCGCTCGTACAATCAGCACCGTCCATTTATCGCCAATTTGGCTCAGCACTTCATGCACTGCCATGCAGGTGCCGGTAACATTTTTGTTTGTATGTTTCATATAAGTGCCTTCTTGCAAAATCATAAAACTATCGTATTTCACCTCAAGTTACCAACAGTAACAAGTAAAATTTATGTAACCAGCAAACAATATGTAACCAATTGGCCAGTCCTACGGCCACCGTGAAATCCCAGAGGAATATGCCATGTCCAACGTTCTGCTCGTAACCACCTCGCCGCACCTCGGCGTCTCTGTATCCACCAAAGTTGCAACTGAATTGGCGCACAAAATTGCTGCAAAATCAGGCGGAAAAGTCACGCTCCGCGATGTGGGCGCAAAGCCTTTGGCACACATTGATGAAACCATGGTTATTGCCACCCGCTCCGGTAAAACTGATTTGACAGCCACTGAAAAGGCGGCCTTTGACCGCTCTATGGAAATCGTCGAAGAAGTGAAGCACGCAGACGTGATCGTCATCGGAGCTGCCATGTTCAACTTCGGCCCGACCACAAACCTCAAAGGCTGGGTCGATCATTTGGCCGTTCCAAGCCAGACATTCCAATATGGCGCTAACGGTCCTGAAGGCCTCGTCAAGGGCAAGAAGGTTTACGTTGTTACAGCATCCGCCGGTGAATATGGCGAAGGTTCAGCCGACCATTTGAAGCCTTGGATACTTGTTGTGCTCGGTTTCCTCGGCATGACCGATGTTGAAGTTATTACCATTGATAAGCTCGCCTACGGACCGGAAGCCGTTGCAGCAGCCATGGTCGCAGCCAACGCCAGGATCGAAGCAATTGCTGCTTAATTTCAGTTGAAATTTACAAAGCCGGGCAGTGCGCTGCCCGGCTTTTGCTTTTCTGGATTTCCGTTAAGATTGACGTCATGAGCATCACTCTCCCCGACGATAACACCCGTCCTCACGCCCCTAAAATCGAAGGCGTCACAGACCAGCAGCGCCGCCATGGCCATCGCTTGGCGCAGTTTCATGCCATGCATTTGCGCGAGATGTCCCGCGTCAACCACGCGATGGTGCAGGTGTTTGCCGGCAACAGCAGCGTGGAAGCCCTGCTTACCACCATCACGTCCATGCAAATGGTCGCCAACATGCGCCAATTCGGCAACCTCTGCGGCGCCACCTGCCGGATGCTCACGGGCCACCATTCCATTGAAGACCAATGGCTGTTTCCAGCGCTGAAAGGTTACAGCACCGGGTTGGATAAGGTCGTGGCCCGGCTGCAATATGAGCACACCTTCATTCACCAGCTAATTGGCCGACTGGAAGCCGCCGCCCGTGCGTTGATCAAAGACGCAAGCGCGGGAAACGCAAAAGCATTGCGCGGAGAATTTGTCGCGCTGGAGGGCTTCGTGAAATCCCATTTCGGCTATGAACAGGGCGAATTGGAAGAGGCCCTCGGTTTCTACAATTTAGAAATATGACCCTTACTTGCCATGATGCGCCAGCGAGTTGGCATAGTATGCCACCAACGCCCCCTCGCCCTGCGTGATGCGGTACAGCCCTTCGTCATCCTCGCTCACCAAATCCCGCAGCACAAACATGCGAAGGCCCGCCGTCACGGCATAATCCCGGTCACTGCGGGGGATGTGGACGTGGACGCCTTGGCTTTCCAATTCGTCAATTAGATCACTCACCTCGGCCTTGAGACGCAGCAAATCCACGCCATCGCTTCCTTCGGAAATCAACACCTGCGCCACAAGTGAAACCGGCATAGCCGGAACCGCCGCGCCAATGCGCGCCATAAGCTCGCCGCCGAGATATTCGATAAAGCCGCTCTGGTCATCCTGGCTCAAGCCCGAAAAGTGCACAACCTTGCGCCTCTCAAACACAGACTTCAGCGAGAGCGGCTTTCCAAACGCCACGCAGGCATAGCCAAACTTGTGCCATTTGCCTGCAAAGCGCAGCCGCAAATTCTTGCCGATAAACGCCAGACTTTTGACAGCTTTGGTATAAAATGCCTGTTTGGGTAGCGGGCCACTAATCTCCGCTACCAACGAACGATCCTCCAACACGCGGTCATAATTGAGCCCGACCGGAATGAACACCACATCGCGCCCGTTCGGGTCAAACCCTTCAACCATATAGGAAATCAGCCCCAGCTTCACCGGGCGCAACTTGCCATCGCGCGATAGGCCGCCTTCGGGAAACATGGCTTGCGTCACACCGGCAGCAGTCGCCATCTGCACATAGCGCGCCAGCACTTTGCGATACAGCCCGTTGCGCGAATTGCGCCGGATAAAATAAGCGCCCATCGAGCGGATCAGCATTTGCAGCACCGGAATGCGCGCCCACTCCCCCACCGCGTAAGAAAGCGTGGTGGCGCTGGCCGCCATATAAGTCACTAAAATATAATCCATGTTGGAACGGTGGTTCATCACAAACACCACGGTCGCGTCCGTATCCACCGCCTGCATCAGCGTCTCATCCGTGAACGCCAACCGGACACGATAGAGCGATGTTGAAATCCAGCGGGCAAACCGCATCCCGATATTGAAATAAGTATAGGCACTAAATGAGGGTACAATCTCGCGGGCATAGCGCTCGGCGTCCGCCATCGCCACTTTAACCGGCATCCCCGTTTCCTTGGCATAGCTTTCGGCCTCCGAAACAATAGCCGGATCATGCGTCAGCCTGTCCACCAGCACCTCACGCTTGGTCATTTTGAATGGTCGGATTTTAAGGCGCAGCCGCGTGTTCAACTCATCAATCGCACGGTTGGCGCGGCTGCGAAAAAACCAGCGTACAACTGGATTAAGCAGCCGGTCGTAAAGCCCCGCAATCGCCAGCGCCGCCCCGATAACAACCGCCCATATCGGCAATGTCAGCATGTTTGCTTCCCCGTCCCTACGCTTAGTGTGTGAGCATTAGGGAGAGTTAGCAACCACCATCAAACATAAAAAACGCCCCGCAGTTTCCTGCGGGGCGCTGATGCAATCTATGAAAATTCGTCATGCTGAGTCATATGGGGTGGTTTTCGAGAACCGGAGCGGAACGAACATTGATCCGTGAGCACCGGAAGCGCGAATAACCTCACCGAATGGCCGGCAAGGCGGATTTTCCGAAAATTACTTGGTTACTTCGATGACTGTTGCAGCCTTAGTTGCATCATCAAAAGTTACCTTAACCTTGGCACCGGCAACAAGCGTGTCAACAGCAACGCCTTCAGCAACAACGTATGAAGTTGCATCTTCGAGTGTTACAGTCTTGGTCGCAGCATCATATGCCTTTACAACACCTGAAGCTTCGCCAGCGAAAGCGGCGGCAGCAAATGCAACGGATGCGATGAGTGTAGCGATAATGGTTTTCATAAGGTAACTCCTAATAGTCTTCATGCTTGTCCGGTCTCGAAACGCCGTCTTGGGAGAACAATGCTCGCCGGACGAGCGCTCTTAACCCGTGGTTTTTACGCTTGGCAAGTCACAAAAAATAAAAATAATCAACAATATCAATGACATGATTTTGCCTCATTTGCTGCGGTTCACAAGATTCACAAGCAAAATTTATGGCTAAAAAGGGGCAAATCGTTTTAATCATAGATTAAATTACGTGACTTGACTCTTCAGCCGTCTTACACGAGAACATCTTTCAGGTGTGCGCCTGCGCTGCTCTTTCGTATCTGGGAGGAACAGGGGGATGTGCGCGGCGCACCCGGCATTTTACTAAAAGTTTATATGTTTTCTGATGGCACGTCGGGCAAAAAATGGTTTACAGCTGCAATAAAGCTGTATGCTGACTGCGCGTTGCGGTTAAGCGACTTGGCTGTCACATTTTCATATTCATCATGTCGGCTTCCATGCCTGACATGCCAAAGTAAAGCATCCACGCCGCCATGGCTGCCATGCCAAGATTCTCAATAATTGTGACAGTTGACATGGGCAATTGAAACACGGTGCCAAGGCAGGCGCACTGGATCTTTTCTTTACGGTTCACGGATTGAATAACGCCAACCGCACCAACCAAGCTGGTAATCAACGCAATCCACGTCACCGCAATCATCTGGAAATAAAATAGAAACGCAAAGCCCAAGCCTAGTTCCACAAAAGGGTACACATAGCCCCAAAGAGGTACTTGCTTTGCTATAATATCGTACCGCGAGTAAGAACGCGCAAAGGCAGGAACGTCTAAAAGTTTGAATGCGCCAAAAGCAATATAAAACGCAGCCATAAAACCCATCATCCAACTTATCGATGCAAATGCGACAACTGCACACAATCCGATGATCAAAAACAATGGATAGTATATTTTGATCCAGGCCAGCCAAGCCGCTTCAGGTTTGGCCGCTGTCGCACTCACCCTATACTTACCAATCGCGCCAAGCGCGGCATTTAAGCTGTCTAGCGAAAGGCCACTTGGCACGATGGCAACTGGAGGATTGAGTGACACGTTTATCTGCGGCGCAATAGAGCGCAATGCCTTTTCAACTTTGCTCGCACAGCCTGCACATATCATTCCGGAAACTTCTAATGTGTTCATGCCACTTGCATAGCCAAAATCACTAAGAGTGGCCAGCCAAGAAATCATTATTCACAAAAATATGAGAATCGAATTATGGCGCACCGTTACCGATAGCTTGTCGCATCCTCTCAGCAACCTTACCGACTTAGAGTCTGGACCTGTTAATTTTGATGAAATGGCAGGCAAATGACGAAGATATTCAAGGAAAACAATGCAGGACTGGCCGTGGCCCGTTCAAGCGATTTGACGCCGTAGAGTGAAGCCAGTCGCCTGTAGGCATCAAAATCAGGCGCTTTTCGGCGATTGCCATGTCGCATAGGCTTGAAGTCGCATAAGCTTAAAGTCGCATAGGCTTGAAGTCGCATAGGCTTGAAGTTCCTAAGGCTTTAAGTCACAAAAGTTCGCCACTCGAAGAGGCGATATGAACATGCCCGCATTTCCTGCACCTTAGCTCTTGGCACTCACCAAAAATCACCTCGACCGTTTCGCCAAAATTAACAGGTTCAAACCCTACTTAATTGTAGCCTTATCACCGGCATACGACAATGCCATCGGGCTCTTGGCAAGCAACACGGCTTGGCGGTTGACTCCCTCCAAAGTCACCTTTTCAAGGTTGCTCAAGAACAGTTTCATATCATCCATTTCAAAACCGGAACTCGCCAAACTACCCATCAATTGTGCGGTTCCCGGTGCCGTATCAAATGCCGCTTGGAACCGTGATTTGGAAGATACCATCGCGGTTTGGAACTCCGCGTCAGTGATCGGCTTCGTCGCCAGCTCTGCAACAATCCGCCGGATTTCAGCGATAGAGTCCATTGTATGCGCTGCTTCCACCGTCGTACCGATGGTCATAATTGTATTGTCCAGCCCCTTATTGCCGCTCTTGGCAGCGCCAATGCCATAGGACCAGCCCTTCTCCTCGCGCAAAACTTTGCTCAAACGACTATTTAAGTCACCGCCCAGCACGTTCACCACGATATCAAATGCGGCAGATTCCACGGTTCCAGAGCGGGGCGCAGGCATAATCGCAATGATAGTCGCCTGCGTCGTACCGGCCACTTGGTTGCTCAGTGTCATATCCTTGATCGCCGGTTTACTTGGAGTTTCAAAGGCCTGGCTGCCCGCACCTGCGTCAGCCCACTCGACGAAAGCCTTGTCCAGCTTGGCAGCGATGTCAGCAATCGGCATATTGGAAGCGACATAAATCGTCGCCAGATTCGGGTCCATCCGCTTCAAAAAAAGCCCCTTGGCTTTCTCAATAGTCAGCCCGTCAATCCCAGCCTCATCCAAAACCCGCACTTCCAACGCATTTTCCGGATAAATCGCCTTGCCGAGGCTCAATCCGGCATAATAGTTCGCCGATTCTTTTTGCGCTTTCAGTCCCGCTTTTTGTCCGTCAATGATCGTCATCCATTCCTTGGCATCAAAGCGCGGATGCGAAATCGACAGCGCCAAATAGCTGAGCATGTCATCAAAATTCTTCAGCGGTGCCGAGGCGGAAATGCTGGAGCGGTAAGCACTAGCACCACCGCCCAGCGATATGTTTTTATCCCGTAGCTTTTGGTCAAAATCAATCAATGGCAGATCGCCTGCCCCGCGACTGCCAACATCCATCGCAAGTCCGGCAAGGCCAACCGGTGCATGAATCGCGCCGCCTTTCACTGTTAAAACAAGTGCCGCATTCACTGCATCGTCAACATGATAGCTCATCAAAGTAGCGCCATTGGCCAGCTTAATTGTCTCAACCGCCGGGAAAATCGTCGCCGCAGCCGCCCCCGCTTTCAGGTCCGGCATCAACACTTCCGGCCGCACTGCAATCTGCGGCGTCGGGTCGTTACCGCTCGAATTTGCCAAGGTCGGCGGATAGTCGTTGTTTCGCGGCCCGGGTGTTACAGTCACAATCATGGCATTATCTTTAGTGAATGATTGCAATAGCTTAGTCATATTACTGGTGGTAAAACTCTTCGCCTCCCCCACCTCATCGCGCCACGAGCCGGCATCCCCTGTCAGGCTCACCGCACCATCAAGTGCCATAGCAAAATCCAGCGGCGAGGACGGTACATTATCAAAGTTGGATTCAAGATTTGTGCGATATGTGTCAAGTGATTCCTGCGGTACGCCATCCTTTTGCATCTTGGCAACTGCTTCGTTAAGCGACGCCTCAAGCTTTTCCGCGCTCACACCTTGTGCACCCGAAGCGTATATTGTGAACGCGCCGCCATATTGCTTTTGGTCGTAATAAGCACCGGCAGAGGACGCGACACCGTTCTCCAAAACCAGCTTGTTACCGAGCGACCACTTGCCCACGCCCATGGCGGCGGCAAGCGCGGTAAGGCGGTTTGCATTTATCCCGTAACCAGCGACTCCCGGCCAGGTCAGCGTCACAATTTGCGTTGGTACTGCGTCAATAAAATTCATCCGCCCCGGCATGGCAGGCGGCGCAACCGCATCCAAAAAAGCAGGCTTTGCGAACTTTGGAATCAGGCCGAAAGTCTGTTCAATATCAGCCTTGGCTTCCGCCACATCAAAGTCACCAGCCACGGCAAGATAGGCGTTGGAAGGCACATAAAACTGCCGGTGAAACGCCACCACATCCTCCAGCTTGGCCGCCTTCACGTCCGCGATGGAACCAATCGTGGCATGGTCATACGGATGCCCTTTCGGGTAAATTGCGACAGACCCTTGAGTCCGCGCCGCGCCGCCGGGCTGATCCAGCACGTTCTGGCGCATCTCGTTCAGCACCACTTCGCGCTGATTATCCAAGTCTTCTTGTGTCACCGCATTGGCCAAATTCGCCATCCGGTCCGCATCCAACCGCAGCAAAACCGGCAAAGCGGCCAGTGGCGCAGTCATGTGAAAAACCGTGCCGTCATCCTGCGTAAACGCATTATTCTGCGCTCCGACAGACGAGGCCACCTCATCAAAATTCGGAATGGATTTCGTGCCTTCAAACATCAAATGCTCAAACAAATGCGCAAACCCGCTATGCCCCGGCGTTTCATTCGCCGACCCCACATCATACTGCACAACCACCGCCACATTCTTCGCCGTAGCCGAAGGCGCAAGCACCACTTTAAGCCCGTTATCAAGGGTGAACTGAGTGATAGCAGGTTTCACGCCATCCAGCGCAAAAACCGGGCTAAGTGATTGTAAAACCAAACCAAACGAAATGAGTAAGCGTGCAGGCAAGCGGCTGATTTTCATGAAATCCTCAAAAGGAAAAGTAGACAGGAAACGTGGGGTGGAGCAGCAGTAAGGCGAGATTGCGGCGGGGGCTTTTAGGTCAGAATCATAAAAACTAAAACCGTCACTTTTGGCTTTTCCCGCTGAAATAGCCAACCAAATCAAGTATTTCCTTATCTGCCTCTGAATATCGCCATGAAATAAATTCGTCTTTCTGACATGATGCCAATCCAAACGCATTAATCGCCATCTGCGCATAAGCACCGGACAAAATCGCGATATTTTCCCGACTTAAAATATCCTTCGCGCCACCGTTCGCGCGGATACGTTTCATATAGTCGTCTTGGTCAAACAATAGTCCTTGAACAACCGTCCGGTGAATGACTTTACCAATATTTTCGCGAAAGAATGCCGCTGCACGTTTCACGCCACCGCGCACGGTACGCAATTCTCTAAATCTCGCCATATCAATTCCATTGAAGCGGCTTTCGGGTAAAGGCTGCTGCTTAACCATCCAATATATGTTTTCGAACGCCTTCGAACTCACGCTTCTTTTTGCATCGCGATTTGGTGCATTTAGATATTCTGGTCGAGCAATCATCAATCCCATTGAACAATGGCGATCCTCTGTTGCCACCATAATCAAAATACATGGTTCAACATTCTTGAAAGTCTCCGGTGGAATCATCCATGTCTTGGAAACTGTATTTTTGACATCAACATCCATACCCGCGATTCTTAAATCACGTAAGCCTTTGGGAACATTTAGAAAATCACGTAGATAATGTTCTACCTTCAGGCCGATAAATGTCTTTTCAACATTGTCGAGGTCAGACACTTTGGTACGGGCGGTACGAACTGGATCAACCACAAAATCGACAGCATCCGACACGATTACAGGGAAAGCTGACGCCAATGCTTGCGCTCCGCCGGATAATCTGGAAATTTCTGCATGGAGTGGTTGCAGACTGGCATAGTCTATATGAAACCTATCCATTTCTATTCCGCCGCCTGCACCGCGCTGGGTGTGGCTCGCAACAACGCAGCGGCGATCATTCCGCCAACGGCAGCCGCAACTGGTGGCGGAAATGCATTGCCGACCTGCCTGTACATCGCCGTTTTGCCTCCGGAAAATTGCCAATCTGCCGGAAACCCTTGCAGCTTGGCAACCATGGGAACAGTTAATCTCGGCATCCCGACAAAGTCTTTGTCAGGGCTGGCTTCTGCAATAGTGCGGCCCTCTACACCAAGCTCCGCCCAAGCTGTTCGGGCACGCGTGGGCCCGAGGTCAGGCCCGCCATGCTTCTTCGAACCACCAACTATAGTCGGCGCAATCTTCGCCGCCTTGTCTCGCCACTTTTTTGCACCACGCCAACCGTTCTCTGACATAAGATCAAAAAGCGTTTCACCTACGGACTTCGCGGGGGTCGCACCAACGGGCCAACTGAAGCCGGCAGAATATTCCCGTTTGATCGCAACCATTACCACTCGCGGGCGCAATTGCGGAACGCCGAAGTCCGAGGCTTGGAATAGTTTCCAATCCACCCAATAACCCTTGCGCCGCAAGCGCAACTCAATCCAATCACGATAGCCCGCAAATGACGGGCTGAGCATCCCGCGCACGTTTTCAAACATGATGGCTTTCGGCAACATGAATTCCGCTATTTCCACACCGCGTGTGAAAAGATTGCGTTCATCTTTTTCGCCCAATTGCTTACCGGCCACAGAAAACGGCGGGCAAGGCAGACCACCGGCCAGAAGATCAATTCCATAAAACTCAGAAAAATCATGCGGCTGAAACAGATCATGCTCAAACACCTGCCAATGCGGGCGGTTATTGCGCAATGTTTGGCAAGCGTGGGCATCATTCTCAAACAAGCCAAGATGGTCAAAGCCAGCCGCTTCGAGCCCCAAAGCTTGACCGCCCGCGCCTGCGCACAGCTCCAGCGATGTCAAATTACCAAGCCCCATCGAATCAACTCACAAAACCGTCAAACCCAACACTACACTATCCAAAATAGAACATTACATGAACATACAATTTTGTATAGTGTATTTAGAAAAGTTTCTATTCACACAAGTCCAAGCTACCTACCGTTCCCCTCCTGCCATCCCTTGTCAGTATCTCCCCTCACACCGCTCTTCACATTTCGCCAGACTCCCGCCATATAGTAACCATGTCCAACTCATCCAAAAAACCGACCGGCTTTGAAGAGTCGCCTCAGGCTGCATTTGATGGCGTGCCTTATGAAGGGTCCGTGACGGACTGGGTGCGCGAACTTGAGCGCCGGGCGGCGAAGGAGTCGCGCAAGGCCGACACGCGGGAAATCCGATCAAAAGCGGGCACGCACCGCGTGACGGTGGAGCGAAAAGCGCAGGCGGAAATTCCGGTTGATCCCAATGATGCGATCCGCGCGGAGAATATCAAAAAGGCAACCACGGGCCGCCGCGACTCTCAGGAAAAGCGCACCTCGCGTGGCACCTCCGTAGGTGCATCTTCCGGCCCGAAAGCCCGCGCCGCCGCTGGACTGAACCCCATATCCGGCCTCGAAATTTCGCTTGAAGAAGTGCAGATGATGTCGCCAAATGGTGTCACGGCGACGGTCGAAGCCCTCTCCGCCCTCATCGAATCCGGCAATCCGCTGTTCAAAAACGGCAAGATGTGGGAGCCGCACCGGCCGGTGCGTCCGGAGAAATCCGAGGGCGGCTTGGCATTTGAAATGGTCACGGATTTCACACCGTCCGGCGATCAACCGACCGCCATCAAAGACCTTGTAGAAGGCATCCAGAACAAAGACCGCATGCAAGTGCTGCTCGGCGTCACCGGCTCCGGCAAGACATTCACCGCCGCGCAAGTGATCCAACAAACCCAGCGCCCTGCGCTGATTCTTGCGCCGAACAAGACGCTGGCCGCCCAGCTTTACGGCGAGATGAAGAGCTTCTTTCCCAACAATGCTGTGGAATATTTCGTCTCCTATTATGACTATTACCAGCCCGAAGCCTATGTCGCCCGCACCGATACGTTCATCGAAAAAGAAAGCTCTATCAACGAGCAAATCGACCGGATGCGCCACTCCGCCACGCGCTCGCTGTTGGAGCGCGATGATGTGATTATCGTCGCCTCGGTATCGTGCATTTACGGTATCGGCTCGGTGGAAACCTACACCGCGATGACCTTCCAAATGAAGATCGGCGAGCGGCTGGACCAGCGCGCGCTGCTGGCTGACCTTGTGGCCCAGCAATATAAACGCCGCGATATGGACTTTGTGCGCGGCTCGTTTCGCGTGCGCGGCGATACCATCGAAATCTTCCCCGCCCACTTGGAAGACCGCGCCTGGCGCATCTCCATGTTTGGCGATGAGATTGAAACCATAACCGAATTTGACCCGCTTTCCGGCAAGAAAACTGATGATCTCAAAAGCGTCAAAATCTACGCCAACTCGCACTATGTGACCCCGCGCCCTACCCTTCAACAAGCGGTAAAAAGCATCCAGCATGAGCTCCAACAGCGCCTTGCCGAGCTTACCAAAGCGGGCCGCCTGCTCGAAGCGCAGCGGCTGGAGCAACGCTGCACGTTTGACATTGAAATGCTGGAGGCCACAGGCTCGTGCGCGGGCATTGAGAATTATTCGCGCTATCTCACGGGCCGCCAGCCGGGCGAGCCGCCGCCCACGCTGTTTGAATATATCCCGGATAATGCGCTGGTGTTTATAGACGAAAGCCACGTCACCATTCCGCAAATTGGCGCCATGTATCGCGGCGACTTTAAGCGCAAGGCGACGCTGGCCGAATATGGCTTCCGCCTGCCGTCGTGCATGGATAACCGCCCGCTGCGCTTTGAAGAATGGGACGCCATGCGCCCGCTCACGGTTGCGGTTTCCGCCACGCCTGCCAAATGGGAAATGGAGCAGGCCGGCGGCGTGTTTGCCGAGCAGGTCATCCGCCCGACCGGACTGATTGATCCGCCCGTCGAGGTACGCCCCGCCAAGACACAAGTGGACGATGTGCTGGATGAAATCCGCCAGACCACGGCCAAGGGTTATCGCACGCTGGTAACGGTTCTCACCAAGCGCATGGCCGAAGACCTCACCGAATATCTACATGAGCAAAGCGTGCGCGTGCGCTATATGCATGCCGATATTGATACGCTGGAGCGCATTGAAATCTTGCGCGATTTGCGCCTTGGCGCGTTTGATGTGCTGGTTGGAATCAACCTGCTCCGCGAAGGGCTGGACATTCCGGAATGTGCGCTGGTCGCCATTTTGGATGCAGATAAAGAAGGCTTCCTGCGCTCGGAAACATCGCTGGTGCAAACCATTGGCCGCGCGGCTCGTAACGTGGATGGCAAGGTCGTGCTCTATGCCGATCAGATCACCGGTTCGATGGAACGCGCCATGGCCGAAACCACGCGCCGCCGCGATAAGCAGCACGCCTATAATCTTGAGCACGGCATCACGCCGGAAAGCATCAAGAAAAACATCGGCGATATCCTGAGCTCCGTCTATGAGCGCGATCATGTCCGCGCCGACATCACCGGCTTCGGCGGTGACCAAGGCGCGATGATGGGCAATAATCTTGCCGCGCATGTATCTGCCATGGAAAAGCAAATGCGCGAGGCCGCCACCGATCTGGATTTCGAAACCGCCGCACGCCTGCGCGACGAAATCAAACGGCTGCGCGAAATGGAACTGGCAATCGCCGACGATCCGCTGGCCCGCGAAATCGAAGGCAGCACCCCGTCCCGTGGCCGCACACCCGCCGAACAAGGCGGCGGACTTTTCAAGAAAAACAGCCTCGACGAAATGACGGTTGGACGGACAGAAGTCCCGCTCGGCGGACCGGTGCCGAAACGCCCGACAGGCGATTTAGAGCCACGCCGTGGCAAGGTTGGCGCCGGGAGTTATGAGGATGCCAGCGATTTGAAACGGCAGAAGCGACGGCCGGGGAAAACGGGTAGGCCGGGGAGATGAGGCTTACCTTCGCCCTGCTCCTACTTGCCCTACCCGCCCACGCCGGAACCATCATCAAAACCTACCCGATTTCCGGCGCCACCGGCCCGGCGCTTTATGCCTCAATTGGTGATAAAGGCCCGCTATTGGGTGGCGGGCGGCGGGCTATGGCTTTTACCAATTGGGATTTGAAATGGAAGCGCAACTATGTGCCAATCGGCAACACCTGCACTCTGGCTTCCGCCGCGCCGCATCTCACCATCACTATAAACCTGCCCAAACCCGCTACCACGCTCACCGGCGCGGATGCCGCGCACTGGAAAACTTTCATCACAGGAATTGAAGCACACGAACAGGTCCACGCCGCCGCCATCCGCACCATGGTCGAAACCATAACCCGCGAAACTGTCGGCCTGACCCAAGACAACGATCCGCAATGCAAATCCATCCGCAAATCCGTGCTCGCCAAAGCCCAATCCGCCAACGAAACCTACAAAGCCACCAGCCGCGCGTTCGACAAGGTTGAAATGGGAGCGGGAGGCAATGTGAACGGGCTCGTGCTGGGGTTGGTGAATGGGGGGTAGTTAGTAATTGCTTGGGCACGGAAGGTAAAATGACTATCCACGGGCGATGCCATAAGAATTGAATTCAATTACCGTTACTGGCTCAAGGCGTTGACCACTTAAGCCAGTTCATCTTGGGCCGCTGCATTATAGAGAACTTTGAATTTTTCTAATTCAGTGATTTTGAACTGGTCAATTTTTGGGCAAATATTTGCAAATTGTGCCGACAACGAAGAACCATCAATAGTATTGGAAACTTTGAGAATATCTGCAATTTGTTCGGCAATTTGCCATACAGCATCCTCACTCAAAAACCTCACGGCAAAAAAAGCATAGGCCAAAAAAAGTTCATCCTCGTTAAGTGCAGCAAGAAATATGCCGGCCCGCCTCTGATCATCTGAATGGCCACAAAGCATGTCACTTTGGTGCCCTTGCCCCCATTTTTTCCAATGAACCATATCAGCAGCGAAGCCACCAGCATAAATAAGTACAGCACGACGACGCCAATCTACGTCAGTTTCATCTGGCAAATTAAACGCAACGCGGCCCATGCTCGTCTCATCAGGAGCTATACTTAAGCTTGTTACGGTGCAGCCACACGCCATTGCCATAATGGCATGACCAATTTCGTGATAAGTTGTAACAGTGGTTGGGTCTCTTTTATTCAGCATTGGCAAAATCCAGCGTTCAAACTCAACTAATTCGATTGGACGCAGACTTTATAATTCTAGTATAGGAAGAGTTCAAGTATCCACAATCCCGCCCCAATCGCATCCCAACATCTCCGTCCCCCAACCTAAGGAGAGTCCCATGGACACAGTTGCCCGTATTTCTGAAATTTCGTCATCATCCACCAAGAGCTTTGACGACGCTATCAACATCGGCATTGCGCGCGCGGTGAAGACGTTGAAGAACGTCACCGGCGCATGGGTGCAGGACCAGAAGCTGGTGGTCACAGATGGCAAAATCACGGCGTACCGTGTGAATTTGAAGGTCACATTTGTGCTGATGGATTGAGGCGCAGCTCCGCGTCCCTCGCGGGCGTGGAGCGTTTCACCGCGCAGAGAGATTGCCGCGATGTTTCAATGCGCGGCCGATTAATAGTCCCAACACCATAGCAACAACAAATATCGCTGTCGGCTGTCCGCCAAAGCCAATGGTCGGAATGGCGCCGCCGGGGCAAAAACCGGCGATGCCCCAACCGATGCCGAACAATATTGATCCGCCGATCAGCTGGCGGTCTATTTTGGTTTTGGTTGGCAACGAGAACGTTGGCTCAAACAGCGGCTTGGCGTTAAAGCCAAACACCAGCCGGTAGCCGATGAAGGCTGTTACCAGCGCGCTGCCCATCACCACCAACAGGCTCGGATCAAACGTTCCGGCAATGTCAAAAAAGTTGATGACTTTGGCCGGATTGGCCATGCCGGAAATCGCGATGCCGATGCCGAATATCAGTCCGGCTAGTAGTGCTGAGAGATTTTTCATGTTGCTCACACCAAATGCCTGAGGACGTAAATGGTGGCGAAGGTCGTGAGCATAAACACAATTGTCGCCACGATGGAGCGAGGCGATAACCGTGCAATGCCGCAGACGCCGTGACCCGATGTGCAGCCGCCGCCGAAGGTAACGCCAATGCCGACAATCAACCCGCCGACGGCCAAATAGGGGTCGGAAACTGGCACGGCGAAATCAATCTTGTTGCCAAGGCCGAGCCAGATCATCGGGGCGATGATTGCACCGGCAAGAAACACTGCCCGCCAGAGATTGGCGTTCAGCCAGCCTTGCTCGTAGGGCGGCAAAACACCGGCAAGGATGCCTGTCATGCCCGCAACGCGGCCATTCAGCCACATGAGGATGACGGCGCTAAGACCGATAAAAATGCCACCTGCCAGTGATAAATAGGGAGTAAATTCAGTAATCATTATCAAATCCATCCGCCATCAACAGTGAACTCTTGGCCGGAACAAAAGCGGCTGTCATCGGCGCCTAAAAACAGCACCATGTTTGCCACGTCCTCCGGCTGGATGAGCCCGCGAAGAGCTTGCACCTCATCCAGCATTTTCTGGCCCTCTTCGTTGAACCAAAGTTCCTTTTGGCGGGCTGTCATCACCCAACCGGGGTAGACTGTGTTGACGCGGATATTAGAGCGGCCAAACTCCATCATGAAAGAGCGGGTAAGGCCGTGGATAGCGGCTTTCGCGGTGGTATAGGCGGGAAGCGTGCCCATTTTCAGCTTCCACGAGGTGGATGAAAAATTGATGATAGAGCCTGCGTTTTTGGCAATCATGTCCGGCGCGACCGCTTGTATGGCGAAGAACATGTGGCGCAGGTTTACTGCCATGCGCTCGTCCCAATAGTCCGGCGTCATGTCCTGCCATGTATGGCGTTGGTCGTGCGCGGCGTTGTTGACGAGAATATCCGCTGCTCCGATATTGGATTTGAGCAATTCGAGCGCCGCTTTGAGCGAGGCAATATCGCGCAGGTCGCAGAAGACGGCGAATGCGTTTTGGCCTGATTCAATGAGCTTTGCCGCAAGTGCGGATGCCGCGCCCTCATCAATATCCAAAATGCCGACGGATGCACCTTGCCCGGCAAAGCCGGTGGAGATGGCCTCGCCAATGCCACCTGCGCCGCCAGTGACATAAACTGTTTTGCCCTTGAGGCTGGGATAGATTGCATGCTGCATCTGGTACTCTTCTATTTCCAGTGATTCAATTTTCCGCATTTGGCCTTTAGTGCCACCACAAAGCAATAGAGTGCTCCATTTGGAATATTGTTCCGTAACTGCATTTCAGTTTGGTTTGACCAATTGGTTGAAAAATCGTGTTTGTAGGGGAATATCCCCCTTGCCAATCCATCATAAAGGGTTTTCGATGCCTTCCAGTCCGGAGTGAGGTAGGCTCCGCACATGGTTCCATAACGAAAGGCAAACAAATGTCGGGAACAATCAAAACGATTTTAGCAGCAACCGCGATGATGTCTGTGATAGCATCCGGCGCTTGGGCTAAAACATTGGTCTATTGCTCGGAAGGCTCGCCGGAAAATTTTACGCCGTCGATCAACACAACAGGCACGAGCTTGGACGCCGCGCGCCCGGTTTATAACCGTTTGGTGCAGTTTACGCCCGGAACGACTGATCCGGCTCCGGCGCTTGCTGAAAGCTACACAGTCTCAGACGATGGCCTGACCATTACGTTCAAGCTGCGTGCGGGCGTGAAGTGGCATTCGGGCGTCAACGGTTTCACACCATCGCGCGATTTAACGGCTGAAGATGTGATCTGGTCGTTTGAGCGCATGTCCAAGCCTGATCATCCTTATGCGAAGGTTTCTGCCGGTGCATATGATTATTTCAACGACATGGGCATGCCTGATTTGCTGGAGTCCATCACCAAAGGCGCAGATGATCTCACTGTCATCATGAAGCTCAAAGTGCCAAATGCACCAATCATTGCCAACTTGGCAATGGATTTTGCGACCATTCAATCAGCTGAATATGCCAAGTTTTTGATGGACAAAGGCACCCCTGAACAGTTCGACCAAATTCCGGTCGGCACTGGTTCGTTCTCCTTCGTTGATTACCAAAAAGATGCCGTTATCCGCTACAAAGCGTTTGATGGTTGGGCAGGCAAGCCAAAAGTTGATGATCTGGTGTTTGCGATTACGCCGGACCCGACAGCCCGTTATGCCAAGCTGAAGGCCAATGAATGCCAAATCATGATTGCGCCAAATCCTGCTGATTTGCCGGATATGAAGGCCAATGCCGACGTGACCGTTATGGAACAGGCCGGCCTTAACATTGGCTATCTTTCGATGAACACATTGAAGCCGCCGTTTGATAAGGTTGAAGTGCGCCAAGCGGTGGCCATGGCTATCGATAAGGCCTCGATCTTGAAAGAAGTTTATCAGGGTGCCGGCCAGAACGCCAAGAACCCCATCCCTCCGACAATGTGGTCATATGACGACAGCACGGTGGACTATGCCTATGATCCGGCCAAGGCCAAGGAAATGCTGACTGCGGCGGGCGTGACCGCGCTGGAAACTGATCTTTGGTATATGCCTGTGCAGCGCCCGTATAATCCAAACGGCAAGCGTATGGCTGAAATGATGCAGGCGGATTTGGCAAAGGTTGGTATCAATGCCAAGCTCGTATCCTATGAGTGGGGCGAGTACCGCAAGCGGCTTCAGGCTGGTGAGCACACGATGGGCTTGCTTGGCTGGACCGGAGACAATGGTGATCCTGATAACTTCTTCTTCCTTGCCGGTTGTGACAAGGACGGCAAGCCAGCCGGACAGAACCTGTCCAAATGGTGTAATGCCAAGTTCAACGAAGATATGATGAAGGCCCGCACACTGACCGACAAGGCAGAGCGCACCAAGCTCTATGTCGAAATGCAAAAAATCCACCATGACAATGTGGCATGGATGGACATCGCGCATTCTACGGTGTTTGAGCCGATGCGTAAATCCGTATCCGGTTACAAGGTTTCACCGCTTGGCGCTCATGAGTTCCAAAATGTTGACGTAGCCGAATAGCACCCGCAAACTTGAGGGCGGGGGAAACTCTGCCCTCAATCTATCTATCGCGGGGGAACGATGGTCAAATTTCTACTCAAACGCTTGGCGCTGACAGTTCCGACCTTCATTGCCTTAATGTTTATAACTTTCACAATGATCCGCCTTGTGCCTGGAGACCCCATTGAGGTCCGGCGCGGCGAACGCGGTATTGATCCGGCGCGTCTGGAATTGCTACGTCACGAAATGGGACTGGACCAACCGGTTTGGAAGCAATTTCTGGATTATGTGAATCACATTTTGCATGGCGATTTTGGCGTGTCGCTGGTTTCCAAAGCCCCCGTTACGCAAGAATTTGCCAAGCTGTTTCCGGCCACCCTTGAACTGACCTTGTGCGCTATGATCTTGGCGACGGTCTTGGGCGTTGCCGCAGGTGTGTTCGCCGCCTCGCGCCGTGGTTCTATTTACGATCAAGCGCTGATGGGCGCGGCTTTAACCGGCTATTCCATGCCAATTTTCTGGTGGGGGCTGATGCTGATTTTGTTGATGTCCAACACGCTCGGCCTCACCCCTGTTTCAGGCCGCGTGGACCTCATTAAATATTTTTACCCTCAGGTGACCGGATTTGCACTCGTTGACTCGCTGTGGTCCGGCCAGAAGGGGGCATTCTGGGATGCCGTGCGGCATTTAATTTTGCCGTCCATCGTGTTGGCGACCGTGCCGCTGGCGGTGATTGCACGCATGACACGCTCGTCGATGCTTGAGGTTTTGGAAGAAGATTATGTTCGCACTGCCCGCGCCAAAGGACTGTCCCCGCGACGGGTGATCGGCATTCACGCGCTGCGCAACGCGCTCATTCCGGTGGTCACGGTGATTGGTTTGCAAGTTGGCACATTGCTGGCGGGCGCTGTACTGACGGAATATATTTTCTCATGGCCGGGCATCGGGCACTGGCTGATTGAATCCATCGGGCGTCGCGATTATCCGGCACTGCAAGGGGGCATTATGCTTATTGCCATGATTGTCATCGTCGTCAATGTACTGATTGACATGCTCTATGGCCTCATCAATCCGAGGATCCGTCATGGCAACTGATATTGCAAAAGGCGCTGTCGTCGCACATGAGGTCACGCAACCGGAAGGGCCTCTGCGTTCATTCTGGCGCTACTTCCGCGAAAATCGCGGTGCTGTTTTCGGCATGTGGCTGTTGATATTTATCATCACTGTCGCCGTGTTTGCGCCGCTGCTTGCCCCTTATGATCCGCTGGAGCAGTTCCGGGGTTTCAGCAAATTGCCACCGCGCTGGTTTGCAAATGGCGATCCGCGTTTTCTGCTTGGCACAGACGCCGTCGGGCGGGATATGCTTTCACGGTTGATGTATGGCGCACGCATTTCGCTGTTTATCGGCGTGTCAGTGATGTCGGTTTCGATGGTAGCGGGTGTAGCTCTTGGCCTGTCAACAGCATGGTTTGGCGGCATATTCGACGTTATCGTCGTGCGTATCATGGACTTGATCGTGTCTATTCCCAGTCTCGTTTTGGCCATCCTGATAATGGCGGTATTAGAATCAAGTCTAACCAATACAATCGTCGCCGTAACAATTATTTATCTACCGCGCTATGTCCGGTTGGTACGTGCATCAGCGCAGAGCGAACTGCTCAAAGATTATGTGACCGCCGCAAAAGTATCCGGCGTCAGGCCGTTTCGCCTTATGACAAAAACAGTGTTCCCCAACTGTGCCGCGCCGCTGATTGTGCAGGGTGCATTGGGAATTTCCGATGGAATTTTAGAAGCTTCCGGTCTCGGATTTTTAGGCCTTGGTGCCCAGCCGCCCATGCCTGAATGGGGCGCGATGCTGGCAGACTCCCGCGAGTTCATCTCCGCCGCACCATGGATTATGATGATGCCGGGGCTGGCGATTTTGATCACGGTGCTGTGCATCAATCTTGTTGGCGATGGCTTGCGCGATGCGCTCGATCCTAAGCTTAAGCGGAGTTGAGCGGAATGTCTTTGCTTGAGCTCAAAAACCTAACCGTCACCTTCGCCACATCTGCTGGGCCGTTCAAGGCTGTGGATGGCGTTGATCTTCATGTTGACCCGGGCGAAGTCGTGGCAATTGTCGGCGAGAGCGGCTCCGGAAAGTCTGTGGCGATGTTGGCCGTCATGGGGCTGTTGCCCAAGACCGCTACTGTGACCGCCGGCGTGATGCGCTTTGGCGGGCATGATTTGCTGACGATGGCGGCGCAAGACAAGCGCAAGATTATCGGCCGCGAAATGGCGATGATTTTTCAGGAACCTATCTCAAGTTTGAACCCGTGTTTTAATGTTGAGTTTCAAATCGGCGAAACGCTGAAAACCCATCTTGGTATGGGCAAGGCGGATCGGCGCAAGAAGATAATTTCGCTGCTGGAGCAAGTAGGGATTCCTGAACCCGAGCGGCGTCTATCCGCCTATCCGCATCAACTTTCGGGCGGCATGAGCCAGCGCGTGATGATTGCGATGGCGATTGCATGCGGTCCGAAAATGCTGATCGCTGACGAGCCGACAACGGCGCTGGATGTGACCATACAAGCGCAAATTCTCGACCTTTTGGTTGATTTGCGCAAAGACACAGGAATGGGGCTGGTGCTGATTACACACGATATGGGCGTGGTGGCGGAGACTGCCGAGCGCGTAGTCGTGCAATATGCCGGACAGCAAATTGAGCGGCAAAGCGTGCTGGAATTGTTTGCGCACCCGCGCCATCCTTATACGGCTGCGCTACTGAGTGCTCTGCCGGACAATGCCAAGGGTGGCAGATTGCCTTCAATTTCAGGAATGGTTCCAGGACTGATTGACCGGCCGAAAGGCTGCCTGTTTAATCCGCGTTGCACCAAGGCTAATGATGTTTGCCGCGAAACTGTTCCGCCTCGTCAGAATGCGGCGACGGGAGAAGCGCTTTGCCATTATCCGGTCACTTATGTAGAGGGCGGCAAATGACCGTGATCCTCGAAGCCACTGATTTAACGCGCTATTATACAGTAAAGCGCGGGATGCTTGCCAAGCCGCTATCGTTAAAGGCACTGGCTGGTGCAACGTTTTCTGTTGAGGCGGGCAAGACGCTGGCTGTGGTGGGGGAATCCGGCTGCGGGAAGTCCACACTGGCGCGTGTGCTGACAATGATCGAAACCGAGACTTCCGGCTCATTGACCATAGACGGGCACCGTGTGAACGGGGCAAGCAAAGATGAGTTGAAAGCACTGCGCCCGACGGTGCAGATCGTGTTTCAAAATCCATATTCGTCGCTCAATCCACGGCAAAAAATCGGTGCGATATTGGAGGAGCCACTCATCGTCAACACCGCGCTTTCTTCTGCCGGGCGCGAGGCCAAGGTGAAGGAAATGATGGCGCTGGTGGGGCTGCGGCCTGAACATTTTCAGCGCTATCCGCACATGTTTTCCGGCGGACAGCGCCAGCGCATTGCTATCGCCCGTGCGCTGATTTTGAACCCGAAAGTGCTGGTGCTGGACGAGCCGGTGTCGGCGCTGGATATTTCCATTCAGGCGCAAATTTTGAACCTGCTCGCAGATTTGCAAGACCGGTTGGGGCTGACCTATGTTTTCATCAGCCATGATCTGGCGGTGGTGCGCCATATGGCGGATACGGTGATGATTATGTATTTGGGCAAGCCGGTCGAAATAGCCGCAGCTGAGCAAGTGTTCACTCATCCGCAGCATCCCTATACCAAGGCGCTGCTTTCCGCGACGCCGGTGGCAGATCCCGCCAAGCGCGGTGCGCGCATTAAGCTGATTGGTGAATTGCCATCACCGTTTAACCCGCCGCAAGGTTGCGCGTTTAATCCGCGTTGCTCATATGTGCGGGATGTCTGCCGCCAGGTTTCGCCGGCAATGATCAAATCAGCATCTAGCGAAGTAGCGTGCCACGGGGTGCAAGAGGGCTGGGTAACTTAAGGTCTGGACCTGTTAATTTTGACGAAATGGCAGGTAAATGACGAAACTATACAAGGAAAATCGTGCAGGACGGGCTTAGGGCCCGTTCAAATGGTTTGACGCCGCAGAGTGAAGCCACCCCGCCTCGCTGTCATTGCGGACAAGCGCAGCGCAGATCCGGAATCCAGAGCCGTGAGGGTGGAAATTGGTACGCACTAGTGGCTTATCAGGGTCGTATGTGAGGCTCATAATGTGAGGCTGACGGGGCAATCCATCCGGCGTTTTCGCAGCGTTTGAACAAATATCGCCACACTTATCGTGTTGAATTCATGTTGAATTCATTCAGCTTAAAAAATAGATCAAATTATTTCCACCAATTCTAT
>JAYVRA010000028.1:0-32545 GCA_043776635.1 Phyllobacteriaceae bacterium
GGCGGGTAAAACGCCTGTTTTCTGGCCTTTGGAGCGTGGTGGACGGGTTTATACCAAGATCATTCCGAACTCGATTGTCTATCCGGATCGTTGGCGCGGTTACAACGTGCTTAATGTTTCGCAGTTCAAACACTTTCGCATAAACCACTCAAAGCTATTCGCCGACAAGCACAATCACATCAATGGTATCGAAAATTTCTGGAACCAAGCCAAACGTCACATGCGCAAATTTAATGGTGTTCCAAAGGCAAATTCCGGGCTGTTTTTGAAGGCAGTCTTTTTCTGAAAAATGGCGTTCCATCAACAGTGATCCGGCATCTCAATTATCACAATTAAGACAATGGGTTAGAGCCAAAATGGCTAGCTGTCGAGGACAGTCCCATCTCTTTTACTCCATTGAAATCTCGAATTAGAGTGACTGCCGCGATTTTTGATTGTCGCGCTGAACAAACCTTACAAAATTGTATGTTAGATGACAGGAGGAAGCTTGTTTAGTCTGACAAAGCTCGAAGAGAGATTATTGATTAGAGGTAATCTCATTCACGCTTTTTGGAGGCCCCCATGGCTCGAAACCTTTTTTTCACACTTATTCTTACTACAACGGCGTCTATTGCACTCCTTGGCATTGCCGGTGCGACCGGGATCATTAAACCGCCTGTTGCAGTTACAACCGGTAACGCAGGTATAGTGCAGGCTGCCGCTTTGACTGCAACCAAGCTCGGCGACCTCACGCCCTTCCGCGCCATTGCATCAGATACTTTGGTCATTGCCACCAAGGGTGATCTAAGCGCAGCGGCTAGCCGCGCCAAAGACCTTGAGGCCTTGTGGGATGACCATGCTCACGCCATGCGCGCCATGGATAAGGCCGGGTGGACAGCAATTGATAAAGCACTTGATGCGACGTTTCAGCAATTACGGGCGGCTAAACCTGATGCGGCAGGTTGTGTATCCGCGCTCACTTACTTGCTCAAACTGATAGACGCAACCGCTTAAGCAAAGTCTGATTGCTCCGTTAATCCGGCGGCCCGGAACGGCTTGCCGGATTATTCATGTCCAGTCTCAGGGCAATTGTCAATATTACATAAATGTAAGCGGCAAGACAGTTACGAGACAGATGCATAGTTCATAAGTGCACTCACAGGGGCAAGGATATTCGTAAAATACCCCTTTGCAATGAACCGCAAACTAAACCTAACAACAGGATTTGACTCCATGAAAAACCTCCTCCTCGCCTCCGTATTTTTTGCCGGAATGACTGCCTCTTTGGCGTCAGCCTTCGCTCAAGATGTCGTGCCTTGTGAAGACATGCTTCAGACCGTGAAAGATACAGTAGCCGCCGCAACAACTTTGAATGATGCCGACAAGGCCAAAGTTGCAGATTTGCAGCAAAAGGGTCTGGATCGCTGCAAGGCCGATGATGACGCAAATGCCGATAAGCTGTTCACAGAGGCCATGAAATTGATGGGCAAATAAGATTTTTCGCCCTGTTTTGAGGCTTTCAGAACGGGGCTTTTTTCACTCAGACAAGGAAACCTGCCATGTCAAATTTCCAAGCCGCTTCCGCGCCCGCCACCAGCTTCAACCGCGTACCAAAAGTCACACCGGACTTCTGGCTGATCAAAGTTCTGGCTGTTACTGTCGGTGAAACTTTCGCCGACTATATGAATATTAATTGGGGCTGGGGTCTAACCAACACGTCGCTGTTTTTATCAGTCTTTCTAACAATCGCGCTTATTGCACAATTTTACCAGCGCAAATATGTGCCGATGGTTTACTGGATTACCGTCGTTCTCATCAGCGTTGTTGGAACACTGGTAACTGATAATCTCGTTGATAATTTCGGCGTAACGCTGCCAACCACAACATTGTGGTTCTCGGTTGCGCTGGCGCTCACATTTGCCATTTGGTACGGGTTCGAGAAAACGCTGTCGATCCACTCTATTTATAATTTCCGTCGTGAAGCTTTCTATTGGCTGGCAATTTTGTTCACGTTTGCGCTGGGTACCGCCGCTGGCGATCTGATTGCAGAACGTATGGGCCTCGGCTATCTCGCCACGGGGTTGGTGTTTATCGGCATCATCGCAGCGGTTGCGTTTGCCTATTACGGACTGAAGTTTAATTCCATTTTGTGCTTTTGGTTGGCTTACATATTTACCCGCCCAATGGGCGCTTCGTTCGGTGATTTGCTCTCGCAACCGGTCGAGTACGGTGGCCTTGGCTTCGGTACAGTTGTCACCAGCTTCTTGTTTTTGGGCGCTATCGCACTCGCCGTTGTCTATATGACGTTTACTCATGAGGGCGATGAAGCGGTTCTGGTAAGCTGATAAAAAAGCCTGCTGCATTTGGCTGCGGGCAATTCTGGCGGGCGGCGGGTCGGGTTAAACCGGTCCGCTATTTCTTTCCAGAAATTCGCGCTATACACAAAACCTACTCACCTTGATAGGAATGCTCATGAAAATCCTCCTCATCGAAGATGACAATCAAACCGCAGAGTTCATCACGCGCGGCCTTACCGAGGCCGGGCATGTGTGCGACCATGTGGATCGCGGCGATGACGGGCTGTTTCAGGCAACGCGCGAGAGCTATGATGTATTGATTATCGACCGTATGTTGCCCGTGTTGGATGGCCTCTCGCTTATCAAAGCGGTCCGTGCTGCGGGCAATAAAACACCGGCGATTTTCCTTACATCTATCGGCGGGGTTGATGACCGTGTTGAGGGGTTGGAAGCAGGGGCTGATGATTATCTGACCAAGCCTTTTGCATTCTCTGAATTAATGGCTCGGGCCAATGCTCTGACCCGCCGCCCGGCGGCTCAAATTGAAACCACCACGCTGCGCGTCGCGGACATGGAGATGGACCTTATACGCCGCGTGGTGCGCCGCGCCGGGCAGGTGCTGGATTTGCAAGCAAAGGAATTTGCACTGCTCGAAATTTTAATGCGCAATGAGGGGCGTATTCTGACCCGCACCATGCTGCTTGAGCGGGTGTGGAACTTCCATTTTGACCCTAAAACCAGCGTTGTTGAAACCCATATATCGCGGCTGCGGGCCAAAATTGACAAGCCGTTTGCAAAGCCTTTGCTGCATACGCTGCGCAATACCGGTTACAGTGTACATGCCCCGCTTTAACGTGTTGCGCAGTACACCGCTGCGGCTTGCACTGCTTTTCGTCTCGTTGTTTGTTGTGGCTTTTTTGATTTCCGGCGGCGCGGCGTACCAGTATTTGAAAACTGAAATCTCGCAGCGCGACGACCGCATTATGAAGGGAAACTTCGAAGTCTATGCTCAATCATATAAAACCGACGGCATTCAAAACCTTACCGATAATATCAAATTACAAATCAACGCATCAGGCGACGACGAGAACATCTATTTTCTGACTGCACCGGATGGATCGGTTTTAGCGGGAAACGTTAAATCCATCGCGATACACCCGGGTTGGCGGGATGCCTCCGGTTCCGACTTAGGACTTGAGGCTGAGCTGCGGTTTCGCTTGTTTGAAGGCAGCTTTGATGGTTATCGCCTCGTGCTGGGCGCCAATGATGAGGATACCACCGAGCTGGAGGAAATTGTCATTACCAGCTTCGGCTGGGCATCGTTGGTGAGTATTTTGCTGGCAGTTGGGGGCGCAACACTGCTGGCATCGCGCGCGCGCCAGCGATTGGAGGCCGTGCGCGGTTCAATCCATTTGATAGGGCAGGGCGACCTTAATGCCCGTATTCCTCTAATCGGAAGGGGCGATGATTTGGATATTCTCGCAGGCGATATCAACGCCTCGCTGGAACGGCTTTCACATTTGGTGGAGGGAATGCGCCAGGTTTCGAATGACATCGCGCACGAACTAAAAACACCACTGAATCGCCTGAAAATCAACCTCGAAACCGCGCGGCAAAAGCGGGGTAAGGGTAAAACAATCACCAAAGAGTTGGACGCTTCCATCAAAGAGGTTGACAGCATCAATGAAACATTTGCCGCCCTTTTACGCATCGCACAAATCGAATCCGGTGCGCGCAAAGCCCGCTTTGCCGCCGTTGATTTGAACGACATTATGAGTGATGTGTGCGAGGTTTATGCCGATGTTGCGCAGGATGCGGGCATGACACTTTCTTATCACGTTGAAGATAAACCGGTTTTGATTTTTGGGGATAGGGATTTACTCACGCAAATGAGTGCAAACCTGATAGAAAACAGCATCCACCATTGCCCGATAGCCGCGGCAATAACAGTAACGCTGACGGGGAAAAGTGCGGCCAGCCGCCTGATTATCGCCGACAATGGCCCCGGAATTCCCCAAGCCGAGCGTGAAAATGTGCTGCGTCGCCTCTACCGGCTGGAACAAAGCCGCACCACACCGGGATCCGGACTTGGCCTCAGCCTCGTTAAAGCCATCGCTGATTTGCATGGCGCAATGCTTGTATTGGATGATAATCAGCCCGGTCTACGGGCAACGCTGGATTTTCCGGAGATTCAAACGCGAGCAAACGCTTGAATCAATCGCCTTGTGAGGCTATCTGCAAGATAGAATTTTTTTGAGGAATAGACCAATGCCCGTTTATCGCTCCCGTACCACTACCCATGGCCGCAATATGGCAGGCGCGCGCGGCCTGTGGCGCGCCACTGGCATGAAAGATGGTGATTTCGGCAAGCCTATCATCGCAGTCGTCAATTCCTTCACGCAGTTCGTACCAGGCCACGTGCATTTGAAAGATTTGGGTCAGCTGGTCGCCCGCGAGATTGAAAAGCACGGCGGTGTGGCCAAAGAGTTCAACACCATTGCGGTCGATGACGGCATCGCCATGGGCCATGACGGAATGCTTTATTCGCTGCCATCGCGCGAGTTGATCGCCGACTCGGTGGAATATATGGTCAACGCGCACTGTGCGGACGCGATGGTGTGTATTTCCAACTGCGATAAAATCACGCCGGGCATGTTGATGGCTTCGCTGCGCCTTAATATTCCGACGATTTTTGTTTCCGGCGGGCCGATGGAAGCGGGCAAATACATCGCAGCCTCGGGCAAGGAAGTGGCGCTGGATTTGGTGGATGCCATGGTGGCCGCCGCCGATGATAAATATTCCGACGAGGAAGTGGCGGTCATTGAGCGCTCCGCCTGCCCAACATGCGGCTCGTGCTCGGGCATGTTCACTGCCAATTCAATGAACTGCCTTACCGAAGCCTTGGGCCTGTCGCTGCCGGGCAATGGCTCAACATTGGCCACGCACTCTGACCGCGAGCGCCTGTTCCTCGAAGCGGGTCGCCGCATTGTGGATATCACCAAGCGCCACTATGAGGGCGATGATATGAACCTTTTGCCGCGTGCGATTGCCTCCAAAGGCGCGTTTGAAAATGCCATGGCACTGGATATTGCCATGGGCGGCTCCACCAACACTGTGCTGCACATTTTGGCCGCCGCCCATGAGGGCGAGATTGATTTCACCATGGCGGATATTGACCGCCTGTCTCGCAAAGTACCGGTGCTGTGCAAAGTCGCGCCCGCTAAATCTGATGTACATATGGAAGATGTCCACCGCGCCGGAGGCATCATGTCGATCTTAGGCCAGCTGGAAAAGGCAGGACTGCTAAACGCGGACCTGCCGACCGTGCACGAAAAGACACTCGGCGATGCGATCAATAAGTGGGATATCACCCGCACGAATGATCCGGTGGTAGTGGACTTTTTCCTGGCGGCGCCGGGCGGCGTGCCCACACAGACCGCCTTCTCACAATCCCGCCGCTGGGAAAGCCTCGATACGGACCGCGAAAAAGGCGTCATACGCTCGGCCAAAACACCATTCTCCAAGGATGGCGGCTTGGCAGTTTTGAGCGGTAACATCGCGCTGGAAGGCTGCATTGTGAAGACTGCAGGCGTGGATGAAAGCATCTTGAAATTTGCCGGACCTGCCCGCGTATTTGAAAGTCAGGACGCTTCCGTCAAGGCCATTCTCTCCAATGAAATCAAAGCGGGCGATGTGCTCGTCATCCGCTACGAAGGCCCGCGTGGCGGCCCGGGTATGCAGGAAATGCTCTACCCGACCAGCTATCTCAAATCCAAAGGTTTGGGCAAAGTCTGCGCGCTTCTAACAGACGGCCGCTTCTCCGGCGGCACATCGGGCTTGTCCATCGGCCACGTTTCACCGGAAGCCGAAGAAGGCGGCCTCATCGGCCTAGTCGAAGAAGGCGACCGCATAGAAATCGACATCCCGAACCGCACCATTCACTTGGCGGTATCCGAAGAGGTTCTAGCCACCCGAAGAGCCGCGCAGGAAGCCCGCGGCAAAGCCGCATGGACCCCGCTCGAAACCCGCAAGCGCAAGGTAACAACGGCGCTGCGGGCATATGCCATGATGGCAACAAGCGCGGCCAAGGGAGCGGTGAGGTTTGTGCCGGAGTGATAGCTACGCTTCATCTGGTTGCAGCCACCTTGTATCTCTGTTTATGTGCGCCCCATGAGTGCGGATGAAAAAATTGATCTTGATAGACTCGAAAATCTGATTGCCGAGGCGAAAGCCTCCGGCGGGTCGGAGATGGCCAACTATCAGTTGTTCGTCATCGGCCTTGCAGAAGTGCTGGGCATGGACCGTCCGCGCATGGCGGGCGAGGAAAACGAATACAATGATTATGTGTTCGAGCGCCGTGTGGACTTCAAGCACCCCGATGGCTCGCGCTCGGCGGGGCGGATTGATTGCTACAAGCGCAACAATTTTATTCTCGAAGCCAAACAGTCTGCCAAGCGCATTAAGAAGAAAACAGATGCCGATCAGCTTTCGCTGTTGACCGAAGACCAGCGCCAGCAAAAGCCGGGGCAGGCCAAGCGCGATACCAAGGGCTGGGACCAGATCATGGTTGCGGCGCGCAATCAGGCGGAAGGCTATGCCCGCGCACTGCCGGTTGAGCATGGCTATCCGCCGTTTCTGCTGATTGTCGATGTCGGCCATGTGATTGAGGTCTATGCGGACTTTTCGGGCCTTGGCAAACATTACGCGCATTTTCCGGATCGTTCATCCTACCGCATTGCGATGGACGACTTGCGCGATGAAGCAGTGCAGGCCCGCCTGCAAGCCATTTGGGGGCCGGACCCGCAATCGCTCAATCCGGCCAAGCGCTCGGCGGAAGTGACGGCGGACATTGCTGCGCGGCTGGCCAAAATCGCCAAGTCCTTGGAGGGCAAGCATGACCCGAAGGACGTGGCGGAATTTCTGATGCGCTGCCTGTTCACGATGTTTGCCGAAGACGTGGAGCTGATCCCGAAACGCAGTTTCGAAACGCTGCTGAAGGAATTGAAGGACAGGCCGCAGTCCTTCGTACCGGCACTTGAGAACCTTTGGAAGACGATGGATGAGGGCGGCTATGAGCCGCGCATGGTGACCAACCTCAAGCGCTTCAATGGCTCGCTATTCAAAAAGCGGACGGCGCTTCCGCTGGAGCCGGACCAGATCCACGAACTTTACGCGGCCTCGCAGCGCACATGGCAGGATGTGGAGCCTGCCATTTTCGGCACACTTTTGGAGCGGGCACTGGACCCGCGCGAACGCTCGAAACTGGGCGCGCATTATACGCCCCGCGCCTATGTTGAGCGGCTGGTTATTCCCACCATCATCGAGCCGCTGCGTGCCGATTGGGATGAGGTGAAAGTGCAGGTGGAAGACCGGCGCAACGCGGGGGACATGGACGGCGCGCTAAAAACCATCAAGGATTATCACCACAAGCTGTGCACCACCCGCGTGCTGGACCCCGCCTGCGGCACCGGCAACTTTCTCTATGTGGCGCTGGAGCTGATGAAAAAGCTGGAAGGCGAAGTGCTGGATGCGCTGGAAGCCTTTGGCGATGAACAGGCGAGCCTCGTGATGGAAGGCGAGACTGTTTCGCCGCGCCAATTTTACGGGCTGGAGTTGAACCCCCGCGCCGTGCCGGTGGCTGATCTGGTGCTGTGGATCGGCTTTCTCAAATGGCAGCTCAAAACCACGGGCCTTGCGTCTATCCCCGAGCCGGTGCTTCATGCCTATGGCACGATCCGCCGGCAGGATGCCATTATTGCCTATGACAGGCAGGATTTGCTGCGCGATGCCAATGGCAAGCCCCAGTCGCGCTGGGACGGCGTGACCAAAAAGCTGCATCCGATCACCGGCGAGGAAATCCCCGATCCGGATGCGCTCATGCCGCTCTACAAATATGTGAATCCGCGCATCGCGCCGTGGCCGGAAGTGGAGTTCATCGTCGGCAATCCGCCGTTTATTGGCGGCAAGGATATGCGCCAGGAACTGGGCGACGGCTATGCGGAAAGCTGTTGGAATGCCCGCCCGCACATGCCCGGCGGCGCGGATTTTGTCATGCATTTTTGGGACGAAGCCGCGCGGCGGCTGGTGCGAAAAGGCACGCCCAAAGCGCCAAACCCGCTGCAACAATTTGGCTTCATCACCACCAATTCCATCACGCAGACCTTTTCGCGCCGCGTTGTCGAAAGATATCTGTCCGCCAAAGAACCGCTGTCGCTCCTCTTCGCCATCCCCGATCACCCGTGGCTGAAAGCATCCGACAAAGCCGCCGTGCGCATCGCCATGACTGTGGCAGGACGCGGAAGCCGCGAGGGTGTGTTGGCGCAGGTGGTGAGCGAAGCGGAGTTGAACAGCGATACGCCGAAGGTAGAGTTGAGCCGGAGAGAGGGGAAGGTTACGGGACAGCTTGAGATTGGCGCGGATTTTAGCAAATTGGCGGCGCTTTCTGCTAACTCTCAAATCGCGCACAAGGGCTTCATGCCCTATGGTTTGGCGTTCTGGATTGACGAGAAAATTGCACGGCAATTTGGACTAGGAAAGACGCCTCACGCCGACGAATTTATTCGGAAATACATAAACGGACGCGATCTCAATCAAAAGACACGTGGCCGATTTGTGCTTGATTTTCACGAGAAATCTGAGGACTTCGTAAGGCAAAATTTTCCAGAGGCGTATCAGCACTTATTGACCAAGTCGGAGCCGATAAGACGCAATGAAAAGATGCGATATAGGCGTGATAACTGGTGGCGCTTTGGCCAGCCGTCCACCGAAATGCGTGCGGCACTTGTGAACTTGCGCCGATATTTCGGCACGGCGGAAACCGCCAAACATCGCATGTTCAGCGTATTGGACGGGAATCTTGCCCCTGATCAAAAAATTAGAGTCATTGCCTGCACATCTTGGGAAATTCTGAGCGCAATATCGTCTCGTCTGCATGTGCAGTTTTCGTTCGCCTTGGGCGGTTGGCAAGGTGTCGGCAACGACCCAGTTTATCAACATACCCAAACCTTCGACCCCTTCCCCTTCCCGGCCTGCATCACCGACCAATCCAACCCAGCGCTGCGTCAGCGGCTGGCGGCGCTGGGCGAGCGGCTGGATGCGTTCCGCAAGGAGCGGTTGGGGATCCATGAATTTTTGACGATGACGGCGTTGTATAATGTGCTGGAGCGGGTGCGGGAACTGGACAATGGCTGCGCAGTCGAGCCGCTGACACCGGTCGAGCGCGATATTTATGACGCAGGTCTCATTTCCATTCTCAAGGAAATCCACGACGATATCGACCGCGCCACTTTCGAGGCCTATGGCTGGCAGGATTTGGGCGCGCGGCTTATCGGCAGGCCGGGCGCGACTGTGCCGAGTGTGCATAAATCCGGGGACCAGGAACAGGCCGAGGAGGAACTGCTGTCGCGCCTCGTGGCGCTGAACCTTGAGCGGCAGGAAGAGGAAAAGCGCGGCCTCGTGCGCTGGCTGCGGCCGGATTATCAAATACCGAAACTCGGCGCGAAAGTGGTCAAGCCCAGCGGCGAAGAACAGTTGGAAGCCGATGTCGGCGTCATCACGATTGATGCCAAGCCGAAATGGCCGAGCGATGGTCTGGCGCAAATCCGCATCGTGCGCGATCTGCTGGCCAAGGCCGCAGCACCTGCCGCGCCGGACGAAATTGCCATCGCATTCGATGGCCGCAACTCGCCCGTTCGCAAACAGCGCGTGCGCGAGGTGCTGGAAACGCTGGTCGCCACCGGCGCGGCGCGGGCGACGGAGGCAGCCACACCACGCTATTTCGTGGCGCGATGATGCGCGGCCATCTCCCGCCTTGCAATTTCGCCCCCATCCCGCTATTTGCCCACCTATGAGCACTCCCCGCGAAAATATCCGTAATTTTTCTATTGTCGCCCACATTGACCATGGCAAATCCACTTTGGCTGACCGGCTTATCCAGCTGACCGGCGGGTTGGAGCTGCGGGAGATGACGGAGCAGGTGCTGGATTCGATGGACATCGAAAAAGAGCGCGGCATTACTATTAAGGCGCAGACTGTTCGGCTTAATTATAAGGCGTTGGACGGCAAGGATTATGTGCTGAACCTGATGGATACGCCCGGCCATGTGGACTTTGCCTACGAGGTTTCGCGCTCGCTTGCCGCGTGCGAAGGTTCGCTTCTGGTGGTGGATGCCTCACAGGGCGTCGAGGCGCAGACGCTGGCCAATGTTTATCAGGCCATGGACAATAACCACGAGATCGTGGTGGTGCTGAACAAGATCGATCTTCCCGCTGCCGAGCCGGAGCGCATCCGCGCGCAGATTGAGGAAGTGATCGGGCTTGATGCCTCCGAAGCGGTGATGATTTCGGCCAAATCCGGCATTGGCATTCCGGATGTTTTGGAAGCCATCGTCACCAAGCTGCCCGCGCCGAAAATTGGCGATGCTTCCGCGCCGCTCAAAGCCATGCTGGTGGATAGCTGGTACGATCCATATCTTGGCGTTATCGTTCTTGTGCGCATCATTGACGGGGTGCTCAAAAAGGGCATGACCATCCGCATGATGGGCGCGGACGCGAAATATCTGGTGGACCGCACCGGTGTGTTTACGCCCAAGATTGTGCAGGTCGATGATCTTGGACCCGGCGAAGTAGGCTTCATTACGGCGCAGATTAAGGAAGTGGCCGACACCCGCGTGGGCGATACAATTACCGAAGATAAGCGCCCGACAGCGCAAGCGCTAAAAGGCTTCAAACCCGCGCAGCCGGTGGTGTTCTGCGGCCTGTTTCCGGTTGATGCGGCGGATTTTGAAGATTTACGCGCCGCCATGGGTAAGCTGCGGCTCAATGACGCGAGCTTTAGCTACGAGATGGAATCCTCCGCCGCGCTGGGCTTCGGCTTTCGCTGCGGGTTCCTTGGCCTGTTGCACTTGGAGATTATCCAGGAACGTCTCATCCGCGAATTTAACCTTGATCTCATCGCCACCGCGCCAAGCGTGGTTTACAAGCTTGACCTGTCGGACGGGCGCGAGATTGAGCTGCACAATCCGGCGGATATGCCGGACACGATGAAAATCACCACCATCAACGAGCCGTGGATTAAAGCTACGATTATGACTCCGGATGAGTATCTGGGCAATATTTTGAAGCTGTGCCAAGACCGGCGCGGCATTCAGGTGGATTTGAACTATGTCGGACAGCGTGCCATGCTGACCTATGATTTGCCGCTGAACGAAGTGGTGTTCGATTTTTATGACCGTCTGAAATCAATCTCCAAAGGCTACGCCTCGTTTGACTATGCACTGACGGATTATAAGCCGGGCGATCTCGTCAAAATGTCCATTCTGGTCAACGATGAGCCGGTGGATGCACTTTCGATGCTGGTGCACAGAACGGCTGCTGAGAAGCGCGGCCGGTTAATGTGCGAAAAACTCAAAGAGCTGATACCCAACCACATGTTCAAAATCCCGATCCAGGCGGCCATCGGCGGCAAGGTAATCGCCCGCGAAACCATCTCCGCGCTGCGCAAAGACGTCACGGCAAAGTGCTACGGCGGCGACGTTTCACGCAAGCGCAAGCTGCTGGATAAGCAGAAAGAGGGCAAAAAGCGGATGAGGCAATTTGGTAAGGTGGAGATTCCGCAGGAGGCGTTTATTGAAGCGCTGAAGATGGGCGATTAACGGGGAGGTTTTCTTTCAATTATTATTTTGAAATAGCGATGTTTCATCTCCGAAACAAATCTTTTTCTTTGTCACTTATTGGCAATCTCCCGCATTTCCGCCTATGACAAAACACGGGAAAAATCCCGCATAAATTCATGAGCGATCGAAGGCAGCACACCATGGCAAACACTCCCGCTAAGAGACGCCGCTCGCAGGAATGGTTTGATAATCCGCACAACCCCGGCATGACAGCGCTCTACCTTGAGCGCTATCTCAACTACGGGCTGACGCGCGAAGAGCTGCAAAGCGGCAAGCCAATCATCGGCATTGCGCAGACCGGTTCCGACCTGTCGCCGTGCAATCGTCACCATATTGAACTCGTAAAGCGCGTGCGCGATGGCATTATTGCTGTGGGCGGCATTCCGTTGGAATTTCCGGTGCACCCAATCCAAGAAACCGGCAAGCGCCCGACAGCTTCGCTAGACCGCAATCTGGCTTATCTCGGCGTTGTTGAAGTGCTCTATGGCTACCCGCTCGATGGTGTGGTGCTGACAATTGGCTGCGATAAAACCACGCCTGCCATGCTAATGGCGGCGGCAACGGTGAACCTTCCGGCCATTGCGCTTTCCGTCGGCCCGATGTTGAACGGCTGGCACAAAGGCGAGCGCACGGGGTCGGGCACCATCGTCTGGAAATCGCGTGCAAGATTGTCATCCGGCGAAATCGACTATGAAGAGTTTATGCAAATCGTCGCCTCGTCAGCGCCGTCCGTTGGCTATTGCAACACCATGGGCACGGCCACCACGATGAACTCGCTTGCCGAAGCGCTGGGCATGCAACTGCCCGGGTGCGCGGCCATTCCAGCGCCCTACCGCGAGCGCGGGCAGATATCTTATGAAACCGGCAAGCGTATCGTTGAAATGGTCAATGAGGATTTGAAGCCCTCGGACATTATGACGCGCGCGGCCTTCGAAAACGCCATAGTCATAAATTCGGCCATTGGCGGCTCCACAAATGCGCCCATCCATTTGAACGCCATTGCCCGTCATCTTGGTGTGCCGCTGAACAATGATGATTGGCAGGCCGTTGGCCACAAAATCCCATTGCTTGTAAACTTGCAGCCCGCGGGCGAATATTTGGGCGAAGATTACCATCGCGCAGGCGGTGTGCCCGCTGTGGTGATGGAGCTGATGAAGGCGGGCCTTTTGCCCCATCCTGACCAGATTACCGCCAACGGCAAGAGCATGGGCGCAAACTGTGGTTCGGTCGAAAACCTCAACGAAGATGTGATCAAAACAGTCGCCAACCCTCTGAAAAAAGAGGCGGGCTTTATCAATCTGCACGGCAATTTGTTCGATAGCGCGATTATGAAAACCAGCGTGATTTCAACTGAATTCCGCCAGCGTTATCTTTCCAATCCAAGCGACATGGAGGCCTTTGAAGGAACAGCCATGGTGTTCGACGGACCGGAAGATTATCACGCGCGGATTGACGATGAGAGCTTGGGCCTCGATGAAAACACAATCCTCTTCATGCGCGGTGCCGGTGCTGTCGGCTACCCCGGGGCTGCCGAGGTCGTCAATATGCAGCCACCGGCATACCTGTTGAAGCGCGGCATCAACGCGCTGCCTTGTATTGGTGATGGACGCCAGTCGGGCACTTCAGGCTCGCCTTCCATCCTCAACGCCTCGCCGGAAGCGGCTGTTGGCGGCGGGCTGGCGATATTACAGAGCGGCGACCCTGTGCGCGTGGATTTGGCCAAAGGCACGGCCAACATGTTGATTTCCGACGCTGAAGTCGCCTCGCGCTATGAGGCGTTGGCCAAGGCCGGCGGGTTCAAATATCCGGATCACCAAACGCCATGGCAGGAAATCCAACGCGCCATCGTCGATCAATTGTCACACGGCATGGTGCTTAAACCTGCCGTTAAATACCAAGACATCGCCCACACCAAGGGCCTGCCACGCGATAATCACTAAATTTTTAAGGGGACACCCATGACCAACGCCCGCACCGGAGCGCTTGCCGCGCTTAAAGCTCATTTGAAAAATGGCGCGCCCAAAGACATGCGCAAAGCCTTCGACGATGACAAAAAACGCTTTGCAAAATTGTCGCTGACATTGGGCGACATGCTGCTGGATTATTCCAAAGAAGCTGTAAATGCCGATACGATGAAGTTGCTGTTGTCACTGGCGGACGCTGTTGATCTGAAGAAAAAGCGCGACGCCATGTTTGCAGGCGTTGCTATTAACATGACCGAAGGCCGCGCCGTATTGCACACAGCGCTGCGCAACCGCTCGGGCCGTAGCGCCAAGGTTGACGGCAAAGATGTGATGGCCGATGTTAACCGCGTGCTGGCGGATATGGGTGTGTTTTCTGATGCGATCCGCTCCGGCGATATCAAAGGCGCTAAGGGCAAAGCCTTCACTGATGTTGTGAACATTGGCATCGGTGGTTCCGATTTAGGTCCGGTAATGGCGACGCTGGCGCTGGCTCCTTATCATGATGGCCCCAAGCTGCATTACGTTTCCAACGTTGACGGTGCGCATATGGCGGATACGCTCAAAGGTCTGAACCCGGCGACCACGCTGTTCATTATAGCGTCGAAAACCTTCACTACTATCGAGACCATGACCAACGCCGAAACCGCCCGCCGTTGGGTGGAAAAGGCGCTTGGCGCGAAAGCTGTTTCTGCCCATTTTGCGGCCATTTCCACAGCGCTGGATAAGGTTGGCGCGTTCGGCATTGATGCGTCCCGCGTATTTGGCTTCTGGGACTGGGTCGGCGGGCGTTATTCGATTTGGGCAGCGATTGGCCTGCCGTTGATGATCGCCATTGGAGCGACAAATTTCGGCAAGTTCCTCGATGGCGCGGATGCCATGGATGAGCATTTCCGCACCGCGCCGCTGGCAAAAAATCTGCCCGTAGCGCTCGGCCTGATCGGCTTTTGGAACCGCGTCATTAGTGGTCACCCGACCCGCGCGGTTATCCCCTACGACCAGCGCCTGTCGCGCCTGCCTGCCTATTTGCAGCAGCTGGATATGGAATCCAACGGCAAGCGCGTGATGATTTCCGGTGATAAAACCACGACTGTTACCGGCCCCGTTGTCTGGGGTGAGCCGGGCACGAACGGCCAGCACGCGTTCTTCCAACTGCTCCATCAAGGCACGGACGTTATTCCGGTCGAGTTCATCGTGGGCGCTGAAGGTCACGAGCCGGATTTGCAATTGCACCAGGAAATGTTGGTAGCAAATTGCTTTGCGCAATCCGAAGCCTTGATGCGCGGGCGCACGCTGGCCGAAGCCAAAGCGCAGATGAAGACCAAGGGCATGAGCGCGGATAAGATTGCTACCATCGCCCCGCATCGCGTTTTCCCCGGCAACCGCCCGTCGCTGACCATTGTGCACAAGCTGATGGACCCGTTTACGTTTGGCCGTTTGGTGGCAATGTATGAGCACCGCGTGTTCGTCGAGGCGCAACTGTTCGGCATCAATGCGTTTGACCAATGGGGCGTGGAACTCGGCAAGGAACTGGCAACAGAATTGCTGGCTGTCGTCCAAGGCACAAAAAGCGTCGCTGGGCGTGATGGATCGACCGCCGGATTGGTGTCTTATGTTCAAGGATTAAGCTCCGCAAAATAGGGCAGGAACATTATGCAGCGCACCTCAAAGACCTTCCCCGGCGACACACCGGGGCTGGAATGGACACTGGTGGTGCTGACGTTCAAAGGCACAGCCCCTTCTGCGCCGAAAGCCTACTTGCAGGCCGCGTTGCACGGCTCGGAATTTCCTGGCGTTGCCGCTCTGCATTTTCTGATCCCCTTGCTCGAAAAGGCGGAAAGCTCTGGCCTGCTTTTAGGTGATGTGACCATCGTTCCCCATGCCAATCCGATTGCCATGGCGCAATGGATAAACGGCGAGCATCAAGGTCGCTTCGAGCTGTTCTCACGCACGAATTTTAACCGCGATCATTTCCGGTTGGACGATTTCGACACCTCCAGCTTGCCTGCGCTTGACGCACCAATTGCCGCTGATATCCGCCTCAAAGCCGAATTGCTGCGCCTCGCCCTGCCGCATGACATCGTGCTGGATTTGCACTGCGACCAAGAGAGCGAGCAGTACATGTATATCCATCAGGATTTCTGGCCCGGCATGAAAGACTTGGCCGTTGCGATAAACTGCACGTCCGTGTTGACGTGGGATTTGACCGCCGATGCCGCCTTTGAGGAGGCCGTCGCCAATCCTGTGATAAAAACCAAGGCCGACGCGCCGGACTACAAGCGCCGCGCTGTGACAACAATTGAGTTCGCAGGCTTGGCGGATGTTTCAGCTGAAAAAGGGTTAGCCGATGGTAAAGGCCTCTACGAATTTCTGGTTAATCGCGGCACGATCAAGGGCAAAAGTACACTCGGTTTAGCCTCATTCAATGGCCCTGTTACGCCGCTGGAAAATGTCGAAATGGTTCGTTCACCCATCGGCGGCATGGTGTTTTATCATGTGATACCGGGCGATGAGGTTAGCGAAGGCCAAAAGCTGGTAACGCTGGTGCACGAGGTCGGCAATCCCAAAACCGAAACGGTCATCACCGCGCCGCAAGCAGGCCGCATCCTGACCCGCCGTCATGTTCGCTTCGTAAGGCGCGGCGATGATTTGCTGAAGCTGCTCGCAGCAAAGCCATCGAAAACGGCCAAGCCGGGATCGCTGGAATCATAAAGAGATTGGTATGCTGTGTTCCAAGGTGATAAGAAGTAATACTTTTTACTGATAATTGTTTCGGAGCAACAATCATGGCCACCAGTTCCACCAGTGTTAAACTTGAAATGGAATTAAAAGAGCGTGTGCAAAAACTCGCGCTTGCCCGTAAGCGCACCAGCCATTGGCTGATGAAAGAGGCAATTGAGCAATATGTCGCCCGCGAAGAAGTGCGCGAAGCGGATCATAAGGATGCCATAGCGTCATGGGAGCATTATAAGGCGACGGGGCTGCATCTGACATTTGAAGAGATGGACGATTGGCTTGCTACTTGGGGCACATCATATGAGAAGCCGATGCCTGAATGCCACACATAATCATTACGCTCGATGCGGCACTTGACCTTAAGCGCCTGCAAGAATTTCTAAAGCACAAAAATCCACGCTCGGCGCAACGCGCCGCCGATGCTATTAGGGCGGCACTTTGTAGTTTGGGGCCGTTTCCCGATAAGGGCCGTCCTTTAGTCGGCGCAGACGGAAATTTACGCGAGTTGTTCATAGAATTTGGTAGTAACGGATACGTCGCGAAATACAGTTTTATGCTATATAACGTGTCCATCTTAGCCATCAAACATGCCCGCGAAGGCAGTTGTCGAGACGAGATGACATGACCACTCACAAAAAATCCGCCGTCAAAGCCATCCTGTTCGACAAGGATGGCACGTTGATTGACTTTAATGGCACATGGCATGAACTCTATATGACATTGGCGCTGGAAGTCGCCAATGGCGATGAAGCCCATGCCAACCACCTGCTCGAAATTGGCGGTTATGATAGCGTCAGCCATAGGTTTACCGCAGGCTCCGAACTTGCCGCTGGAACAACGCCGGGAATTGTGCGCCTGTGGTTACCTGACGCCACGACGCAAGAATTCGCCTTCTGGCGCGCGCGGCTGGATAAGGCTTTCATCGAGGAAGGACCTGTCGCAGCTGTGCCTGTTGCGGGCCTGCATGATACCATCGACGCCCTACATGCGGCGGGTATTATGCTTGCGGTCGTGACCAATGACCTTGAGCAGTCTGCCGAAAACACGCTGGTGCGCTTTGGCATCCGCGATAAATTTGTCGCGGTGCTGGGCTATGACAGTGTGGTCAATCCCAAACCACATGCAGAGCCAGTGCTCAAATTTTGCACCGACATGGGCCTGTTACCGCACGAAGTGCTGGTCATCGGCGATAACGCTCATGACATTGAAATGGCTCGCAATGCCGGTGCGGGTTATGCCGTGGGCGTTATGACAGGCACTGGCACGCATGAGGTTTTGAGCGAAAACGCCGATGTTGTGTTGGGTTCGATTGCGGAGTTGCCTGCCTGGCTGGGGGTCGGGCAACAATTCTCTGGATAACAATAATTTAGGTTGATATTTTGTATCCATTCGATTGCATGAATTTTTATGTATTCGCTGCGTCGCCACAAGCATTTTAATGTCCGGCGCCAAGGTTTGAAAGACGGGAAAACAAGGTTGCGCCTTGTTGCCCGCCTTAGAAAAGCTCAGTCAGGCGACCTTGGTGACACCAAGCCCGCCGGGATTGTGTTTTTGAGATGCGGGAACATTTTGGACCCGGATGGCGAATGTATTATGTGCAACGCGGCAATGTGTTGATCGTAATGTTGGGCGGTGGCAACAAGTCTTCGCAAGCCTCGGATATTTCCAAGGCACAAGCCCTTGCAAGCCGAATTGAGGAGTGAACTCATGACAAAAATTAGTGCTAACAAATTACCAGAATTTGATGCCGCCGAATATTTGAATGATGAACAGGCAATCGCCGACTATATTTCGATCATCCTCGAAGAAAACGACGCATCGCTTCTCGCGGCGGCTTTGGGGGATGTTGCCAAAGCTCGCGGCATGGCCTCAATTGCGCAATCTAGTGGCTTGACCAGAGAAGCGCTCTATAAAGCACTTCGTCCGGATGCCCGGCCGCACTTTGATACCATCTCGCGAGTGCGCGCTGCATTAGGTGTAAAGCTCACGGCGGGTCCGCTTGCTTAATACGAAACCGTGTAGCGCAGGAATACCGTCTTACACTTTCAAACGACTAAGCAACAGGCTTATCCCTTAACTCCCGCCGCAATATCTTGCCGACATTGCTCTTCGGTAAATCCTTGCGGAACTCGATGTACTTCGGGCGTTTGTAGTTAGTGAGCTGCGTGGCGCAATAGTCGCGGATGGCTTGCTCGGTTAGCGTCTCGTCCTTCTTCACAACAAACAATTTTACAGTCTCGCCGGAATTGGCATCGGGCACGCCAATCACCGCGCATTCCAGGACGCCGGGGATTTTGGAGACCACATCTTCTACTTCATTGGGATATACATTGAAGCCGGAAACCAGCACCATGTCTTTTTTGCGGTCAACGATTTTGGTGTAACCGTTCTCATCCATGAACCCCATATCACCGGATTTGAAATAGCCGTCGCTGGTCATGACGTTGGCGGTCTCATCGGGGCGCTGCCAATAACCGGCCATAACCTGCGGCCCGCGAATGCAAATTTCGCCAACCTCGCCGCGCGGCATATCCTTGCCGTCATCATCGCGAATGGCAAAATCAGTCGAGGGCAGGGGCAGGCCGATATTGCCGGTATAGACCGGCAAATCAAAGCGGTTGGCGGATGCCACGGGTGATGTTTCTGAAAGACCATAACCCTCATGAATGGCGCAACCTGTCAGCGCTTGCCAACGCTCCGCCACGCCGCTCTGCACCGCCATGCCTCCACCAAGCGTTAACAGCATCGGCGTGAAATCCAGCTTCTGGAATTCAGCATTGTTGAGGAGTGCGTTGAAAAGCGTATTGAGGCCCGGGAACACATGGAGCTTTTCTTTGGTGATGTCTTTGACAAAGCCCGGAATATCGCGCGGGTTTGGAATGAGCACATTCTTTCCGCCCAAATCCATGCCCATCATCATGCAAACTGTCAGCGCAAAAATATGATACAGCGGCAGGGCGCAAATGAAGGTAAGGTCCTCCGGCGTGCCGCGCTTATCAAACACAGGCTTTAGCCATGCGGAATTCTGCGCGATGTTCGCTATAATGTTGGCATGGGTCAGTGTTGCGCCTTTTGAAAGACCTGTCGTACCACCGGTATATTGCAGGAAGGCGACGTCGCTCGAGGCGATGGGAACCAGAGCGAGTGAGCTGGCACGGCCCTTGGCGAGTGCATCCTTGAAGCTGACATGGTTAGGCAATCTAAACGACGGAACCATCTTTTTCACATGGCGCACAACGAAGTTTACAATATGTCCTTTGAGGCCAAGCATATCGCCCATCGAGGCGACGATAACAGTCTTAACGGCAGTGTTGGCAACAACGGCCTGAACCGTAGTGGCGAAGTTTTCAAGCACCACGATGGCTTGTGCGCCGCTGTCTTTTAACTGATGCTCCAGTTCGCGCGGGGTGTAGAGCGGATTGACGTTGACCACCGCATAGCCTGCACGAAGCGCACCTAAAATCGCCACCGGATATTGCAAAACATTGGGCATCATCAGCGCAACGCGCGCGCCCTTTGCCAAGCCGCAGCTTTGTAAGTAAGCACCAAACGCTGCTGACTCACTCTCAACCTGTGCATAAGTGATAGATTTGCCCATAAGCTGAAAGGCGGGCTTGGATGCAAAACGTCCACAAGCGTCTACCAACAAGTCGGAAACATTGGAGAATTTAGACGCTGGAAGTTCGTGGGGCACATCGGGGTGATAGCTCTTCAACCAAACTTTGAATGTCTGGCCTGCCTCCGCAACATCGCCCGCAACAATTGCTTTTTTCATGCCACCCTCCCAGATGAATTTCTGATATTAATTTGGGCTGTATAATGGTGAAGTTCAAGGTCACCGGCCTCTTTTATGAAAACAACCTATCACGGTGAGTGGTGCCGCTTATGTGACTCGAACACACGACCCCATCATTACGAATGATGTGCTCTACCAACTGAGCTAAAGCGGCACGGTAATTCAGATTTAATGGGGGCGTCTAAAGTTTGCAAGTCAATTCCCAAACCTAACCCGCGCATATTTTTGTTTTGGCTGCTTGATATTCGCCAGCGAGACGCTCCACGAGTTCAGCCGTCGAAACGACTGACTTCATCGCACCAATACCTTGGCCCGCCCCCCAAATATCCTTCCACGCTTTAGCACCGCCTGAAAGGCTGGCAAAATCCATTTTTGACGGGTCCGCAACTGGCAAATGATCGGGGTCCATTCCAGCTTTTTCGATGGAGCCTTTGAGGTAATTGCCGTTAATGCCGGTAAAATAGTTGGAATAAACAATGTCCGAAGCGCCGGATTTTGTGATCATATCTTTATACTCGTCCGTGGCCCGCGCCTCATGCGTGGCGATGAATGGCGAGCCGATATAGGCATAATCCGCGCCCATGGCTTGCGCGGCCAAGATGGCGCCGCCATTGGCTATGGCTCCTGATAGCAAAACCGGCCCGTTAAACCATTCGCGGATTTCCTGAACCAAAGCGAAGGGCGAGAGAGTGCCCGCATGGCCGCCGGCACCGGTGGCAACGGCGATCAGCCCGTCCGCGCCTTTTAGTATTGCGCTGTTGGCGTGGCGATTGTTGATAATATCGTGCAGCACAATGCCCCCCCACGAGTGAACAGCCGCATTCACTTCGGGCACAGCGCCGAGCGATGAAATTACGATCGGTACTTTGTATTTGCCGCAAACCATGAGATCATGTTCAAGTCTGTCATTAGATTTATGCACAATTTGGTTCACTGCAAATGGCGCTGATAGTTGCTCAGGGTGTGCCTTGTCATGTGCCGCCAAGGCTTCGGTAATCTCCGCAAGCCATTCATCGACCTGTGATGCAGGACGGGCATTGAGCGATGGAAATGAACCGACCACGCCCGCTTTGCACTGCGCAATGACCAGTGCCGGATTGGATATAATAAACAAGGGAGCCGCAAAAACCGGAATTCGTAAACGGCGATTGGTGAGATTTGACAAAGTCATTTTGGTTCGCCCCTGAGAAAAATTCTTACGTTCGCGTCAAAGTCTTTTTTAGTGTCCGGGATTAAAAGTCAAGCTAATGCACTACGCCGATAGAGAATCGCCAGTGCGTCCCGGTCTTTGCGTAGTCACATCAGTTTAACAAAAAAACTGCGCATACATTTGCCAATTAAGCACTGATTGAGCAATTAACACGACAATTGGCACAAGAATATTAGAGATAGTCTTTGCAGTTTTAACTGTTTTCCTTAAAAGTCCTTTTCTAGCGCAGTTGTCAGAAATGACCGTTTTCAACTCGCTGCGATGAAGTGCATGCGGTGAGGCGACTGTGGATCCAATAGAAAAAGCCATTAGAAATGCTTTCGAAAAAGGCAATGCGGAAGACGCAGCTTTCCGTAGCCGTGTCTATTCGTCTGCGGAATCCGCACTACTACGCTCAATCAGTGTGCAGCCCAACATCACTGAAGAAGTAAAGCAGCAACGTGTTTTACGTCTGCGTGTTACGGCATCTACGATTGAAACCGAATTTGCCCCTGCTGTTGCACTACAAACGACTGAGGCGAAAAGCGACGAATGGCGTGTCGCCCCGCAAGTGCGATCCTCCTCTGAGGCTGGTTCCTTCGTGGCATCACGCGAGATGCGGTCAATGTCGGCCAAAAAAATCACTGTGCCGGAGCCAAAGAAAAAAACAGCATCGACTGGCGTAATACGGGGCCTTTTTAACTTAATTGTTTTTTTGATCTTACTGGCTCTTCTCGCATTTGCAGTTTGGAAATTCTGGGGGGAGGCGTTGGTTCCCAAGGAATTTGGCGGCACGGGAGAAAAAGCTGATCTATCAAGTTCGAATAATTCACCATCCAAAAAACCGGGTAAAGCAAGCGATGTTGATGAGGGTTGGATCAGCGTGTTTGCGCCCTCAGATGCGGCTTCTGTTGATATTGCTCAAGGCCTTACAGCGGAACTATTGGGCACCGGTGCAGACGCACGAATGCGCCTTACTCCAGCCTCACCTGTTGCTTCGAGCGCGGGCGCCTCATTTGTGGTAGGCAAAGGCATCTTAGAAAAGCTAAGCGGTAAAAAAGTAATTTTTGACATTTTTGCCAAGTCGCAAGAGGCGGTCACGGCTGAAATGTCAGTGTCATGTGAGCTTGCGGGCATGGGGACATGCCAGCGCACGCGCTTCCGTCTTGAGGGCCAGCCGCGCGATAACCTACTGATTGTTCAACTGTCTGACGCAGGGCCGGAAGCTAGCGGAACAATAACAATTTCGCCGGACATTGAAGGCGGTGGAAAGCCCGTGGAGATATTCAGTATTCGTGTCCGCGCACAAGAATAGCCTACACACTTTTTGGCAAAATAGTATTTCCTGTCATTGACCAGAATCGCTTACAATAAACCAATGTATAGCAGGGCATCATCTGGAAGTATGGTCGCGGACCTGTCGGCAAAATCTTGCTCTACGCTGGCTGGCTCTGGATGTTTTTCCAGTGCTGGGGCGTTAATCAGGCTGGCCGGCATCGAATTCATAACCATCGAACTTGCCACAACGGGAACGCAAGCGGGCAAGCCAGTCGCCGGATTGTTCCTATCGCGGGCTAAATTCAGATGACTGACCTCAGCCTTTTACCTAAGCTTTTTACCGACTGGTTTCACGGCAAAGGCTGGGCACCACGCGCCCACCAGTTGGAGTTACTCAAGGCTGCAAATTCGGGGCAAAGCGCATTGCTGATTGCGCCCACCGGCGCTGGCAAAACGCTGGCTGGATTTCTGCCAACATTGGTTGCTTTATCGAACCGCAAGCCGAAGAAATTAAGCGCAATGCCCCCGGGCATTCATACTATTTACATATCGCCGTTGAAGGCTTTAGCTGTGGATATTGAGCGTAACTTGGCAAAGCCGGTTGCAGAAATGGGGCTCAATATTCACATCGAAACCCGTACTGGCGATACGCCGGTGCACAAACGCCAGCGACAAAAACTTCAACCCCCCGATATTTTGCTTACCACACCGGAGCAGTTGGCACTGCTTCTTTCGGCCAAGGATGCCGCATTATTTTTCGGCGATTTGAAATATGTGGTGTTGGATGAATTGCACTCGCTGATCACGTCCAAGCGAGGGCATTTGCTTGCATTGGGACTAGCGCGCTTGCATCGTTTGCGACCGGACCTGCAATCGATTGGGCTATCGGCAACAGTCTCAAATCCTGATGAACTTTGCCGTTGGTTGGTTCCGCAAGCGATGATGCCAAACCAAGCACGACTAATAACGGTTTCAGAAGGGGCGCAGCCGGATATCAGCATTTTAAAAACTGCATCCCGCATTCCTTGGGCCGGTCATTCCGCACGTCATGCGATGGGCGAAATTTACAACGAGATTGGCAAGCATGCGACCACGATTCTCTTTGTAAACACCCGCAGTCAGGCTGAATTCCTGTTTCAGGAACTGTGGCGCGTCAACGAACAATCGCATCCGATTGCCCTTCATCATGGTTCCCTGGATACCGGCCAGCGCCGCAAGGTTGAGGAGGCAATGGGCCGTGATGAATTACGCGCCGTTGTTGCCACCTCCACACTTGATATGGGTATTGATTGGGGTAATGTTGATCTTGTTATTCATGTTGGCGCGCCCAAGGGTGCCAGCCGGTTGGCGCAGCGTATCGGTCGATCCAATCACCGCTTGGATGAGCCAAGTAAAGCTTTTCTGGTTCCTGCAAATTGTTTTGAAGTGCTGGAATGTCAGGCGGCAATCAACGCAAATTATGTACGCGGGCAGGATACGCCGCCCCTTGGCGAAGGCGCTATTGATGTGCTGGCACAGCATATTATGGGGATGGCCTGCTCAAAACCATTTTATGCAGGCGAGCTGTTCATCGAAGTTACAACAGCCTTACCCTATCATGATATGGACCGCGAGACATTCGACAAGGTTTTGCAATTTGTAGCGACCGGTGGCTATGCACTCAAAGTCTATGAGCGCTACGCGCGTATCCGTGAGCAGCCGGATGGCCGCTGGCGCGTCACTAACCCGCTGTTTGCCAAACAATACCGCCTCAATGTCGGGACGATAATTGAACTGCCGGTCTTGAACGTGCGGCTGGTCCGTCAAGGGCGTGGTGCAAAAGCGGCTGGTGGCATGTCGCTTGGCAAGGTCGAAGAATCTTTCGTGGAGATGCTGACCGTCGGCGATACATTTCTGTTTTCAGGTGAAGTCCTGCGCTTTGAGGGCATTCGCGAGAACGAATGCTATGTGTCGAAAGCGCATGATCTCGACCCGAAAATCCCATCCTATGCTGGCGGACGCTTTCCGCTTTCAACTTTCCTGGCAGACTCTGTTCGCGCTATTTTGGCGGATCGCAAACTTTGGAAACCATTGCCTGATCAAGTTCGCCAATGGCTGGAACTGCAAAGTGAGATGTCTCAACTCCCGCCGCGTGATGAACTATTGATCGAGAGTTTTCCTCGTGGCGGGCGTTATTACCTCGTGGCGTATCCGTTTGAAGGGCGCATTGCCCACCAGACTCTCGGGATGCTTTTGACCAGGCGTTTGGAGCGTGCCGGAGCCCGGCCTCTCGGATTTGTTGCGACCGATTATTCGATTTGCATTTGGGGAATGCGCGATATGGCCGCCATGATCAAACGTGGTGATCTCAGTTTGGATAGTCTATTTGATGAAGACATGTTGGGTGATGACCTTGATGCATGGTTGGCCGAAAGTTTCCTCATGAAACGAAGTTTTGGCAATTGTGCGCTCATTGCCGGACTGATCGAAAAGCGCCACCCGGGTAGAGAAAAATCGGGCAGGCAGGTCACTGTCTCGGCAGATCTAATCTATGATGTACTACGCGCCCACGAGCCTGATCATATTTTACTGCGCGCGGCCTACGCCGATGCGGCCACCGGCCTTCTCGACATTCACCGTCTTGGAGATATGCTTAAGCGAATAGAAGGCCGAATCACACACATGCCGTTAGATGATGTTTCCCCGCTTGCGTTACCAATAATGCTGGACATCGGCCGCGTTCGTGTGGCCGGGGGCAACGAGGATGATATCTTGGCCAGCCTGGCAGGCTCATTGCTGGACGGGACAAAACATTGATGAGCGTGAGATTAAAAAATCAACAGCACGATGCCGAAGTTAGCATCACCATTGGCGGCAACGACGCGATTTTGGACGCCTCTGGTGCGCTGTTTTTAATTTGTGAAAATCTGCTCATTGTCTCTGATCTACACTTGGAAAAAGGCACATCCGGCGCAAGGCGCGGCCTGTTCTTACCGCCCTATGATAGTCAGATTACACTGGCGGCATTAGCAGGCGCGGTCGCAAAGTACCGGCCGAGGGGCATCGTGTTTTTAGGGGATAGCTTTCATGATCAGCATGGACCGTTTCGCCTGCCGGTCAATGAGTTGGACGCAATCACCGCGATGTCGCAAGCGTGCGAACTGATCTGGATCACCGGTAATCACGATCCGGAATTGCCCGGGTTTTTGCCGGGAAGCGTTTATCTTGAACTGAATATTGCGGGGCTGCAATTAACGCACATACCCGGCATGAAGCTTGACCCGGTCCACCAAATTTCGGGCCATCTCCATCCCGTTGCGTTTGCCTATGGCCAAGGCCGTGCGATACGCCGTCGCTGTTTTATCACCGACGGTAAGCGGCTCATCATGCCGGCATTTGGTGCTTACACCGGTGGCCTTAACATCAAGGACAAGGCGTTTCACGGGCTGTTTGATGCAGATGCTATGGACGTATATTTGCTTGGCGAAACCCAAGTTTATCCGATGCCCTCAGCTGCACTTTCACGTTCTAATCTTTCCGGAAAATAACCCTTCCAAGCCAGCCGGTAATAATTGCCAGCGCGATAGCCAAAAGTCCGTAAACGAACGAATGCTCATGGGCAAAGCGATAGACATTTTGCTCGATACCCGCTTTTTCAATTTGCAAGCCGGCGGAACTTTCTTTGATAAAAGCACCGTTACGAAACAAAAACGCGCGCGCCTTGTGCTTGCCGATTGGCACATTGGTAGGTAGCCGCAGCGTTGCCCTAAACAGGTTGGGTGAGATAAATTCAACCAAACCGGAGTCCTCGCTATAGCGTCCGGATTTCCGGTTAATGTCTTTCAACGCATCAGCAAATTCACCGGCAATTTCAGTTTTTGCACGCCCCGTGTCCAGCAACAGATTTTCGATACCCAGCGATAGTTTTTTGAAACTCTCGTTATCCGTTATATCGCGCATTTTGCGGGTTGATGACGCGATATAGGACAGGGGAACGACATCAAAATCGGCCGATCTTGTGTTCAGCCACATGCCGAACACACGAGTTTTTTCGCGCACCACCATCGGTGTTTCCGGTCCCTCCAGTACGACGATGATATCATAGCGGCCGAGACGTTGCACTTGCGGGTCTGTGTTTGTGACGGCTCCAAAAATTGTCAAGTCAGCACCGGAAAAACCGGAAGTGATGGCAATAGTGTCTGTAGAAAGGCCAATCTGGATTAGTTCTTGTGGCAACTCTCCTTGAGCCAAGGCAATCGGTACGCACACCGTATGGAGCAACCCTGCAAGCATCAAAGTTTGCAAAATCCATCTCATATTTTTTTTGCGATCGTAGAGATGGTAAAAATACTGTCAGGCGTAATAAACAGCCCGTAAGCAAGACGAAGTGCCACCGCGATAACCAGCAGACCCAGCAGTGAACGCAACTGTTCCCCGCGCAATTTTTGGCCGACATTTGCACCATATTGCGCCCCGATGACACCGCCCGCCATCAAGCAGCAGGCAAGTACCACATCGACAGTATTATTTGCAGTTGCCTGAATCATGGTGGTGAATGCTGAAACAAAAATAATCTGAAACAGCGAGGTGCCAACCACGATATTTGTTGGAACTTTCAAAATATAAATCATGGCGGGTACCATGATGAAGCCACCACCGACGCCCATGATTGCGGATAGAAAGCCGATAAAAGTACCAATAGCAATGACCGGAATAATTGAAATGTAGATGCGGGAGACTGCAAATCGCATTTTGAAAGGTAGTCGTTGAATCCAAGCGCTGCGGTTCGGTTTGCGCACGACCGATGCATCGCCGCCATTGCGGGTGCGCAGTAGTGTCGTTATGCTTTCCCAAAGCATCAATGAACCGACGGAGCTTAGAAATACGACGTATAAAATCGAAACTGCCAGATCTAACTGGCCATATCTACGCAACAGGGAAAAAACATAAGCGCCTGTAGTGGAGCCGATTATTCCGCCAATGAGCAACACAAACCCGAGTTTAAAGTCAATCGTGCGTCTTTGATAATGCGCCAGCGCACCCGATAATGAGGTGGCGATAACTTGGTTTGCGCCTGTGCCAACGGCAACAGCGGGTGGAATATTATACAAAATCAACAGAGGCGTGATCAAAAATCCACCGCCGACACCAAACATGCCCGACAAAAAGCCAACTGCGGCTCCCATCGCCAGCAGTGTGAACAGATTTACGGAAAGTTCCGCGATTGGCAGATAAATACCCAAAGACCAGGTGCCCGCATATCAATAAAAAACCGATGGTTTATACCATCGCTTATTAGTTTAATGATCAATTATAAATTTAGTGGAAACGGACTGTTCTGGCGAAACTGAAAGCATCGATTTCTATAAACATTGATCTATTTTTTAACTTTTGTCAGAAGGGATTTTACCAAGGCCTCGTCCACTTCGCCAGTCGGCTTCATGCCATTTGACTTTTGATATGACGCAATTGCCGTGTGGGTTTTCTCACCCATCGATCCGTCGGCCTTACCGGCATCATAACCATTCTGATTCAAAATTGCCTGAATGTTACGTATTGCCTTTTTCATATCCACATTGGCGGTTTGGCCACCATCTGTGTTCCATGAAGGCGGAATTTCAACGGCGTTAGCTGCCACATTGATCGGCTTCACCTTCCAAAGTTCCGTGGTCGCACGGGCTTTTTTCAGCTGTTCCGGGCGCATTGCATTGGCAATTTCATCACGTTTGGCAGCAGCATCCTTATCACCGGATTTGGCGGCAAGTGCGAACCACTTGTAAGACTCTTCGAGATTTTGCGGTACGCCAAGTCCTTTGGCAGCCAAAATTCCCAAGTTAAACTGACTGTCTTTAACACCAAGTTCGGCAGCTTTAACAAACCACAGCACAGCTGAGTCATTATCGGCCGGACCGGACGCGCCGGTGGCAAATAGTACGGCCAGATTGTGCATGGCGCTGGCATTGCCCTGTTCTGCGGACAGTTGGTATAATGTTTTGGCTTTTTGCGGCGAGCGCTCCACGCCAAGGCCTTTTTCGTAGAAGCTACCGAGGCGGAATTGCGCCGGGGCAAACCCGATGTCAGCTGCCTTTTGATACCATGATGCAGCCTTTTTCAAATCTTTGGCAACGCCGCGACCATCAGTATAACGGCTGGCTACTTCAAATTGTGCTTTTGCATCGCCGCTCCCCGCCGCTTCGCGCAGCGCAATCGGACCCACTTCAACAGGCGGCAACTCAGCGGATGCGGTATCCTTTTTTGTATTCGCTGGCGTGGCAGTTGCGTCAGGGGCTGGCACAACATCAGGCCGGGCTTGTGCTGCCGTAGTGCCTATGTCCTGCGGCTTTACTTCAACAACCGGCGCCGCAACGGTTACATTTGGCAATTTTTCTACTGGCGTTGCCGCTGCCTTTAGTGGTGCGCCTGCCTCTAATTCCTTTAGCGACGCACCGCCTTTACCGGACGGGATCGCTGCCAATGTTTGATCATCCGTAGTGGCCTCCGCAACAACGGGTTCGTTCGAAATTGCATCGCTGGCAGGAGCAAATTCCGTCGCTGAACTTATGACCGGCGCGGATACGTCGTTGGATAATAACGCATTTTTCAGCTGAAGACCGGTAAGCGCCAATATAATTGCCACGGCAGCCATGATAATCGGCTTGCGCTGGCGTTGATACAAATCTGCAAGCGCACTTTTGTCAGATGATTTTGTTTTGGATGATCTGTTTTTCAGAATTTCGGAATCTGCGGCGGCAGCCTGAGCGGCCCGTCGCGCCGCCGCTAAAAAGTCAGATTTGGAAGTGTCTTCGCCTGCAACATCGCCTTTCAGACGACGCTCATCGCGAACACGTTTCATGATTGAGTTCAGGTCGGGTGTGCCATTGCCCGGCTCAATCGGATTGTTGCCCGCCATAGCCACGGCAGTTGCGCCAAGCACTCCCCCGGGTTCGCCGGTAACAGGAAGCATATCGTCCAATTGCGGCTCTTCTTTTGGAGCGGTCATACCGGCGAGCTCTACGGCCTTTTGTTTTTCTCCGCCGCGAAACACGTTAGTTAGTCCGGAAAGAAATCCGTTTTTTGGCGCTGGTTTGGTTTTTGAGCGTATCTGGACTGCGATATCACTAGCCGCGATTGCCGCTGCCGCTGCGACTTCTTTCGGGCTGCGTAATGTAAATGAGCTGGTAGCAGACATAGCCTGCATCCGGTCATCGAAGATATTTTGGGCAAAATCATCAGTTTCAACAAGTTCAGAACTGTCAAATGCTGGCGCCGATGTCCCAAGATCAAGCTTGGCTTCCGGCATTTTTAATTCAGCAACAACCTGGCTCTTGGCAGCTTCAGCGGTAGCTGTCCCAAACGTCACAGGTTTGCTCGTTTCAATAGTGTTTAAGCGCTCAACAATTTTGAGCAAGGTATCATGTATAGCTTCAAATGTTTTGGTATTTCGCTCATCCGATTTGCGCGCCAAAATATCCAGCGACTTCAAATCATTGGCTAATCCACGGGCTGTTTCCTGCTCAATCGAGCCGTTTGGCGCTAATTGTGCTGAGCGCAATACGTCCTCGGCGGCATTGCGCGCCGCATCCAACAACGCATCGTGATTGACCAATAAGGATTGTTCAATGGCCGCCAATCGCGGTGAAAGATCGCCGAAACTTGGCGTTTGAGTTTTTGGTTCGGCAAGCTGGCGCGATAAGTTCTGCACCTGCATTTCCAGCCTCAAGATAGCGTCAGGGTCTTGGCCTGTTAAATGCGAGCTGGTTTCGTTAAGGCGCTTGGTAATCTCATCAAAGCGCCGCTCCACAGTCGTGGCAAACGCCGGATCAACCACGAAATCAGCACGCTTAGAGCTAAGCTGCTGCGATAGGTCTGCAAATCTTTGTTCGACGGCATTTGCAAATGCCGGATCCACCTGCGGGTCAGGTCGCTTTGTATTCAACTGCTGCGAAAGTTGCGAAAATTTTTGTTCAACAGCACTTAATATTTGTTCCGGATAGTCATTTGTGCCCTGATCAACGTTCTGAATGCGTGTCGAAAGCTCTTCAAGACGGGATTCCAGTTCGGCAAATATCGCGCGGTTTTCGCGCCCGGATTCACTGTTACTTTGCTCCAAACGAGCGGCAATCTCATAGAGACGGTCTTCCAGCCCGCTGGCGATTGCGTGCGGATCAACCTTCTCGCTGTCCATACTGGTGAGCTTTGTAGCGATAATTTCCATCTGCGAAGCCATTCGCACCATCTGCTCCATGGGAGCGCCGGACTTGCTGGCCAGCACATCCACCTGATTGGCAAGCATGGCGATGCGCTCATGAACTGAGTTATCAGGTGCCACATTGAGAAGATCATCAATGCGGGCGTTTAGTGAGCCAAGGCGCAGCTCAATACGGTCCATTGAACCATTATCATGGCCAATGGGCTGAACCGATACGGACGAGGCAACTATTGCCCGCGAAATTTCATCGAGGCGGTCCTCAATTTGGGCAAGCTGAACACCGTTAATTTCCGGCGAGCGGCGTGACATCGTATCAATCGCAGATGCTAAAATGCGGATTTTCTCTTCAAGCGAAGACAGAGATTGTGTTTGTGGCAGGCCGTTAACCGCATGTTGAATGTCTTCAACGCGGCTCAGCAGCGCCTCAATGACGGGATCTTCGGAAATTGAAGGCACCGGACGTTGGGCATATTGGTCCCAGCGGCTTCCCACTGAGCGCAGTGTATCTTCGCGCGCCAATCCACCGATACCACTCTTGATCGCTTCCACTTCTTTGCCAAGCGCAATGCTCCACTCGTCATGATTGGATTTCGGCAAATGGCGGATTTCACTGCGAAGCTGATTGATCTCTGCCATAATGGCGCTCATCGAACCAAGGCTGGCTTCCTCTTGACGCGCCCGCTCAATCTGGCGCGACAGGCGGTCAACGCCACCAGCTGGAATTCTTGTATCTATTGCGTTTTGCGTCCGCATTGGTCCCGAAACGTCAGCTGAAAGTTTGCGCATCCGCTCGGTAATATCATCGGCGTAGGGGCTGGCAGCTTTCCCGCTGTTCATGCGCTCCAAACGTTCCTCAATACCGCCAATTGTTGCCTCTAAATCTTGTAGAGACGATGATTGGGGTGATCCCGGTCGGCGATTGCGACCTGAATTCAATGTATCGTAGATGCTGTTTCGCGTGTTCATGTTCGACGCCCAGTCGTTTTAGCTTTTCAATCCTACGGTAGCGCTGATGAGACGAGAGTTAAAAAATGAATGCACAAGTGCTAATCATCTGAATTATTTAGCTTTTTTCAAACCAAACAAAGCCACTCATCATTTCAGGAATTTCGTGAGCGACGCAAAACATTACAACCACCGAATACCGTTCGTTAACATTTCGCGGAACGTGGTAAATAACCCGTTAATTTCCTTGATGAATTTTCAGGAATAATTTGGTATCGCTGCAAAATCGCCCAGTCCGGGAGCTGCACACGCAAAACCGATTTAGTGTTGTGTCTAAAATGTTTCGTTTTTTCACGCAGGCATCCTTTGTTTTCTCGGATGGTTCACCAACACACCCCTTCCGCTCCACGCCCGGATTCACCCGTCTGGTCATTGCAATAAGTGGAAGCGGGGCGCTTCTCCGGAAGCGCGGGTATTGTAGTGGGTTGCGCTACTCTTGCGCC
>JAYVRA010000029.1:0-9153 GCA_043776635.1 Phyllobacteriaceae bacterium
CGGTGAACTCAATTCCTGTGCGCATAACCCTGAATCGCACATCCAGCAAAACAAGGGAATCCAAATCTGGACTCCTTCGTTGCGATCAATCCACTAGAAGCGATGGCGCCGGAAAGCGCCCGATTTTGGTATCAACAGGAAGATGGCTTCACTCAGCGGCGTCAAACCTCAGCCCGTTCTGCACGGTTTTCCTTGCATATTTTCGCCATTCGCCTGCCATTCCGCCAAAATCAACAGATCATGACCTTAAGCTATGGCGCATGAATATGAAATCTTAGCGACCCGCCCGTTCAACGCCAAATGCCACGAGAACTGACAGTGCCATCGCTGTCGCGGCCAGATAAAACGGTAATCCTGGAGCCAACAATCCCTTTGCCGGATCGATTGAATAAGCGAAAGTCAATGCAAACAACCACGGCCCCACCAGTCCGGAAAGGGCCATCACGCTGGCGCTGGCACCCTGCAATTTGCCCTGCTCGTCCGCACCGACGCGGCGTGTCATAAGTGCGGAGGTCGACGATCGGGAAAAGCCTAACAGCGCCATTACTGGCACGCCTACAAGGAATACTGTTCCGGTGGGAGCAATGCCGTAGATCGCAAACCCCAGCGAGCCAGCGGTAAGGCCAAAGAGCAAAGCCGCTTTTTCACCAATTTTGGTCACCACTGGCCGCACCAATCCACCCTGCACAACCATGGTGCAGACACCTACAAATGCTAGTACAAGGCCGACTGACCGCTCGTCCCAGCCATAACGATAGCCCATGTAAAGCACTGTTACTGCAGGCAAAACTTGGTGCGAAAGCTCGCTGAGAAAACCGATGAAACCGAGCCGCACCAGTTGCCCGTCGCGTGCGAGCATCCTAACAGACGCGACCGGATTTGCGCCCGAAAACTTGAACGGCGAACGCTTTGCGAGGGGCAGCGATTCTGGCAAGATAAAATAGCCATAGGTGAAATTAGCCAAGCTCATAACCGCCGCTGCCACGAATGGCAGGCGCAAATCATGGTGACCCAAGATGCCTCCAAGCGCCGGCCCGAGCACAAATCCTACTCCAAATGCTGCGCCTAACATGCCGAACGCGCCAGCACGGTTTTCCGGTGCTGTAATGTCCGCGATATAGGCTTGCGCGGTGGAAACAGTGGATGATGCAATGCCGGAGACTATGCGTCCGGCAAATAATATCCACAAGTTTGGCGCTAACGCCATAATCACATAGTCAATCCCGAGCGCCAGATTACTGGTCAAAATTACCGGTCTGCGCCCAAAATGATCGGACAGCGCGCCGATCACCGGCGAGAACAAAAACTGCATTACCGCCCAAACTGAAATGAACCAGCCAAACAACTTCGCGGTTTTCAAAACATCGCCGCCAAGCAGTGTTTGCACCAGTTTCGGCAATACCGGAATGATGATGCCGACTGATAAAATATCGAGAAGCACCGTGATAAAAATGAAAATAAAGGCAGGAGAACGAATAACGCTGACGGCGTTGGATGTGGTTTCGTCGGTCATTACGAACCTCTTAAAATTGACACTTCACGAACGGCGGAATGCCTTCATGTTGCGTCTCAGGTTCGCTCCTGTTGCCAATCAAGGGGTAAGCAGGCTTTTAGGATGTTTCCCCGCATAAAGGCTACGTTTCCATCCTCCTTCGACAGCACACAACTATGGCGGCGGCATACACCTGTCAAGCGCCAACAAATCGCTCCTGACAAGCACGTGGCACTCGGCTATTACCGTTAAACATCCGGAATCAAATATGTCTCGCACACGCGCCAATGCCATCCTGCTCATCACGGCTGCCATCTGGGGTGCAGGGTTTCTTGCCCAGTTCAGCGCGATGGATCATATAGGGCCGTTCTTCTTTATTGCGCTGCGCTTCAGCGTGGCGACACTGGCAATGTTGCCATTGGCGCTTAAAGAAGGACGCAATGCGCCTGTCGCGCTCACTAATGCGGATTGGCAAGCCTTTGGCGGCATTGGGTTTATTCTGTTCTTGGGTATGCTGTCGCAACAATCCGGCCTGTTGACGACCACTGTCACAAACTCTGGCTTCCTCACGGGTCTCTATCTCATCATGGTCCCGCTGACCGGCATTTTGCTTTATCGCGAATGGCCGCATTGGGTCGTCTGGCCCGCTGCGCTTACCGCGCTGTTTGGCATATTCCTGCTGTCCGGCGGGCATCTTGATCGCTTCGTGGCCGGCGATTGGTACACGATTTTATGTGCTCTGTTCTGGGCCTTGCAAATCCTGTTCATCACACGCTACGCCAACAAAACCAACCGCCCCATCACGCAGGCAGTCACACAATTTGCTGTCACAGCTGTTTTCGGCTGGATATTGGCCCTGCTATTCGAGCGCCTCGATTGGACCGCAGCAATTCTAGCTTCCGACGATATTTTGTTCGCAGGCGTTATCGCCGGCGGTATTGCCTTCACGCTGCAATCTATAGGCCAGCGTCATACCACTGCGGCGCAAGCGGCCATCATTCTGTCATCTGAAGCCCTATTCGCCGCCGCGTTTGATGCGTTGGTTTTTCACCGCCACTTGTCTGCGCTGTCTCTCACCGGTTGCGCGCTGATTTTCTGCGCCATGCTGGCGGTGGAGCTTGTGCCGATGTGGGTGAACAGAAAACTCAAGCCTTAAATATAACCGCCGCCCCGGCTGCGATTAGAGTAAAGCCAATAACATGGCCAAATGTAAAACTTTCCTTTAGCCAGAAGATAGAAAACACGCTGAAAACCACCAGGGTGATAACTTCCTGCATGGTTTTCAATTCTGCCGCTGAATAGACTTGGTGGCCGATACGGTTGGCAGGCACAGCCAGCCACTATTAAAAAAACGCAATCCCCCAGCTTGCAAGCACGGCGATATAATGTGGCGATCCAGTGAATTTCAGATGGCCATACCAAGCAAATGTCATGAAAACATTTGACCCAATTAGCAACAATATTGGCAGCACTGAGGGCGATAGAAGCGAAGACATTGAGGTTTTCCATTTTGATTCGTATCTCTAACGCATCAGAAATAGATAGGTTGCTGTCAAGATTTAATGGAACTTGTTTCGCGCTTCAGGTGTTAGGCATAGGATGACACCAAGGGGGAAATAAATCTGTGAAGTTAGTCACCCGCCTCTCTACCGCTGCGCTTATGTTGGTTGGCCATGGTTACGCCGTCGCAGGTGACATTCCAGTTCCAACATCTAAACCTATTCTTTCCGTCAAGGCTCCGTCGCCTCCTGACCCGACCAAAGAGATAAACGGTCCAAATGCCTGCCAAACTGAACTTCGGTCGCTTGGCGTGACTTTCAAACCAATGCCACGCGTGAGCAATCCTGTCGGTTGCTCCATTGAAAACCCTGTAGAGCTAACAGCGCTCGGCCCAAACATCACGCTCACACCTGCCGCTCTTCTCGATTGCCTGACAGCGCTAAAATTCGCCGCCTTCATGCGCGATGTCGCGCAAAAAATCACAATCTCCACACTTGGCAGCACCATCGCCACAGTCACACAAGACTCAGCCTATGTCTGCCGTACACGCCACCAATCGTCGAAATTGTCTGAACACGCCTTTGGCCGCGCATTGGACATCGCCTCGTTTACACTATCCGATAAACGCATCATCCTCGTTGAAGCCCCGTTGGCAAGTGAGCCAAAAACCAAACTGTTCCTGGATGCCATACGTGCCAAAGCCTGTGGCCCGTTCAACACAGTGATCGGCCCGGGAAGCGATCCGGACCACGCCCATCATTTTCATTTTGACCTCGCGCCGCGCAAGGGCAAGCCATTTTGCCAGTGAATTTCGCCCTGAAATGACCTTATGTATTAACACCCGCGCTGACGAACGATTCATATTTGAGTGGTAATTTGGATACTTCCTTAAGGATTGTATCATGCGTATCAGTGTCATTCGCGTTCTCACCGCCGCTCTTGCCCTGACATCGTGCACGACTGATAGTGTCATGCGGCCCGATGTTGATGTCGGGATGCAGACGTCCGCGCTGGTTCCTATGACGCCCGTCGAGCCGCAGCAGTCCTACCCAGTAACGCCGTTAACCCGCGATGAAGTGCTGCCCGAACAATCCATGCAGATGCAGCCAGCACCGCAGGACCGCTTGGTGCAATCGCCCATAGCCGTTGGTTTTACCCGCCTCACGCACCCGTTTGGCTTTCACAATCCCAGTGGAATGCCTTCGGACGAGGCTTCGTGTCGCAATCAGTTGCGCAGCCTTGGCGTCACATTCCGTGAGTTACCGCCGATCAATGATGGCGGCGTTTGCAATATTCCCTACCCTATTGAGGTAACCGGCATGCCCGGTGGCGCACGGATGACCCCTGCCGCTACACTTAATTGCCAAATGACTTTGCACTTCGCTTCATGGGTCAAACACGAACTACAACCTGCGGCGCGCCTGCGCTATTTCTCCGGCGTCGGTACAATCACCCAAGCCTCATCCTATTCCTGCCGAACAATGATCGGCAATGGGAGTGGTAAAATGTCAGAACATGCCAAAGGCAATGCGCTCGATGTCGCCAAAATCGAACTGAAAAACGGTCATGATATTTTAGTCCGCAAGAAAGGCTTCTTCTCTTTCCGCGAACGCGGACTGCTAAACACCATCCGCGCCGACGGTTGTGATTATTTCTCCACAGTGCTCGGGCCCGGCTATAACAAAGCACACAGCGACCACTTCCATTTTGACATTATGCAAAGGAAGAATGGGCATGTGGCATGTAATTAAGTACGGGGGATAGCGCGTGCTTTTCTAGACATATAAACCCTCTCGAACGCTGCCCGAATTTCCAAAAATAACCCGCACGGCAGCATTCCGTAAGCGATAGAGGAATTATCGCGACGGGGTAGCCGACGCACATCAGGTCCTGAGCCTATGTAAGATAGATAAAATATGGATTTTTGCAATTGTAATTATGCTTATGGAGGCCTACTCCGCCGGAACCGGCGTTGGCTTGCCTTCCTTATCCAGCGCCACCATCACAAACCGCGCACTCGTCACCTTTTCCACTGTCGGCGATAAATAGCGCTGCGCGAACGCATCGACTTTGAGCACAATTGATGTGCGGCCTACTTTTTCAATTATTGTATAAACGCATAAAATATCGCCGATTTTTACTGGTTTTTCAAAAAACATCTCGTTCACGGCAGCGGTCACCACGCGCCCTCTGGCCCTTTCGGCGGCCCGCATACCGGCGGATAAATCCATCTGCGCCATAACCCAGCCGCCGAAAATATCGCCTGCGGCATTTGCATCTTTCGGCATGGCCGCTGTGCGCAATGTCAAATCGCCACTTGGCTGGTTGCAATCTTCACCGCGCATGGGAGGCATTCCTTTTCAATTTCAAAATCTCACGTTTAAGTAAGCATGAACGCCGTACGTGTTAAAGGTACTGGCAAAGTTGTCACCACGTCTTTGCGTCGTTTTATTGACAAGCGGCGGCGCAAAGGCTGGATTTGTTTGTCGACTTTTGACTAGGTTTGACAAACATGCAATTGCACTTTGGAACACATGAACACATATGATTTCATCATAATCGGCTCCGGTTCGGCAGGGTCAGTGGTCGCTGAGCGCCTGTCTGCGGATGGCCGTTTTTCCGTACTGGTGCTGGAGGCCGGGGGCACGGATTTGCGCTTTTATACGCAAATGCCTATGGGCTACGGCAAGATGTTTTTCGATAAATCTTATAATTGGATGTACCAAACCGAGCCGGATGCAGGCCTTGCAGGTAACGCCGATAACTGGCCGCGTGGCAAGATTCTCGGCGGTTCATCCAGCATCAACGCCATGGTCTGGATACGTGGCGCACCCCAAGATTTTGACGAATGGCAAACGCTCGGCAACCCCGGCTGGGGCTGGGCGGATATGCTGAAAATCTATAAGTCGCTCGAAGACAATGAAGGCGGAGATGACGCATGGCGCGCCGTTGGCGGGCCAGTGCATATCTCCAATATCGACAAGCAAATCCACCCGCTCACCAATAATTACATCGAGGCTGTGAAACAGGCAGGCCTGCCGCACAATCCGGATTTTAACGGCGCGGCCCAAGAGGGCGTTGGCCTCTATCAAATCACCACAAAGAACGGCATCCGCATGTCCGCCGCCCGCGCCTTCCTGCGCCCTGCGATGAAGCGCAAGAACGTAAGTGTGATTACCAAGGCGCACGCCACGCGGATTTTGTTCGAGGGCAAGCGCGCAGTTGGTGTTGAATACATCAAAGGCGGCTTTACCAAATCAGTCCGCGCCGGCCGTGAGGTCATCCTTTCCGGCGGCTCTATAAACTCCCCGCAATTGCTGCAATTGTCCGGCATCGGCGACCCCGCGCTGCTGGCGAAATTCGATATTTCTGTCATCGTCGCCAACCCCAATGTCGGCCAGCATCTTACCGATCATCAGGGCATCAACTACACATACAAGTCAAAACTACCGACGCTGAACCAAACGCTACGCCCGTGGTGGGGCAAGCTGATGGTCGGCATTCGCTATCTGCTATTCCGCACCGGCCCGCTGTCGATTTCCATGAACCAAGGCGGCGGCTTTTTCCGCACTTCGGATAAATACACCCGCCCGAACATGCAGCTTTATTTCCAAGCCTTTTCCACCGTCATCCCTAAAGTTGGTGAGCGGCCGTTGCTGTCGCCGGACCCATGGCCGGGCTTCTCTATCGGCCTATCCAACTGTCGCACCTCAAGTCGTGGTTTCATCGAAATCAAATCCAATAACCCGCTGGATAAGCCGCGCATAATTGCAAACGCATTCTCCCATCCCGACGATGTTTCCGAAATGCTCGATGCGGTAAAATTCTTGCGCATCATCGCCGCGCAGCCTGCCATGGCAAGCTTAATCGAAGAGGAAATTCTGCCCGGTGCAAAAGTGCAAACTGACGAAGAACTCATCACAGATTTCCGCCTGCGCTCAGGCACGGTTTATCATCCGGTTTCCACCTGCCGTATGGGCCCGAACGCGTCTGACTCCGTGGTGGATTCCCGTCTCAGAGTTCACGGGATCGAAGGCCTGCGCGTCATAGACGCTTCTATTTTTCCGAGACTGATAACCGGCAACACCAACGCCGCTGCCATTGCCACCGGCTGGAAAGGCGCAAGTCTGATATTGGAGGACCACAAGTGAGGATCACCGACGTAAAAACCTGGGTCGTTGCCAATCCGCCGCCGCAAATTGGCGGGCGCTATTTCATCTTTGTGAAGCTCACTACCAGCGATAACATCATCGGCTATGGCGAAGCCTATAACGCCTCGTTTGATCCTCACCTGACGTGCAAAATGATTGAAGATGTCGCGCAGCGCTATCTCATCGGCAATGATCCGCACGACATTGAAGCCTTCTTCCGTAGAGCCTATTCGTCTGGCTTTACCCAGCGCCCCGATAGCACAATGATCGGCTGCGTGTCCGCGCTGGAAATGGCCTGCTGGGATATTATTGGAAAGGCGGCGAACAAGCCCGCCTACATGCTGCTCGGCGGCCGCGTCAACGAAACACTGCGCACCTACACCTACCTCTACCCCACCGAAGGTTCGGTCTATCCTGACGAAGCTGAAGACAAAAACAACAATGTCTACAACAATCCGGAAATGGCCGCTGCCTGCGCATTGGACTATGTCGCCCTAGGCTTCACCGCCGTAAAGCTGGACCCAGCCGGACCATACACCGCGTTTGATGGCCACCAGCCGCGCCTCATCGACATTGACTTATCCGCCCGCATGGTCAAAGCGATACGCGAAGCTGTCGGCACGAAATGCGATATCTTGTTTGGCACCCATGGCCAGTTCACCGCCTCAGGCGCCAAACGCATGGCCCGCGCCATTGAGCCCTATGACCCGCTATGGTTTGAAGAACCCGTGCCGCCGGATATGCCCGAAGTGATGGCTGAAGTCGCGCGTTACACCTCCATCCCCGTCGCCACGGGTGAGCGGCTTTGCACAATATTTGAATTTGCAAGGGTGATAGAAACCCGCGCCGCGTCCATCCTGCAACCCAATTTAGGTCGCTCCGGTGGTTTGCTCGCCACTAAGAAAATCGCCGGAATGGCCGAAGCCCACCACATCCAAATCGCCCCGCATTGCTATTGCGGTCCCATCGTCGCGGCGGCGAATATTCAGCTAGCTGTTACCTTGCCAAACTTCCTCATTCTCGAAGCGATCAAAACTTTCGACGGCTTCCATTGTGAACTGCTGCACAAGAAAATCGAATGGCAAGACGGACATGTTATACCATCGACAGAGCCTGGCTTAGGTGTGCTGCTGAACGAGGCTGTGTGCGACGCCAACCCGTGGACTGGCGATATTTTGCATTTGCAGATGATGCAAACGCCGCTTGTTTGAGTTATCATTTTTTGTCAAATACCCTGTGCACCTGCCACGCCAAGGCAAGACAAGTAACAGCGCCCGAAAAACCGATCACGGCGAAGGCATTCGAAAATGAAACCTTGGCCACATCGAGCCATGAGATGTGCTCGCCAGCATAAGGGGCAGCCGCCTCGACAGCACCTGCCAATGTGGCGCGGGCGGACAGCGCTGCTTGCGGTGCATTGCCGGTCATATCAACATCGGCCATGCCATAGCGATAAATAAAGGTGGCAAGGCTGCCCATAAGGGCGATGCCAAGCGCGCCGCCGAGCTCTGCACTGGTTTCGGATATGGCGGAGGCAGCGCCGGCGCGCTCCAGAGGGGCTGAGGAGACGATCATATTCATTGTGGTCAAGATAACCGGCACAAAGCCGAAGCCAATAAGCATTGCTGCTCCCAAAATGCCGTAAAGGCTGACGCTGAGCGCTGCGATGGACATGGTGGCAAAGGCTACGGCGTTGATGATCAGCCCGCCGATGACGGCCTGGCTTGCGCCAAAGTGCGCGATGAACTTATGGCTGTAAAGCGACATAAGGGTAAAAATCAGCGAGGGAATTATCGACCAAAGTCCGGCATGTAGCGGCGACAAATCCAAAACCAGCTGCAGATATTGGTTTTGACAGAGGAAGATGGCAAACACGAAGAAGATGCCGGCAAGATTGACCTGTGAGCGATAGCTGAACTGCGACCTTTCGAGCTGGTTTGATTTTGTGTAATCATTTCGTTTTGTCCAGCACCTTTTCTCTGAATACCTCGGCCGGTGTTTTCCATCCGG